>NZ_JBYEXN010000019.1:0-102508 GCF_057621855.1 Parazoarcus sp. PS-13 R2A
ACCAATGGTGCCAACGTTTACGTGCGGCTTCGTACGCTCAAACTTACCCTTAGCCATATCGATACCTTTTAATCAGAATCAGAAATTTCGAAGCGATGACTCCGACACCGTCACGCTTGACGAGGCAGATAGATGTGGTGCCCTTGACGTGGATTGAACACGTGGCCTCTCCCTTACCAAGGGAGTGCTCTACCACTGAGCTACAAGGGCGCCGAAACCTGTACTACAACAAACTGCTGGAGCGGGTGAAGGGAATCGAACCCTCGTCATAAGCTTGGAAGGCTTCTGCTCTACCATTGAGCTACACCCGCACATGCCAAACGCCAGCTGACTCTCTACAACCGCTTCGCGTGCCGCAATCTACAACAGCACAACGAAATGTGCTTGGTGGAGGGGGAAGGATTCGAACCTTCGAAGGCAGAGCCGTCAGATTTACAGTCTGATCCCTTTGACCGCTCGGGAACCCCTCCAAGCGCGAAGCCACGCACTATAGTGGCGGTTTCCCGGCTTGTCAAACCATTCTGCAAAAAAAGTTTGAAATAGACGCTCTGCGGGCATCTGCCGTTCGCCGGCGCGTTCTTCGTACCGGATTGACGCAGGACTCCGGCGACCAACAGAATGACCCGATCGAACAGGAACAGCCCATGCCCGCCTTTGACACCCTTGCCGCCTTTCTCGCCGTCTCTGTCCTCATTACGCTCGCTCCCGGGCCAGACAACCTCATGGTCCTGGGGCAGAGCCTTGCGCGCGGCCGCGCCGCCGGGTTCGGCATCGCGGTGGGATGCGCGCTGGGGTGCTTCACACATACGCTGTGGGCAGCGCTTGGCGTGAGTGCGGCACTGGCGTCGTCCCCGACCGTGTTTGCCGCCCTCAAACTGGCGGGCGCCGGCTATCTGTGCTGGATCGGCATCCAGACCCTGCTCAACGCACGTGTTGCGCAGGTCGTGCGCAATGGCGACGGGACGCCCGCCCCATGGGCGAGCCAGGTGCGCAGGGGCTTCATTGCAAACGCCATCAATCCGAAAGTCGCGCTCTTCTTCCTCGCTTTCCTGCCACAATTCGTGCGCGCGGAGGACGGCGGCGCAACCGCACAGATGATCGCGCTCGGCGCGGTCTTCGCGTTACAGACCATCTTCGTATTCGGTGCGATTGCATACGCAGCAGGGACACTCGGCAGGGCGCTGGCGCGCCATGGACGGGCGAGCATCTGGCTCGAGCGCATGGCGGGCGTGCTCTTCATCGGGCTGGCCGCAAGGCTCGCGCTGGACGATCACACGCTGTAGTCGCGCCCTCCCGATCACACAACAGGACCACCCCATTCAATGAGACGCGCCTCCGCGACCGCCCTCCCCGCCCCCGAAACCGGCGAGCGCAGGGACTGGCAGACGATCAAGAATCTCATGCCCTTCATCTGGGCGTACAAGTACCGGGTGATCTTTGCCCTTTCGTGCCTGCTGGCAGCCAAGGGCGCCAACGTCACCGTTCCGATCACTTTCAAGCATCTGATCGACGCGCTGACACTGACCGATGGGCAGGCCCTCATCGTGGTTCCGGCAGCGGTGCTGCTGGCTTACGGCGTGCTGCGCTTTTCCACGTCGCTGTTCACCGAGTTGCGGCAGATCGTGTTTGCACGTGTCACGCAGCAGGCTGTACGCGAGATCACCCTGCAACTGTTCCGTCATCTGCATGCCCTCAGCCTGCGCTTCCATCTTGAGCGCCAGACTGGCGGCCTCACCCGCGACATCGAACGCGGCACCCGCTCCATCAACTCCCTGATCAGCTACACCCTGTACTCGATCCTCCCCACGCTGGTCGAGATCGGCCTCGTCATGGGCATCCTGCTGGTGGAGTACGACGCCGTGTTTGCGCTCATCACGCTCGCAACCCTGACCGCCTATATCGTATTCACGGTCAAGGTCACCAACTGGCGGACAGCGCTGCGGCGACAGGCCAATGAACTCGACTCGGCCGCCAATGCGCGCGCCATCGACAGCCTGATCAACTACGAAACGGTGAAGTACTTCAACAACGAAGCCTACGAGGCCGCCCGATATGATCAGGAGCTCGCCAAATGGACGTCGGCGCAGATCACCAACCAGTACTCGCTTTCGGGACTGAATGTCGGACAGGCGGCAATCATTGCGGTCGGAGTGACGGCGATGATGTGGCAGGCCGCCAGCCGGGTTGCCAGCGGCGAGATGACCATCGGCGACATCGTGCTGGTCAATGCCTTCATGATCCAGCTCTATATCCCGCTCAATTTCCTCGGGATGATGTATCGCGAACTGCGCCAGGCACTCACCGACATCGAGCGCATGTTCGGACTCATGCACGAGCACCAGGAGATCGCCGACGCACCTGACGCACTCACCCTGCCCCCCGGTCCGGCGAGCGTTCGCTTCGAGCACGTCGGCTTTGCCTACGATGCCAAGCGCCCCATCCTGCACGACCTCGACTTCGAAGTCCCCGCAGGGCGCACGGTCGCCATCGTCGGACACTCGGGATCGGGCAAATCGACGCTTGCGCGCCTGCTGTACCGCTTCTACGACGTGCAGTCGGGCGCGATCCGCGTCAATGGCCACGACCTGCGCCAGCTCACCCAAGACAGCCTGCACGCGGCGATCGGCATCGTTCCCCAGGACACGGTGCTGTTCAACGACACGCTGTTCTACAACATCCAGTACGGCCGACCGAGCGCAAGCCGCGAAGAGGTCGACGCCGCCGCGCGCGCAGCCCAGCTGACCGAATTCATCCAGCGCCTGCCCGACGGCTACGAAACACGTGTGGGCGAGCGCGGACTGAAGCTCTCGGGCGGCGAAAAGCAGCGCGTCGCCATCGCCCGCGCCCTGCTCAAGAACCCTGCGATCCTGATTTTCGACGAAGCCACCTCGGCCCTCGATTCGAAAACGGAAAAAGCCATACAGGCGCAGATCGAACTGGCCGCAAGCGGACGCACCGCACTGGTCATCGCACACCGGCTATCGACGGTCATGAACGCCGACGAGATCATCGTGCTTGATCAGGGCCGCATCGTGGAGCGCGGCAGGCATGGCGCACTGCTTGCGCGCGCGGGCGCCTATGCGCAGATGTGGATGCTGCAGCAACAGGAGGAAGGCGAGCAGACCGCAGACTGAGTCCACGAAAAACGGCGCCGGGATGGCGCCGTTCCGGATGAAAGATTGCTCAACTCAGCGTTCGGACTTGCGGCGGCGCATGCCGATCAAACCCAGCACACCGAGCCCTGCCAGCGCGAGTGAGCCCGGCTCGGGAACCTTGTTGTCATGCGACGGCGGCTTCGCGCTCCCCCCGACACTGGCGACCTTCATGTAGTCGTAATAGTTGTTGCTGCCATACCCGACCGAGGTGCCGCTCACCGCGCCTGCACCGATCAGCCAGAAACTGGAATAGGTCGCGCCGGGACTCAGCGTATAGCCTCCCTGACCGCTACCGCCATAGTTTCCGACCAGCGTCCATCCACTGCCAAGCGAAAGCAGGTCCGAATAGCTCTTGCCCGTCAGGTCGCCGCTGAATGCGGTTGTTCCGGTGTATGCAAGAACGAAGAAGTCAGAGCGCCTGCTATCGTTGTTGTATACCCAACCCAAGCCAACGGAATCAAGCTGGACATCCGCGCCGAAATCCAGCAGCACGGATTCGAACTTATCCTTATTGTCCATCGCATGATTCGGACTCGCAGACGACTCGCCACTGTACTGAACTCCGACCCCATTCCAGCTCTCGATGTAGCCCTGAGCAAGCGCGCTGCCCGAATTGGTGCCGCTCCAGCCTGTGACCGTGACAGACGGCCCCCCCACGGGATTACTCGTTTGCGAAGCGGAGCTCGTCTGGCTGCAGGCAAAAGTTCCGCAACTCAGATCCCAGTTCCAGGCGGCCGACGCCGCGCCACTGAAGGCCGACAGCCCCGACACAAGAAGCGCAACTGCGGTGTATTTTTTCATTTTGAACCCCTCTGCATTTTGGCTATTTTGAGCAAAAATCGCGCCAAAAGTCAGATTCTTATACTTTTCAACAACTTAAATTCACTACAAAACGCGATAAAAACGCGAATGTAAAAATACTCGACACTTTCACTCACTGCTAGCGGCTCACGTTACGGAGCAATTCGCGCGCCTCGGTTTCACCGTCAAAGAAGCGCCCGTTCGCGAGGGCCGATTCGAGTTCCCGCCGTGCCTCTGACTGCCTTCCCATTTGTGCCAGCACGTAGCCGAGGTGCCACTTGATATCCGCGCTGTCGGGCATGCGCAGACGGGCCTCACGCAAATGGGGCAATGCCTCTTCGAAGCGTTTCTGGCTCGCGAGCGCCCAGCCCAGCGTATCGCGCGCACTTCCGCTTTCCGGCGCACGGGCGACCGACTGCTCGGCCATCGAGACTGCGGCCGGGTCGCGCAACTCGATCAGGACATTGGCAAGGTTGTTATAAACGCCGGCATCGGCAACGCCCTTGTTCACGAGTTTCATGTACTCGGCTTTCGCTGCGGACCAGTCTCGCGCCTGCGCATGAAGGTCGGCCAGCGCACGTCTGGCCAGGTCGTCGTCCGGGTGCGTCTTGAGCCACTGCAGGAGGGGAGGAATTCCGCCTTTCGGATCACGCTGTGCGATGAAGACATTGACCTGCCGCAGCACGGACTCGGTCGACGGCGCCAATGCGAATGCCTGCCGATACGCACTGGCCGCGGTCTTGAAGTCCTTGCGCGCATGCGCGATGTCTCCCGTCAGCAGAAACCCCTTTGCGTTAGAAGGATGTGCGGCGCGCAGCGCGGCGGCCCGTTTTTCCGCCCCGTCGAAGTCCTTGGCAGCCAGGGCAGCCTCGGTCGCGAGGATCATTGCGCCCACATCCTTCGCCCGCCCCTGAAGGGCCTTTTGTGCGCTGTAGGCTGCACCGCTGAGGTCAGACGCCGCCAGCTGCAGATAGCCAACCCTGACCAGCGCAGCCGGATCGTATTCGGCCAGGCGCGTCATGTCCTTGAGCACCTGCTGCGCATCCTTGTGCGCACCGACATCGATCTCGGTGCGCGCAAGCGCTTCGAGCACCCCCAGGTCGTCGCGCTGCCGGACCGAGAGCGCCCGTGCGGCATCGCGAGCGCCCAGCTTGTCGCCCTTGGCCGAGCGCATCTCGATCAGACCCAGGCCGATTCTCGGGTCACCGGGCTGCTCTGCTGCGGCCTTTTCGCTCCAGCGCAGCGCCTCGTCGAGCCGTCCCGCACGCCGCTCGAGCAAGGCTGATTCGTACATTGCGGTCGCATCGCGCCTGTTGGCACGAAGCATGTCGGCGTAGGCTTTCCTGGCTTCGGCGAAACGCCCCTCCTCAACATCGAGGCGCGCAAGATTCAGGCGTGCGGACATGAAGCCCGCATCGTGCTGCAGGGCCTCGGTATAGGCGCGACGCGCGCCGGCAAGGTCTGCGCTTGCCCCTTTCACGACCCCCAGCAGGTTGAGCGCCGCCGGGTTGCGCGGAAGGGCGTCATTCAGACGCTGCGCAACGGTGAGCGCCATCTTGATGTCGCCTTGGCGCATGTACAGGTTGGCAAGCGGCATTGCGAGCGTAAGGTCACCGGGCGCCTTGTCGAACGCGGCCTGCAGATTTCCGGCCGCAGCGTCCGACTTGCCCTCACCCAGCTGGCTGAACCCCAGGGAGGCACGCAAACCCGCATCGCTGCCGCCAAGTGCAAGTGCGCGTTCGAGCAGGCCGGAAGCCTTGGAATAGCGCTGCTGGCCGAGATAGGCCCGGCCGAGCAGGTGCAATGCCTGGGGATCGTCGGATTGCGCTCGCAGCACATGCTCCAGCAGGCTTATCGCGCGTGGATAATCAGCAGTATCGACATAAACGGCAGCAAGCAGCTTGCGCGCGCCCATGTTGCGCGGATAGCGCGACGTCAGCACATCAAGGTACTTGCGAGCCTTTTCATACTGGCGCCCGGCGTGATGCGCCAGCGCGCCAGTCATCAGCAGCTGCTCCTGGCCGGCAACCCATTCCACTGGCAGCGCATCGACCAGCCTTGCGACATTCTCGAGATGCGAGGCGGCAGCCAGGGAATCACCCCGCCGGCCGGCAAGCAGCGCGCGCAGATACGCAACACGCGGCTCCGACGGCGCAAACGCCGCAAGTGCGGTGAGGTCCTTGTCTGCCTCCGGGTCGCGACCAAGGTCAATCAGGATGCCCGCTCGCGCGACGCGCGCATCCAGGTGGTCGGGCTGGACCGCAATCGCCCGTTCGTAGTCCCTGAGCGCATCCGCCAGTTCTCCCGCGGCATGTGCAACCGAGGCACGTGCATTCAGTGCCTCCGCGCTGTCGGGCGCCAGTTCAACCGCACGGTTTGCCATGTCACGGGCTTCGCCCCCCTTGCCCGCAGCGATCAGAACGGGCACTTCAGCCACCAGTGGCACGACAGAAGCAGGGTCGATCGCACGTGCATCGGCGAAGGCGCTTGTGGCCTCGGCAGACTTGCCCAGCGCAGCGTAGGCCTCGCCTCGCAGCACCAGGACCTCCAGCCGCGTCACAGCAGGCAGACCATCGGCAGGAATCGCGTCGATCAGCACCTGCGGCTTGCCCTGCATCAGATAGATGCGCCCCAGCGGCACTGCCACTTCGGCACGATTCACCCCCAGCTTAAGCGCTTCCCGGAATGCCACCTCGGCCGGCCCAACGTCACCGTCGGCAAGATAGGCCTTCGCCAGCAGCAGATGTGCGGCGAGCATGTTTCGATCCTGCTGCAACGCGTTCTTGAGCTGGATGATCGCCCCCGGCAGATCCTGCTTGCTGTAGCGGGACAGGCCGTCCTCGTAGTAACGACTGGCCTCGACCGTGTCCGCCTGAACCGGAAGTGCAAGCGCCAGAAGCAGCGGCAGAGCGGCAATTCGAATGGAGCGGGAATATCGGCTGTTCATGACTCGCAGGGCGTCCGGAGCAAGATGTATCAGGCCCTCAATATATGCAAAAAGCACCAGAAAAGCCGTTAAATCCTCCCTCTGACGCCGCAACTCTGCATTTGAACGACGCTTACGGCGCACAAACAGCATTAACGTAATAAGCAATAACGACGGCAATTCCCTGACACGCGAGTGCCCGGCCTGCGTTTCCACACACCCGCGCCCCGGCACATGGCGGGCTTGCATTACACTGCGGGGCATACCAACGACAAAAGTCGCAGCACATTCATGGAAGCACACGCCGCCTTCCCGTTCCTGAAGGAGACCATCCTCTTCCTCGCCTTGTCGGGAATCCTGATTCCACTCCTGGCGCGGCTGCGCATCAATCCGGTACTCGGTTTCCTGGCCGTGGGAACACTGCTCGGCCCCTACGGACTGGCGAGTTTCATCGAAACCACGCCGTGGCTGAGTTACGTCACCTTTTCGAGCCAGGACGACGTCGAGACACTTGCTGAACTGGGGGTGATCTTCCTCATGTTCATGATCGGGCTCGAGATGTCGATCGACCGCCTGTGGTCGATGCGCAAGCTGGTGTTCGGTCTTGGCAGCATGCAGGTCGGGATCACGGCGCTCGTGATCGTCGTGGTGGCGGTCGGATTCGAGCACGGTACCGAAGCCTCGGTTGTGCTCGGCCTCGCACTGGCCTTCTCGTCCACCGCCATCGTGATGCAGTTGCTGATCCAGCGCCGCGAACTGGGCACGCCGCTCGGCCAGGCGGCCTTTGCCATCCTGCTGCTGCAGGATCTGGCCGTGGTGCCGCTGCTTGTCCTGATCAGCATCCTTGGCGCCAACGATGGCGGCGGCAGTTTCGGCATGCTGCTCGGCACCGCTGCGGTCAAGGGACTGGTGACGGTCGGGGTGATCTACCTTGTCGGACGCCGGGTGGTGCGCCCGGTATTCCACCAGATTGCGGCAAACCGCCAGCCCGACACCTTCATGGCGCTCACCCTGCTGTCCACCCTGGGCGTTGCAGCGCTCACCTGGGCCGCAGGACTATCGATGGCGCTGGGCGCGCTGCTGGCGGGCCTGATCATTGCAGAAACCGAATTCAGACACGAGGTCGAGGTCACCATCGAGCCCTTCAAGGGCCTGCTTATGGGCCTCTTCTTCCTCTCGGTCGGCATGGGCATCGACCTTCGCGCCCTGGTCGCGGAGCCACTGTGGACGCCACTGTCGGTGGTCGGACTGATCCTGATCAAGGGCGCCATCATCTTCTTTCTGCTGCGCGCGTTCGGTCTCACCTGGGGACGTGCGGCCGAGGGCGGACTGCTGCTCGGTCAGGGCAGCGAGTTCGCCTTCATCGTGATCGGACTGGCACTGTCCTTCAACGTCCTGCCGCGCGACACAGGGCAGTTCATGCTTCTCGTGGTCGGCCTGAGCATGCTTGCAGCCCCGCTCGTGGCTCGCCTTGGAAGCATGATCGGCGCCCATTTCGAGCGCCGCCAGGTTCAGCGCGAAACGCTCGATACCGACGAATTCGGTGAGATGCGCGGTCACGTCATCATCGCCGGTTATGGCCGCGTCGGGCAGATGGTGGGGCAGCTGCTGGCCGAACAGGGCGTGCCGCATCTGGCCATCGAGAGCGACGCCAAACTCGTCGCACGGCAACGCAAGGATGGCGTGCCGGTCATCTACGGCGATGCAAGCCGGCCCGAACTGCTGCGCCGCCTGCGCCTGGATCGGGCGCAGGCGGTGGTGCTCACAATGGACCATGTCGCCGCCGCCATCCATGCGGTCAAGGGCGTACGCCAGACCATGCCGCACATCCGCATCATCGCCCGTGCGCGCGACGAAAAACATGCACTGGCCCTGCGCGAGGCGGGCGCCAGCTCGGTGGTGCCGGAAACGCTGGAGTCGAGCCTCAAGCTCGCAGGGTCGGTACTCGAAACGCTTGGCGTGCCCTCAGATGCCGCCGCCCGCCTGCTCGAGCAGGAACGCGAACGTCGCATCATCGCGTTCCGGGACTGAGCGGGCGCATTTCGAGCTTCGCCCGCGAGCGGCTACACTGCAGACCTACCCGAACCGACCCGATCGCATGAACCGTTTCTTCCGGCTTGCCCTTTTCCTGGGCGCGCTTCTCGCGGCTACGACATCTCTTGCTGCGCCCGGCACGCTCGATCGCATTCGGGCCGAGGGCGTCATCCACCTTGGCTACCGCGCATCCTCTGCGCCGTTTTCCTACCTCGACGCAAACGGCAAGGTCCAGGGCTACTCGCACGAATTTGCGCTTCGAATCGTGGAAGCGGTGCAGCGTCACCTCGGTCTGAAGAAAATCGAAATCAGGCTGGTGCCGATCACTTCGCAGAATCGCTTCCTGCTGGTCGACAGCGGACGCATCGACCTCGAGTGCGGCTCGACGACGCACAATCGAGACCGCGAGCGCCTCGCGACCTTTTCCAACACCCTGTTCATCGCCGGCACCCGGCTCCTGACCCGCAGCAACAGCAAGATTCACGATTTCGATGATCTTGGCGGCCAGCGCGTGGTGACCACCGCCGGCACAACGTCGGACCAGCTGCTGTATCGGCTCAACGCCGAACGCGAGATCGCGATGACGATACTGTCGGCACGCGACCACGACGACGCGTTCGCCACCCTGGAAGCCGGGCGCGCGAGCGCCTACATGATGGACGATGCGCTTCTGTACGGTGCCCGCGCCAAGGCGGCAAGGCCCGCAGACTGGCACGTCACCGGCAAACCGAAATCCTTCGAGGCCTACGCCTGCATGCTGAAAAAGGGCGATCTCGCCTTCAAGCGCGTCGTGGATGAGGCAATCGTCGCGAGCATGCGCAGTGGCGAAGCGGAAAGGCTCTATGCTAAATGGTTTACACAGCCCATTCCCGCGCACGGTCTGAATCTTGAATTTCCGCTGTCCGATGCCATGCGGGCACTGTTCAGAAACCCCAACGACGAACCACTCGAATGAACCACAAGCCCAGCATTGCACTGATCGCCACCGGTGGCACGATCGCAGGCGCGGCAGCGTCGGCAAGCGACACCACGGGTTATGCGGCCGGCGCGATCAAGGTCGCGGCGCTGCTCGAAGCCGTTCCCGGCCTCGAAGCGATCGCCGACATCCGGCCCGAAACGCTGTTCGCGCTCGACAGCAAGGACATGACCCCCGCGCACTGGCTAGCCCTGGCGCAGCGGGTGCAAAGCCTCGCCGAGCAGCGCGACATCGACGGCATCGTCATCACCCACGGCACCGACACCCTGGAGGAGACGGCCTTCTTCCTCCATCTGACCCTTGGCACAGACAAGCCGGTGGTTCTGACCGCCGCCATGCGGCCGGCCACCGCACTCTCTGCGGACGGGCCGATGAATCTCTTCGCTGCCGTCAGCGTGGCCGGATCCGCCGAATTTCGCGGTCTCGGCACCCTGGTGGCCATCAACGACCGCGTCTTCGCAGCACGCGAGGTGAGCAAGTGGCACACGCGGGCCGTGGAAGGCGTCGGCAGCCCCGAAACCGGTGCGCTGGGCTGGGCCAATCCGCCGCGTCTGCGCCGCCCATCCCCTGAGTTCGACCGTGGCGTGCTGCCCCTGGCAGCCGTCGACGCTGCGCGCTGGCCGCTCGCGGTAGAAGTCTTCTACCTCACCGCCGGCGCCTCGCCCATGCTTCTCGACGCCGCGGTCGACGCCGGGCTGCGCGGCGCCGTGCTGGCCTGTGCGGGCCACGGCAGCCTGCCCGACAGCTGGCTGCCGGCGGTCGAACGCGCAATCGCAAACGGCTGCGCAGTGGTTCGCGCCAGCCGGGTTGCACAGGGGAGCGTCGGTGCGGGCCATGGCCCCGCGGGCCTGCTCAACGCGGGCACGCTGTCGCCCTCGAAAGCACGTGTCGCGCTGATGCTCTGTCTGGCGAGCGCGGCAGCGGAGCGCTTCGGGGAGATCGCCTCCTAGAGCTGGTAGTTGTCCGCCGTGCCACTCAAGGCCGTTTCGACCATGCGTCGCGTGAGGTGGGGCGCGAAGCCCTCGATGAAGGCGTACACATAACCGCGCAGCCAGGCGCGACGGCGCAGCCCGATGCGGGTGGTGCTGGATTCAAACAGGTGGGCGGCGTCGATCATGCCGAGATCGCGATCGACAGCGGGGTCGTAGGCCATGCGCGCGAGAATGCCGATCCCGAGGTCCATCGCCACATACGTCTTGATCACATCGGAGTCGATTGCGGTCAGCACCAGATTGGGCTTGAGACCACGCCCGAGAAATGCCTTGTTGATCTGTCCACGTCCGGTGAAGGCGTCGTCGTAGGTAATCAGCGGGTAACGGGCAATCGCCTCAAGCGTCAGCGGCTGCTCCTTCAGGATCGGATGGCGGGGCGCGGCGACCACACAGCGGTTCCACTGGTGGCAGGGCAGCATCACGAGTTCGTCGTATTCCGAGATGGCCTCGGTCGCGAGCGCGATGTCGGCCGTGCCGTCGAGCACCATCTCGCACACCTGGCGGGGGTTGCCCTGGTGCAGCGAGAGCTTGACCTGCGGGTAGCGGCGCATGAAGTCGCGGATCACCCGTGGCAAGGCATAGCGCGCCTGAGTGTGCGTGGTCGCGATCGAGAGACTGCCCGCATGCTCGTTGGCGAACTCCTGGCCGACCTGCTGCAGGTTGTCCATGTCGGCCAGCATGCGCTCGGCAATGCCCAGCACGGCCCGACCAGGCTCGGTCACCGCCACCAGACGTTTGCCATGACGCGCAAAGATCTCGATGCCGAGTTCGGCCTCGAGCAGGCGGATCTGCTTGGAGACGCCGGGTTGCGAGGTAAACAGGGCATCAGCGGCATCGGAAACGTTGAGACCACGCCGGGCCACTTCATGGATGTAACGCAGTTGCTGCAGGTTCATGGCATTCTCTAAATAACCAATTCTTCTTAAAGTCTAACGCAAACCCCCTTTATGAACCTAAACATCCCGACTACGATGCAACGCAACATGAGCCCACCTGCAGGCGCATCCGCCGGGCGCTCGTAAATCAGATGCAAGGCCGGCCCCGCAGAGGTGGCGCCGACCGCAACCAGAGAGACGTGATGTACCAATACGACGAATATGATCAGCGCATTGTGGATGAACGGGTTGCCCAGTTCCGTGATCAGACGCAACGCTATCTGGCAGGCGAACTTGGCGAGGACGAATACCGCCCGCTGCGCCTGCAGAACGGCCTCTACATCCAGCGCTACGCCCCGATGCTGCGTATCGCCGTGCCCTACGGCAATCTGCGCGCCGATCAGGTCCGCATGCTCGGCCATATCGCGCGCACCTACGACCGCGGCTACGGCCACTTCACCACGCGCCAGAACATGCAGTTCAACTGGCCGAAGCTGGAAGATGTGCCGGAGATCCTCGCCCAGCTGGCCACCGTGCAGATGCACGCCATCCAGACCTCGGGCAACTGTATCCGCAACGTCACCTCCGACCCCTTCGCGGGAGTCGCAGCCGACGAGGAGATCGATCCGCGTCCGTGGTGCGAGATCGTGCGCCAGTGGAGCACCTTCCACCCAGAGTTCGCCTTTCTGCCGCGCAAGTTCAAGATCGCCGTCAACGGTGCGAAGGAAGACCGCGCGGTCATCCAGGTGCACGACATCGGCCTCGACCTCAAGCGCAATGCCGAAGGCACGATCGGCTTTCGCGTGCTGGTTGGGGGCGGCCTTGGCCGTACGCCGATCATCGGCGAAGAGATCTCGTCCTTCGTGCCGTGGCAGGACATCCTCAGCTACTGCGAGGCCATCCTGCGCGTCTATAACCTCAACGGTCGCCGCGACAATGCCTACAAGGCCCGCATCAAGATCCTGGTGAAGGCGCTCGGCATCGACGCCTTCCGCAGCCAGGTCGAGGCGGAGTTTGCTCACCTCAAGGGCGGCCCGTCGACGCTGACCGTGGAAGAAGTGCACCGCGTCGCCGACCACTTCGTCGATCCGTCCTACGAGACGCTGCCGGCATCCGACGCGGGCTACACCGCCCAGCTCGCGGCAAACAAGGCCTTCGCAGCCTGGGCGAGACGCAACGTGCGCGCTCACAAGCAGCCTGGTTACGCCAGCGTGGTGCTGTCGCTGAAGAAGCCCGGCATTGCACCGGGCGACATCACCGCCGATCAGCTCGACAGCGTGGCCGCGCTTGCCGATGCCTTCAGCTTCGGCGAAGTCCGTGTCACCCACGAGCAGAACATGGTACTGGCCGACGTCCGGCAGTCGGACCTGTTCGCCGTCTGGGAAGGCGCGCGCGAGGCCGGTCTCGCCACCCCGAACATCGGCCTGCTGACCGACATCATCGCCTGTCCCGGCGGCGATTTCTGTGCGCTGGCCAATGCCAAGTCGATCCCGATCGCCAACGCCATCCAGGCCCGCTTCGACGACCTCGACTACCTGCACGACATCGGTGAGATCGAGATCAACATCTCCGGCTGCATGAATGCCTGCGGTCACCACCACGTCGGTCACATCGGCGTGCTCGGCGTGGATAAGAACGGCCAGGAGTGGTACCAGGTAAGCATCGGTGGCGACCAGGGCAACGACACCTCGCTCGGCAAGGTCATCGGCCCGTCCTTCGCCGCAGACGAAATGCCGGACGTCGTCAGCTCGCTGGTTCAGACCTATACCGCCAACCGCCACGACGACGAGCGCTTCATCGATACCGTGCGCCGTGTCGGCGCAGAACCGTTCAAGACGCAGGTCTATGCAGACCGCGAAGAAAGGAAGCAAGCCCATGTCTGAGATCATCAAGAATGGCGTCGTCCATGAGGACGACTGGACCGTGCTCCGCCTCGCCGAGGGCGAGGAGGCAGCCACCGTCGAACTGCCCGCCGGCCGTGTGATCGTGCCGCTCGCAGTCTGGCTCGCACGCCGCGATGCGCTTGGCGCACAGGCTGAGGCCGGCGTGCTGGGCGTGTGGCTCGCCGGCACCGAAGACCCCGCAGCCCTTGCCGACGACCTGCTGCGGCTGCAGCTGATCGCGGTCGATTTCCCCAAGTTTGCAGACGGTCGCGGCTACTCCATCGCCACCCTGCTGCGCGCCCGCCACGGCTATGGCGGTGAGTTGCGTGCCATCGGCGAAGTGCTGCGCGACCAGTTCTTCTTCCTGACCCGCTGCGGTTTTGACGCGCTGCAGCCGGCAGCCGGTCGATACACGCCCGAGCAGCTCAAGATCGCACTGGAGAGCTTCAGGGATTTCACCGAGCCCTACCAGGGTGCAGTGGATCGTGCGGAGCCCCTGTTCCGCCGACTGGCGCGCAAGGTGGCCGCATGAACGCAAGCGTCTCCATGCTGCGCCCCGGCACCGGTGGCGCACCGCGCAACCCGGCCACCCACCCCGAACTCACCCCGGAACTGCGCGAAAGCGTCGTAGCCAAGACCGCTGCGGTCGTTGACCTGCTGCAGGCGGTGGTGGCCGAACTCGGCAGCGAAGGCGAAGTGACCTTCGCCAACAGTTTTGGCGCCGAAGACATGGTGCTCACCGACATCATCCTCAGCCGCAAGCTGCAGGTCGAAATCTTCTCGCTCGACACCGGACGCCTGCCCGCCGAAACCTACAAGCTGATGGGCGAGGTCGAGCAGCGCTATCGCACTCGCCTCAAGGTGTTCTTTCCCGATGCTACCGCGGTTGAACACTACGTTCGCACCGAGGGCATCAACGCCTTCTACGACTCCGTCGAATTGCGCAAGGCCTGCTGCCAGGTGCGCAAGGTCGAGCCCCTGCGCAGGGCACTGGCGGGCAAGAAGGCATGGGTGACCGGTCAGCGCGCCGCCCAGTCCACGACCCGCAGCGGTCTGCCGCTGCGCGAATTCGACGCCGGCAATGGTCTGGAGAAGCTCAATCCGCTCTCCGACTGGACCGAGGCCGAGGTCTGGGCCTATCTGCGCCTGAACGAAGTGCCCTATAACGCGCTGCACGACCAGTTCTTCCCGAGCATCGGCTGCGCCCCCTGCACCCGCGGCGTTGCCGTGGGCGAGGACGTCCGGGCCGGACGCTGGTGGTGGGAAGACCCCACCTCCAAGGAATGCGGCCTTCACGTGAAAAAGGACTGAACATGTTCACCGTCACCCTGAAGCAACGCTTCCTCGCAATCCGAGCAGGTCTGCGCGCCGCCATGCGGGCCCTGCGCATGACGGACGGCGCTCAACTCTCGAAACGGTAAGGCAACAATGTCGACTCTCACCAAACAGACGCTCACCCACCTCGACTGGCTTGAAGCCGAGGCAATCCACATCCTGCGTGAGGTGGCTGGCCAGTGCGCGAACCCGGTGCTGCTGTTTTCCGGCGGCAAGGATTCGATCTGCCTGCTGCGCCTGGCCGAGAAGGCCTTCCGCCCGGGTCGCTTCCCCTTCCCGCTGATGCACATCGACACTGGCCACAATTACAAGGAAGTGACCGACTTCCGTGACAAGCGCGCCGCCGAACTGGGCGAGCGCCTGATCGTCCGCTCGGTCGAGGATTCGATGGCGCGCGGCACCGTGGTGCTGAAATCGGCCGATGAGTCGCGCAACAAGCATCAGTCGGTCACGCTGCTCGAAGCCATCGAGGAATTCGGTTTCGATGCGTGTATCGGCGGCGCCCGTCGCGACGAGGAGAAGGCCCGGGCGAAGGAGCGGATCATGAGCTTCCGCGACGAGTTCGGCCAGTGGGACCCGAAAAACCAGCGCCCTGAGCTGTGGAACCTGTACAACGCGCGATCGCACAAGGGCGAGAACATCCGCGCCTTCCCGATCAGCAACTGGACCGAGCTCGACGTGTGGCAATACATCGCCCGCGAGCAGCTTGAGCTGCCGTCGATCTATTTCGCCCACACCCGCCCGGTGGTGCGCAAAAACGGGCTGATGCAGCCGGTGACTGACGTGACCCCGGCAAAGCCTGGCGACAAGATCGAACAAGTGCTCGTGCGTTTCCGCACCGTGGGTGACATCACCTGCACGGCGCCGGTTGAGTCCGACGCGGACACGGTGGAGAAGATTCTTACCGAGACCGCAACCACGACGATTACCGAGCGTGGCGCGACGCGAATGGACGATCAGACCTCCGAGGCCTCGATGGAGCAGCGCAAGAAGGAAGGGTATTTCTGATTTATTGCTTGTTGCTTGTTCTTTGTGAGTTGCGTGTCGTGCCGGGGTGGCGCACTGGGTGTTTGCTCCGAGGGCTGCGGAACTCGCTGCGCTCGGACAGTCCTCGCCCTCTGCACAAACACCCAGCACACCACCTGAACGTGTGTGCATGAACAGGGTTAGAGGCAGCGGGAGCAAAGGCTCACTCGACGCACCGCAGCCTCCCTGCAAAGGACGCTTCTGACTGCGGAGCCATCCGGACAAGAGCCGGGGATGTGTGAGGCATTCGTGGCGAAGGCGAGGACTGTCCGAGCCCGCAGGGCGAGTTCCGCAGCCTTCAGAACGAATGCCTCATGCAGCCCCGGCGAATTAGCAGCACACACAAACCAGCACAAAACAAAGCACCAACCGAATTCTGGAAAGCTTGAAGGAAAAATGACCATGTCCGCACTTGAACAACTGCCCGAGATCGACAACGGCCTGCTGCGCTTTCTGACCTGCGGCAGCGTCGACGACGGCAAGAGCACCCTGATCGGCCGCCTGCTGTTCGACACCAAGACCATCCTCGCCGACACCATGAACGCGATCGAGAAGACCTCGGCCAAGCGCGGCATGACCGCGGTCGACCTCTCGCTGCTCACCGACGGCCTGCAGGCAGAACGCGAACAAGGCATCACCATCGATGTCGCCTATCGCTACTTCACCACCGGCACACGCAAGTACATCATCGCCGACGCGCCCGGGCACGAGCAGTACACCCGCAACATGGTCACCGCCGCGTCGACCGCCAACCTTGCGATCATCCTCATCGATGCACGCAAGGGCGTACTCACGCAGACCCGTCGCCATTCATACCTGGCCAGCCTGGTCGGCATCCCCCACCTGCTGGTCGCGGTGAACAAGATGGACCTCGTCGACTACGACGAAGCCACCTTCGAGCGCATCAAGGCCGACTACCTCGCCTTCGCCGCCCAGCTCGGCATCAAGGACGTGCGCTTCATCCCGATCTCGGCACTGGCCGGCGACATGATCGTCGATCGCGGCGCGCGTCTCGACTGGTACAAGGGCCCCACCCTGCTCGAGATTCTCGAAGCCGCCCCCGCCGCCCACACCGAGAAAGCCGAAGACTTCCGCCTCCCGGTGCAGTTCGTCTGCCGTCCGCACGACTCGGCCAACCCCGAACTGCACGACTACCGCGGCTTCATGGGCCGTGTCGAATCCGGCGAAGTCCGCGTCGGCGATGCGGTGACGGTGCTGCCGTCGGGCGCCTCCAGCAAGGTCAAGGCCATCAGCATTGGCACCGAACAGCTTGAGCGCGCCATCCACGAACAGTCCATCACCCTGCTGCTCGAGGACGAAATCGACATCTCGCGCGGCGACATGATCGTGAAATCGGCCGAAGCGCCGGCGGCGGTCAAGCAGATCGACGCCACCGTGTGCTGGCTTTCGGAGACGCCGATGTCACCGGCCCGCACCTACCTCGTGCGCCATACCACGCGCGAAGCCAAGGCCAAGATCGCCAAGATCGACTACCGCCTCGATGTGAACACGCTCGAACAGCAGCCTGTCACCAGCCTGGCCATGAACGACATCGCGCGCCTCACGCTCAAGCTCGCACAACCCATCGTTGCCGACCGCTACGCAGCCAACCGTGCAACCGGCGCTTTCATCATCATCGATGAAAGCACCAACAACACCGTCGGCGCCGGCATGATCGGCTGAACGCCGCTGCTTTCCGGACGGGCAGATGCGTGCCTGTCCGGAAAGTTTTTCACACTCGCCTTTCCCGCCCGCCCCACTGGCGCTGAGGACACGGACCAAGCACGGCCTGCGCGGTCAGACCACCTCAAGCCCCGCCTCGAATGCCTCCGCAGCCCTCCGGAAGTCGCTGCGCTGACGACAAGCCTTTGCCATACTGCCATCGCTTGTCGTACCCTCCAGCCCCGCTTCCGCATACGCTGCGCCCGCAATCCGGCGCGCTTCCGCCATGTCCGTATTCACGCTGATCGTATTCAAACTCGCCGCCGGCCTGCTTCTGGACCGGCTGTTTGGAGAAGTGCCCCGCTACCATCCGCTGGTCGGCTTCGGGCGCTGGTCGAATGCTGTCGAAGCCAGGGTCAGAGCCTGGTCTGCGTCCCGCCTGGCGGGCATGCTGGCGTGGCTGCTTGCAGTTGGCCCCTGGGTTGGACTGGCACTGCTCGTGCGCGACGTGCATCCGCTGGCGCACTGGCCGGTCGACATCGCCTTGCTGTACTTCGCGCTCGGCGGGCGCAGCCTCACCGAACACGCCGAAGCCATCGCCCTGCCGCTTGAGGCAGGCAACCTCGATGAAGCACGCCAGCGTACAGGCTGGATCGTGAGTCGCGACACCAGCGTACTCGATGCCGAGGGCGTGGCCCGTGCGGGCACCGAATCCGTACTGGAGAACGGCAACGACGCCGTCTTCGGCGCCCTGTTCTGGTTTCTGCTCGCCGGCGGGCCCGGCGTGCTGCTGTTTCGCCTCGCCAACACGCTGGACGCGATGTGGGGCTACCGCACGCAGCAATACCTTCGTTTCGGCTGGGCCGCCGCCCGCATCGACGACCTCCTCAACGCGCTTCCCGCCCGCCTCACCGCGCTCACCTACGCCGTGCTTGGCCGTACCCGCCAGGCGCTTGAGTGCTGGCGCAGACAGGCGCCTTCCTGGGATAGCCCCAACGCAGGACCGGTGATGGCCGCAGGCGCGGGAGCGCTCGATCTCAAGCTCGGTGGTGCAGCGATTTACCACGGACAGGAAGAGCTTCGCCCTCAACTCGGGGAAGGCTCTGCGCCCGATGCGCGCGCCATCCGCGCGGCTGTCAGCCTGGTCCGTCGCGGCATCCTGCTGTGGCTCGCCGTCGCCGGCCTGATCGCCCTCGCGCTGGAACGCCTCCATGCTTGAGCACGGCGGACGGCTGCGCCGCGCCGCCTGCGACTACGGGATCCCGCTGCAGGACTGGCTCGACCTCTCGACCGGCATCAACCCCACGCCCTGGCCTGTGCCCGAGATTCCGCTGTCCGCCTGGCACAGACTGCCGGAAGACGATGATGGCCTGGAAGCGGCTGCGGCGGACTATTACGGCACGGACCAACTCCTTGCCGTCGCCGGCTCGCAAGCCGCAATCCAGTCGCTCCCGACGCTGATCCCGGGGGCTCGCATCACAATCCCCGGCCCGACCTATGCGGAACACCCGCACGCGTGGCGGGGCACCACACTGCAACGGATCGACGCGAGCGTTGGCAGCATCGACGCCGCCATCGATGCGACCGACGTGCTCGTGCTGGTGAATCCGAACAACCCCTCGGGCGAACACTACGACCGTGCGCAACTGCTGGCGTGGCACCGTCGCCTTGCGTCTCGTGGCGGCTGGCTGGTGATCGACGAAGCCTTCATCGATACGGCGCCGTCCAACAGTCTCGCCGCCGAGGCTGGGCGCCCCGGCCTCGTGGTGCTGCGCTCGATCGGAAAGTTCTTTGGGCTGGCCGGCGCCAGAACCGGTTTTGTACTCGGCCCGCGGGAACTGCGCGCAGCACTCGCAGAGCACCTGGGACCATGGGCCGTCAGCGGCCCTGCCCGAATCGTCACGCAGGCTGCGCTGCGCGACCACGCATGGCAGGAAAGCGCCCGCACCCAATTGCTCGCGCAGGGACAACGCCTTGCTGCGCTGCTGCACGCTGCCGGCTTTGGCAACGCCCGCGGCCCAGCCCTGTTTCAGTGGTTCGAACACCCCGATGCAGACACACTCCGCCATCGGCTCGCCACGCATGGCATTCTTGTGCGGCACTTCGATTCGCCTGCGAGCCTGCGCTTCGGACTCCCTGCGCGCGAAGCCGACTGGCAGCGACTCGCCGACGCCCTGGACACACCGGGCATCAAGGATCTCTCAAGATGAAAACCGCCCTACGCCTCATCGCAGTTGCCTGTGCCACATCGAGTCTTGCTGCCGTCGCTGCCGATCTCCGCATCACCGATGACACGGGTGCAGCGCTGCACCTGAAACAGCCGGCCCAGCGCATCGTCAGTCTCGCACCACATCTCACCGAACTGCTTTTTGCCGCAGGCGCCGGAAGCAAGGTCGTCGGCGTGGTGTCGTACAGCGATTTCCCGGAGGCCGCCAAGGCACTCCCCCAAGTCGGCAGCTACACCAACGTCGACATGGAGGCGCTTGCAGCGCTCAAACCCGACCTGGTGGTGGCATGGAAGAGCGGCAACCGCAATGCCCACCTCGATCGCCTGTCCGCGCTGGGCATCCCGGTCTTCATCAACGAACCGCGCAACCTTGACGACGTGGCGCGCGCACTGGAGACCTTCGGCGAACTCGCAGGGACATCCGCCGAAGCGCGCACTGCAGCAGCGCGCTTCCGTGCGCGCCTGACATCACTGCGCAGCCGCTACTCGACGCTGCCGCCAGTGCGCACCTTCTATCAGGTCTGGGACCGCCCGTTGATGACGATCAACGGCGAGCATCTGATTGGCGACGTCATCCGCCTGTGTGGTGGAGAGAACATCTTTGCCGATCTTCCCCAGCTGGCACCGACGGTGAACGCGGAGTCGGTGCTGGCGGCCAATCCGGAAGCGATCGTCGCCAGCGGAATGGGAGACGCCCGCCCCGAATGGCTTGATCAGTGGCGCCGCTGGCCGAGCATTTCCGCTGTCGCGGGCGACAATCTGTTCTTCATCCCGCCGACGATCATCCAGCGGCATACGCCGCGCATCCTGGACGGCGCCAGTCGTCTGTGCGAGCAGCTCAACGAGGCGCGCCGGCGCCGCCCCCAGAACCCGCTCAAATAAAGCGCGTCGCCTCTTCGAGTTCGTCATGCGTTCGCGCATGGCTCAAGGCGCTGACAAACTTGCGCCAGGCCAGGTCGGCATGGTCGATGCGAACCAACGCAATGCGTTCGTCGTGCGAACCGAGGCGAAGAATGGTGACCTTCATCCTGCTGCGGTCCGACGCACCCAGCTCGATCGAGACCTCGCCACTGACGCCAACGGGCAGCTTGCGCTCCGATCGCACCCGAAAGCCGGATCCCGAGCACTCGAACACCTTCAGCGGATAACGGCGACGCAGGCCAGGCAGGCCGGCACTGAACTCACCCGGACACATGACCGGAAACCGCCTGTGCGTGCGCCTGCGCATTTCCGAGCGCGGGGTGTCGTCGGGCACCAGCGGCAGACAGCGCTTGTACTCGGGCAAGTCGTAAATCGAGTGCAGCAGCAGCAGTTCCCCCATGCGCAATCCGGCAAACACGCGCGTGCGGACGTTGAAGAAATGCTCGATCAACTCCGGCGTCATCACAGGGTCAGTCGTCGTATAGAAACGCTTCTCGGGAAAGCGGATATTGGGGACGGTCGTTTCGGTGAAATACCGGAACAGATTCTTGGACGCCGGCATCCGCCCATAGCGACGTTGATACACCGCCGGGGCTGCAGCGAGATCCAGGTGCGCACCCACCGCCGGCGCGCCATTGACGAAATCGTAATGCGCCACGGTGTGCTGAGCCAGACGGCGAAAACACAGCACCGACTCGTAGAAGCCGGCATGCCGCGGGTTCACTGCAATGACGAGGTGACGGGTATCGAACTGGCGCGTCGCATACTCGTACATGAATTTCATCAGCGGCAGCAGGATCTTGCCGCTTACCGATCGAAAACGCCGGTCGATGGCGAGCGCCGACACCTCGGCAACATTCCCGCCCGCCTGCCTGACCCCACCCAGATCGAAGATGCGCTGCATCGGAAAACCCAATGCGCTCTCGCGAATCAGCGACAGCGTGCCTACCACGCGGTCTCCATAGCGACACAGGAGCGTCGAGGTCGTGGGCAATGCGTGATACACCGTGACCCGCATGGCCGAGGGGTCCGCCGTCATGAAGCCGGCGTCGACATATGCGTCGTGCAGCAGATGGAAACAGGCTTCGAGCTCCTCGCGCGTCTCGGCCAGCTTGAACACCATCTTGTCGGAGAGTTCGGCGTCGCAGCGAATGAGCTTGCTGTATGCCGAAAAACGCCACTTCTCCGGCAGCAGGGGGGCGCACCGCCGAAACAGTCGTTTCCCCAGTTCAATCATGTGTTTTTTCATCGACGCTGCACGCCTGTGGCGAAGGACTTGGCTTCGGCCTACTGTTATCTCCGGCTGAAAGCATAACGCGCCGGCGCGCGCCCAAAGACGACACCGGTCAAAAAAACCGTTGTTGGCCGAGCAGCGTGGATTTTGAGAGCGACGATGGAGAGCGACGAGGGCGCGCAGCTGCGGCGCAGGTCGTCCCGCCTTAGCTGGCGGGTGGCAGCTTCAGCAGCCTGGACAAGCGCGCGAACGCCTAGTCACGGCTGCTGCGCCGGGCGCGCGCGTACTGGCTGCGCCAGCCCGAACGGACGTCCTGCCACCATGCGTGATCGAACACCCACGCCAGCGATGGCAGAAGGGGCGCAAAGTAATGCCTCGCGGCCGACGGACGGTCGACCTGGGCTGCGCGCAGCGGAACCCTCAACGCGCTCAGACGCTGATGCAGCGACGGATGAAATGGCAGGGAGACGTCTTCCTCGTCATCAAGCAGCACCGCGGTGACAGCGCGCACCGATGCCGGCCGCAGGAACCCGGTCTCCACACCCAAGCCCATTTCGCGGTAGGGGCGGATGCTCGGTCGTGCACGGCTCTCGCTTTGTGCCATGACCTTGGGCCAGTAATCCTGACGCAGGAAGCGCTCCTTGAGCGTCACCTCGACCAGGGTCTCTCCGAGAAGCCCAGCCCCGACCAGCTTCGCCGCAATGGCGTCAGCCTCGAACTCTTCGATGCGCGAGAGCCGCAGCATGTCACGGTAGAAGCGGCGCAAGAGGCGATCGGCCAGGGTTTCTACGATGGGCATGCTCTCGCACATTGCGTCGAGCACACGAAACCACCATGCCCGCACGTGTGCGCCGAGCTTTCCGAGCCCTTTGCGCTGCAGGGCAAGGTGGGCGAACTCATGCGCCATGACCGCCGCAAGCTGCGAGCGCGAAACGCTATGCACCAGCGGCAGCCCCAGCAGGAGGTGAGACTCAATGCGGCCCACGCAGCCCCAGCGCGCACGCTGCAGCACTGTCGCGTTCGGGTCGCGGGTGATCCACACACGATCAATTGGATCGGCACCAAGATGGCTGCCGATATCGTCCATCAGGCAGTAAAACTCGGGGGCCGCATCAGGCGGCAGGAGAATGCCCTCGGGCTCGGGGGCAGGCACGTAGAAGATCGTCGTCAGGCGAGCGCACAGATACGCGGCACACACCGCCGCCAGACTCGACGCCACCGTGGCCAGTGGATCCCCCTCGTTAAGGGTCTGCCAGCTGTGCATCAGCGCAAGCACCACAGCGCAGAAGGCAAGCATCATCAGCGCCCCCACTGCCGACAGCCCCGCAAACGCGATCAGCCCGAGCCGACGCGCAAGGCGTGGTCGCAAATCGAACAGGCGGGAACGAGGCACGTACATGGGGGCACACTCCGGCGACAGCCGTTAGGCGGGCTTGAATATACACGTTGTCAGCAGGGGGAGATATTCAACGAAAGGCTTAGGAAGCCTCATGCAAAGGGAGGAAACCCTCTGATTTCAGTGAATTCTCGCTTTCCGCGCCTGAACAATCTATAGTGAGCGGCTGTTGCGTGCCCGACCAATCGGCCGCAGCACTTTCCAACGACCATTTCAGGTCACGAATCCCGCCCGCCTCGATTGGTGTCGTACGCCCTGCGCACGACAGGCCGTCGCTGGAGCATTTTCTCGCATGAACACAGAATCAAACTTCGCCAGTCTCGGACTGGCAGAACCCTTGCTGCGCGCCATTTCGGAAGCCGGCTACACCACGCCGACGCCGATCCAGGCCCAGGCCATTCCGCAGGTGCTCGCCGGTGGCGACCTGCTCGCCGCAGCGCAGACCGGCACCGGCAAGACCGCCGGCTTCACCCTTCCGGTGCTGCATCTGCTGTCGCAGACGCATGTACATCCGCACCCCAACGGCCGCCCGCGCTGCCTCATTCTCACGCCCACCCGCGAACTGGCTGCCCAGGTCGAGGAATCGGTCAAGACATACGGCAAGCACCTGCCGCTGACCTCGATGGTGATGTTCGGCGGAGTCAACATCAATCCGCAGATTTCAGCCCTCAAGAAACGGGTCGACATCCTGGTGGCCACGCCCGGCCGCCTGCTCGATCACGTCAATCAGCGCACGCTGGACCTGTCCGGCGTCGAGATTTTGATCCTGGATGAAGCCGACCGCATGCTCGACATGGGCTTCATCCGCGACATCCGCAAGGTGCTCGCACTGCTGCCGAAGAAGCGCCAGAACCTGCTGTTCTCGGCCACCTTCTCCGACGAGATTCGTGAGCTGGCCAACGGCCTGCTGCACAAGCCCGGCTGCGTCGAAGTTGCTGCGCGCAACACCACCGCCGAGCGCGTCGAGCAGGCTGCCTACATGATCGGGCAGAAGCAGAAGCGCGAACTGCTGGCGTGGCTGATCAAGGAGCGCCAGTGGTTCCAGGCGCTCGTGTTCACCCGCACCAAACACGGCGCCAACAAGCTGGCCGAATACCTGACCAAGCACGGCATCGAGTCATCGGCAATTCACGGTAACAAGAGCCAGGCTGCACGTACCCGTGCGCTGGCACAGTTCAAGGACGGATCGCTGCCGGTCCTGGTTGCCACCGATATCGCCGCTCGCGGCCTCGACATCGACCAGCTGCCCCAGGTGGTGAACTTCGAACTGCCGAACGTGCCTGAAGACTACGTGCACCGCATCGGCCGCACCGGCCGTGCCGGCGCTGCCGGCCACGCGATTTCGCTGGTCGACCGCGAAGAGCTCAAGCTGCTGACCGCAATCGAACGCCTGATGCACCGCAAGGTCGACCGTGCCACGGCCGAAGGCTTCGTGCCCAGCGCCACGGCAGAGCAGTCTCATGACGAAGATCAGCGCCGCGATCCGATGCAGCGCCGCGGTGGCGGTGGCGGTCGTAACAACAACGAACAGCGCAGAAGCAGCGCGCCCGCCGGACGCAGCGATCGTCCCGGCGGCCGTGGTCCCGCAAACGGTGGCCAGCCCGGCAGCCGTGGCCCGCAGCGCGCCCGCCCCGAGGCGGACGGCAATCGTGCCCGTCCCGCGCCGCGCCAGGCCGGTGAAGTGGACGGCAATCGCGCCGCCCCCAGTCGCGCCGAACCCAACGGCAACCATGCGGGCAACCGTGGCCGCAGTGAAGTGAATGGCAATCGCGCGCCGCAGCCGTCCGACCGCCGCAATACCGCACCGCGCGCAGCGCTGTTCTCCGCCAGAACGGGGAACGGCAATCGCTGATCATTGATCCGCGCTGCACGACACGTGAAGAAGGCCACCGCAAGGTGGCCTTCTTTTTTTGGCACGAGAGTATTCAATCAGCCGAAGATGGCCACACGTTCTCGGACAATACGTCCTCGATCGGCATGCGCTCGGCCCATTTCTCGATCTCCAGCATCGGCTTCGGGTAAAAGGCCTCGACGTGGCCGATACACAGCACCGCAACCGGGCAGGCGCCTTCGGGCATGGACAGCAGCGTCGCAAGCTTGTCCGGATCGAAGATCGACACCCAGCCCATGCCAAGCCCCTCTGCGCGCGCCGCCAGCCACATGTTCTGAATCGCACAGGCCACCGAGGCCAGGTCCATTTCGGGCAAGGTCCGGCGCCCGAACACATGCTTCTCGCGCCCTTCGGCAAGGGCGACCACCAGCACCTCGCCGGCGTCGAGCACGCCTTCGACCTTGAGCTTCATGAAGTCTTCCGCACGCTCGCCAAGCGCCTCGGCAGTGGCAATCCGCTCTTCCTCCACCAGCGCGTGCATGCGCTCGCGCAAGGCGGGGTCGGTGATGCGGATGAAGCGCCAGGGCTGCATGTAACCGACACTCGGTGCATGGTGGGCAGCCCACAGCAGTCGCCGCAGGACCTCAGGATCGACTGCATCCGGCAGGAAGTGGCGCATGTCACGACGTTCGGCGATCACGCGATAAACGGCAGCGATCTCCGCGCTAGAGAAGGCGAGCGAAGCAGTGTTTGAAGGCATGAAATCAGGACTCCGGCAAGCAGGGCTGCAGTGTAGCGCACCGGTGGCCACACACCTTCCTTCCACCCGCTTGCCGTAAGGACAGCTTGCAAATACCCATGAACCTCGACTAAGCTCCGCCCCACATTCGATCCGGGTGCCTTGTCATAAAGTCTTATGACGGGTGAAACGGGAAGTCCGGTGACGCTGATCGCACATGCGCTCAGCCACTCCGGCGCAGCCCCCGCTGCTGTAAGCCTGACGAATCCGCTGCAACACAGATGACCACTGGGTTTCTTCCCGGGAAGGTCGGCGGATGAGGAAGATGGTGAGCCAGAAGACCGGCCCGATCGAGATGAAAGAGATGTGAATCCCGGGGTGAGGGTTCGATCCGACTGCTTGGTCGCGGCCGTATTTTCTTCGTGCGCCTCCATGCCAGCCGCATTCGATATTCGTTTTGCGTAGCCGTTCGCACGTTCATGGACTGCCCATGCGCGCTTTCGCCTGCCTCCCCGGCTTCAGGTCGCCAGCCAAGCACACGAGGGGAGTTCTTCATGCATATCGAACCGGGTTACGTTTCCACCGCCAAAATCGCTGCCGCCAACATCGCAGCCACCGGACTGCTTGCCAGTCACGCCCTGCCGCTGCTGCGGCAACCGCAACTGATCCTGCGCTCGCTGCTCGCCGCGCTGTTCTTTTCGGTGTTCATGCAGAGCTTTCACCTTGCCGTCGGTCCGTCCGAACTGCATTTCCTCGGCGCGATGCCGATGTACCTGATCCTCGGATTCGTGCCCACGCTGCTTGGTTTCGGCATCGGTCTGGCCTTGCAGGGGCTGTTCTTCGAACCCACCGATCTTGTCCATCTCGGTATCAACACCCTGTCGCTCGCGGTGCCACTGATGCTGGTGCACCACACCGTCGGCAAGCGCTTCGACAGCCTCAGGCTGCGCAACATCATGAAGCTCGACGCCGTGTTCTACGCCGGCGTGACGTCGATGGTCGGATTCTGGCTCACCATTGGCGAAGTGGCCACGCCGCTTGCCGACTGGGCTGCCTTCGCGATTGCCTATGCTCCGCTGGTCGTTCTCGAACCGCTGATCACCTTCAGCCTGATCCGCCTGCTGCAGCCCTATGCCGCCAGCCCGGCGATGAAGCTGTGCACCACCCTGCGGGCAGGCTGAGCACATGGGCGTCATCTGGTTCGTCGGCGCCGGCCCCGGCGACCCCGACCTGATCACGGTCAAGGGTCGCGGGCTGCTCGAAGAGGCGGGCGCAATCCTTTTTGCCGGGTCGCTGGTCGACCAGGCTGCCACGCGCTTTGCCCCACCGGGTTGCGAGATTCGCGACTCCAAGGACATGACGCTGGAGGAGATGAGCGCATGGCTGCTCGACGCCTGCGCCCGTCATGCAACGGTGGTGCGCCTGCAGACCGGCGACCCCGGGCTGTATGGGGCGCTGGCGGAGATGACCCGCCCGCTCGACGCCGCCGGCGTGCAGTGGAAGGTCGTGCCGGGCGTATCTTCGGCGATGGCCGCCGCGGCTGCGGCAGGCGAAACCCTGACCCTGCCTGAAGTCACGCAAACCGTAATTCTCACCCGCGTTGCCGGGCGCACGCCGATGCCTGCGGGCGAAGAGCTCGAGGCGCTGGCAGCGCACCGCAGCACCTTGTGCATCTTTCTGTCGATCACGCTGCTGCATGAGGTCCAGCGTGCGTTGCGCAGTGCCGGATGGTCCGAGGACGCACCCATCGTTGTGGTGCAGAAGGCCAGCTGGCCCGGCGCCGAGAAGATCGTGCGCGGCACGCTCGCCGACATCAAGCGTCGCTGCCAGGACGAGAAGATCGCCTCGCAGGCCATGATCATCGCCAGCCCCGCGCTGGGCGCGCGCGACTGGGCCGGTATCGCCCGCTCCAAACTCTACGACCCCGGTTTTTCACACCGTTTCCGCAAGGCCACCCTGATGCAGGACGACGGCACGGAAAGCGCAACCACCGAGATTCCGTCATGAACGATCACACCATCCTCCTCGTCGGCCATGGTTCGCGCAATCGCGAAGGCAACCGCGAGATCCTGCAGTTCGCCACCCAGTGGCAGGCGCGCCACCCGGGCTGGCGCATCGAAGCCTGCTTCATCGAACATGCGGAAGTCCTGCTCGACGAGGGCCTGGACCGCGCCGCCCGGAACGCACGCCGGGTCACCGTCGTACCCTTCATTCTCAACGCAGCGGGCCATGTGAAGATGGAACTGCCGGCGGCAGTATCGCGTGCCCGCGCCCGCCATTCTGAGGTGGACTTCGTGTGCACCCGCCACCTGGGCATGGGCCGCGAGATGCTCGCCGTGCTCAAGGGCCAGCTCGACCGCCTGCTGCACCAGCTCGCCACCCCGGACCCGCGCACCACCGGCGTCATCCTGCTTGGCCGCGGCTCGTCCGATGCCGGTGCCAATGGCGAGCTTGCCCGCATGACGCGCTGGGTGTTCGAAGACTACGACCACGATCTGGTCGACCTCGCCTTCACCAGCATCACCTGGCCGCGGCTCGAAACCGTGGTTCAGCGCCAGATCCGCCTTGGCATGATGCAGATCTGCATCGTGCCGGTGTATCTCTTCAGCGGCGTGCTGATGGACCGCATCAAGGCCCAGACCGAACGCCTGCAAGCCCAGTTTCCGCACATTGCCTTTGCCCTCGGCACCCATTTCGGCTTCGACAAGGGCATCTTCGACCTGCTCGACAGCCGCATCGGCGAGTCGGGCGCCGCAGAAGGCGGCCTGCTCGAATGCGACGGCTGCAAGTATCGCCTCGCCGCTGAAGCCGAACATCTGCACGACCACAGCCACACCCAAGTGCATGCCGCGCATTCGCAGGGTCACGCTCATGAACACCACCACGACCATGCACCCGCCTGAGCTCAGCGTCCGGAACTCGACCATGACCACCAACACCGTTACCGAGCAGCTCACCGCCGCGGGTCGTGCCATCGAGCATGATTCCTTTGCCGTCATCGACGCCGAGGTCGTCCGGCACGACTATCGCCCCGAGCAATGGCCCATCGTGCGCCGCATGATTCACGCCAATGCCGACTTCGACTTCAACGGCCTCACCGACTTTCATCCTGCTGCGGTCGAGGCGGGGCTGGCCGCCATCCTGAGGGGCGGAGCGGCGATCGTGGCCGATGTCGAGATGATCTGTGTCGGCCTGTCGGCGTCACGACTGGCGCACTTCGGCATGCATGCCCACCAGTTCATCTCCGACGCTGACGTCATCGAGCTCGCCAAGGCGGAGAACACGACGCGTGCGGTGCAGGCGATGCGCAAGGCGCACCGGCAAGGCCTGCTAGACGGTGCGCTGGTCGGCATCGGCAACGCGCCCACCGCGCTGATCGAGATCGTGCGCCTGATCCGCGAAGAAGGCGCACGCCCGGCGCTGGTCGTCGGCATGCCGGTCGGTTTTGTCTCCGCCGCCGAATCCAAGGACCTGATGGCCGGGCTCACCGAAGTGCCGTGGATCGTGATCCGCGGGCGCAAGGGGGGCTCGACGCTGGTGGTCGCGGCACTGCATGCACTGCTCGGACTGGCCGAAGCACGCCAGCTGCAGCCCGCGCAAGCCTGAACACGCCATGGCAGCCGGTCACACGCTCCCCGAGAAGGTTCGCAAGGGTGATCCCAAGCGCGACCGCGGCAACCGCACCGGCTTCTCGACCGGCGCCAATGCCGCGGCCGCAGCCACGGCGGCCACGCTCGGACTGGTGCAGGGCGTGGTGCCCGAGGCGGTCGAATGCGTGCTGCCGAACACCCTGCGCGTGCGCTTCAACATCTGCGACGGCCGCGTGACGCATCACCCGGAAGGCGACTGCGCGCACGCGGTCTCGATCAAGGACGCAGGCGACGACCCCGACGCCACGCATGGCGCCCAACTCACCGCCGACGTGCGCCGCATCATTGGCGGGGGCGGTGCCATCATCCTCAAGGGCGGACCCGGTGTCGGCGTCGTCACCAAGCCCGGCCTCGGGCTCGATGTCGGCGGCCCCGCGATCAACCCTGCACCACGACGCAGCATCACCGAAAACGTCGCCACCGCAGGCGCAGCCATTCTGTCCGCGGGCGACAGTCTTGAAGTCACCATCTCGGTGCCGGGTGGCGAAGAGATGGCCAAGAAAACGCTGAATGCCCGGCTCGGCATTCTGGGCGGCATCAGCATTCTCGGCACCACCGGCATCGTCCGCCCGTATTCCACCGCAGCCTTTCGCGCGAGCGTGATCCAGGCTGTGGATGTGGCGGCGAACCAGGGCCAGGCCTCAGTGGTATTCACCACGGGCGGCCGCACCGAAAAATGCGCGATGCGCGAGTTTCCGCAACTCGACGAAGCCTGTTTCGTGCAGATGGGCGACTTCGTCAAGGCCGCGTTCACCACCGCGCTCAAGCACGACATGCAGCACATCATCATCGGCGCGATGGTGGGCAAGCTGACCAAGATCGCCCAGGGCCTGTCGGTGACGCACGCGTGGCGCGAGGAGGTCGACCGCGACCTGATCGCCGGCGCCGCCGCCGAGGTCGGCGCACCAGCCGATCTGATCGAGGAGATCCGCGCCGCCGAAACCGCCCGCTTCGCTGCCGAACGTCTGGCCGAGCTCGGCCTTGCCGTGGCCTTTCACCGCGCGCTCGCTGCCCGCGCCATCCGCAGCCTGCGCGAGCGCTACCCAGGCCCCCACCGCCTCACCGTGCTGGCCTGCAATTTCGAAGGCGTGCCGATCGTGACCCTGAACGAAGAAGAACTGATGGAACCCGCTCATGCCTGAAAACCAACGCCCGCTGTGCAGCGTGATCGGCGTCATCGATGACGGCTGGGCCAGCCTGTCCGCAGCCGCCCAGGCACGACTGCGCGCCGCCAGCGTTCTGATCGGTGCTCGGCGCACGCTTGATCTGGTCGCGCCCTTCCTGCCCGAAGACACCGAGTGTCTCGACATGGATGGTGCGCTGTCGCAAACGCCAGGATGGATCGCCAGCGCGCTCGATGCGGGCAGACCGGTTGCGATACTCGCCACGGGCGATCCGCTGTGTCACGGCATTGCCCGCTTTCTGATCGGCAAGCTCGGTGCCGGCGCAGTCGAGGTCATGCCCGCGCTATCGACCATTCAGCTCGCCTTCGCCCGCCTCAAGAAGCCGTGGCAGGACGCGCGTATCAGCTCCTGCCACGGTCCCGATGCAGGCGAATGGCTCGGTGACGAATCGACTCCTGGCCCGACACCGGCACACGGCCTGTACAAACTGGTGCGCGCGGTCGCCAGCCATCCGCTGGTCGCCACCTTCACCAGCCCGCACAACAGCCCGGACCGCATCGCCCGCGCACTGCTCGCCGCCGGCTATGGCGACGATGCACACGAAAGCATCAGGCTCTCAGTCGTCGCCAGCCTGTGCCACGCGGACGAAGCCGTCTTTGCCGACCTCACCCTTGCCGACGCAGCCACCCGCCGCTTTCCTGCCCCCAACGTCGTCATCATCGAACGTGTCGGGCGGACCGGCGACGAGCACGCACCCACACGCTACCCGCCCGACCTCGTCTCAAGCATTCCGCATACCGCACCGGTGTTCGGCTTCGACGATCTCGATTACGTACAACGCACGCCCGAGAAGGGGCTGATCACAAAGCTCGAAGCACGTGCGGTTTCGCTCGCCCGCCTCGGCCTGCGCGCCGACAGCATCGTGTGGGACATCGGCGCCGGCTCGGGCTCGGTCGGACTTGAGGCCAGCCGCATCGCTCACCTCGGCCACGTGTGGGCAATCGAGAAGAACAGCGGCGATGCCGCCAACGCCCGCGTCAATGCGCGACGCATGCGCGCCAGCAACTACAGCCTGTTCGAGGGCAAGGCGCCCGCCGGCCTCGATGCCTGGCCTGCTCCCGACGCGGCCTTCATCGGCGGCTCCGGCGGCGAACTGGGCGAGCTGATCGCACTGGCGCTTGCCCGGCTCAAGCCCGGCGGGCGCCTGGTGATGAACTTCGTCACCTTGGAAAACCTTGCCCTCGCCACCCAGACGCTTCAGCAGTTGGGCGCCACCTGGGACGTCACCATGCTCTCAGCCGCGCGCAGTCAGCCGATTCTCGACATGCACCGCCTCGCTGCCCAGAACCCCGTTTGGATCGTCAGCGCGCAGGCTGCAGACCGTCCATCAGACCCCGCAGGAGGCAACACCCATGAATGACGTACGCACCACCGCGCTTCAAGCACCGCCCCCTTCTTGCAGCTTCGGCCGCCTGATCGGCGTCTCGCTCGGCCCCGGCGACCCCGACCTCATCACCCGCCGCGGCTGGGCGGCACTGCAGTCAGGCGCGCGCTGGGCCTACCCGGTCAAACGCGCCGAGGAGACTTCATACGCACTGGGAATCGCCCGCCGTGGCGGACTGACGATTCCGGACGACGCTGCAGAACTGGTCTTCCCGATGACGCGCGACGCCACCGCGCTGGCCAAGGCATGGGCGCGTGCCGCGAGCCGCACGGTCGAGCTGCTGGCGAGCGGGCGCGATGTGGTTTTTCTGGTCGAGGGCGATGCCTCCACCTACTCCACCTTCCGCCACCTTGCACGCGCAGTGCGCGAGCTGGCGCCTGAGGTCGCAGTGGAGACCATCCCCGGCGTCAGTTCATTTGCCGCGGCCGCCGCCCGAGCGGATGTGGCGCTGGCCGAAGAGGACGAGACCCTGGCCGTCATCCCGGCGGCCTACGGCGTGCCGGTAATCGACCATCTGCTCGACGAGTTCGACACCCTGGTGCTGATGAAGGTCAAGCCGCTGCTGGACGAAGTGCTGGACCTGCTCGAACGACGCGGGCTGATCGCCACCAGCTGCTTCATCGAGAAGGTTGGCTCACCCGAGGAGCGGGTGGTGCGCGACATCGCCAGCCTGCGCGGGGAGAAGGTGAATTACCTGTCGCTGCTGCTCGTGCAGAACCCGAAGCGCGTCCGCGGAGAACTGCGCCGCGGCTGTCGCAAGAGATCAGAGGGCTCGGATATCACTGCAGCAGCAGAGGCCGCCACGTGAAGCGAAGCTCGCTGATCAGTGCCACGCTCTACGGGGGGCTCGCGTGAAGCGCTTACCCGAGGTATTCGGCCATCGGGCAGACGCTCGCGGCCTTCGGCTTCCCGGCTCGTCAAGCGCCGTCGGGGCGGCGATGCAAACTCGCTCGCTACGCTCACTCAGACATGCATCGCCTTGTTTCCCCGCCGCCGCCTGCCGAACCGGCGCTCACGACAGCCCGCTGGCCGAACACCCCGGCGCGCTCCACGCAAGCCCCCCTGCCGCGTTCAATCACCACCACCTGAAGAACGACCCCATAGAAGACGTTTACACATGACCCAACACCTCCCCTTCCCCAATAACAAAGTCGCCGTCGTCTCGATCACCCGGCACGGCATTGCGCTCGCCGGCAAGGTGGTGGCCGCCCTGCCCGGTGCCACCCTGTTCGCACCGGAGAAATTTCACCGCGAAGCCGAGGCGGCCGCACCGGGTGCCTTTGCCTGCTTCTCCGGCAAGACCGGTGACCAGATCCCGGCACTGTTCGCGGCTTTCGACGGCATCATCTGTATCGTCTCGCTCGGTGCGGTCGTTCGACTCATCGCACCGCATCTGAAGAACAAGGAAAGCGATCCCGGCGTCGTGGTGCTCGACGAAGCCGCGCGTTACGCCATCCCCGTACTCTCCGGGCACCTGGGCGGCGCCAACGCACTGGCCGGCGTGCTTGCCCAGACCCTTGGCGCACAGCAGGTGCTCACCACGGCCTCCGACGCCCGCGAAACCCTCGCGGTCGATCTGCTCGGTCGCGAACTGGGCTGGACCTTCGAGGCCAGCCATGACGAAATCGTGCGAGCCAGCGCCGCCGTAGTGAACGACGAACCGGTTGCGCTGGTACAGGAAACCGGCAGCACCGACTGGTGGACGCGTCACGCCAACGGTCGAAGCGGCGCCCTGCCCGCCAACCTGCACCGCTTCGATCGCCTTGAAGACATCGACCCGGATGCCTTCGGCGCCGTGCTGTGGGTCAGCCACCGCAGCCTGCCTGACACGCTTGCCGAGCGCTTGAGTGGCAAGAAAGTCATCTACCGCCCCACTGCCGCGAGCGTGCAGTGAGAGTCGCACTTGGACTCGGCTGCGACCGCGGCACTCCGTTCGAAACCCTCGCCCGTGCGGTCAATGAAGCGCTGGCGGCCGCCGGCGTCGGCCTTGACGCCGTCAGCGCCGTAGCCAGCATCGACCTCAAGGCAGACGAACCCGGCCTGGCACTGCTCGCAGCCGTTCACGGCTGGCGTATCGACTATCACCCGGCCCCCCGCCTCGCCGCGATCGCGGTACCCAACCCGTCCGAAACCGTGCGTCGTTACACCGGCACACCCTCGGTCTCGGAAGCCGCCGCGCTGCTCGCCGCCAGTGCAGGCCAGGACGCGCTGCTGGTCGAAAAACACAAGGTGCGCGGCACTGACGGCAAGAACGCCACCATCTCCATCGCAAGGATTACCGAATGAACACGACAACCGGCAAGGGCAAGATCATGCTCGTGGGCCTCGGCCCCGGCAGTCACGACCACCTCACCGCGCGTGCGCGCGCCGCCATCGCGGAGGCCGACACCATCATCGGCTACGTCACCTATATCAAGCTCGTCGCCGACCTGCTCGAAGGCAAGGAAGTGATCAGGAAGTCGATGACGGAGGAACTCGACCGCGCCATCGAATCGCTCGCCCGCGCCCGGCAGGGCAAGAAGGTGGCACTGATTTCCTCGGGCGATGCCGGTGTATACGGCATGGCGGGCCCGACCTTCGAAGTGCTGTTCCAGGCCGGGTGGACACCCGACTCAGACATCGAGGTTGAGATCATCCCCGGCGCATCTGCACTCAACACCTGCGCTGCGCTGGTCGGCGCCCCGCTCACGCACGATTTCTGCGCCATTTCGCTGTCCGATCTGCTCACCCCCTGGCCCACCATTGCGCGCCGCCTCGACGCCGTCGCCTACGCCGATTTCGTCGTTGCGCTCTACAACCCCAAGAGCGGGCGGCGCACACGCCAGATCGTCGAAGCCCAGCGCCTGTTCCTGCGCCACCGCCGGCCGGATACCCCGGTGGCGATCGTCAAGTCGGCCTATCGTCCAAAGCAGCGCATCGAGTTCACCACACTGGAGAGAATGAGCGAGTGCGACATCGGCATGCTCACCACCGTCCTCATCGGCAACTCGAACACCTTCGTGCGCGACGGCCTGATGGTGACGCCACGCGGCTACAGCAACAAGTACGACGTCGCCGATGGCGAGCGCGCCACCCGCAGTGGCGAACAGGCCGGGCGCTCGCTCAGCACCGGCCTCAACGGCTGGCTGGACTCCCTTCGCGCCAGCGATGAAACGCCCGCACAACTGGCAGCGCATTACAGACTCCCACTGGACTACATCGTTGCCACGCTTGCCGACCTGCCCCACACTGAGGCCGAGCCCGCCACCGAGGAAGGCCACTCATGAACAGCCACGACTCAACTGAAGAACCCGGTACAGGCGCCTTGGTCGAAAAGCCGAAGCTCGGCAGCTACCGCCGCCATCTGCTGGTATGCACCGGTCCGCGCTGCAGCGCCAACAGCGAGGTGCAGGCCGTGTTCGACAGCCTGGGCGAGCGCTTCAAGCTCGCGGGGCTGGACCAGGGCGAGCTGCGCGTGAAACGCACCCGGGTGTCCTGCTTTGCCGCGTGCAAGGGCGGTCCCATCCTGTGCGTGCAGCCTGATGGCGTGTGGTACTACAACGTCACCCCGGAAAACATGCAGCGAATCGTCGACCAGCACCTGGTGGGCGGCAAGGTGGTTACCGATCTCGTCTTTCACCAGGGCCCCACCGTTACCGCCTGACGCCGTTCAGCCCATACGCGCAGGTATGGAATATACGTATAATCCCCTATACAGACGCATATAAAAGCATTTGATAGGAGAGAGAGGGTGAGCATGCAGACGCTTTACGATCAGAAGAGGATGAGCCCGGCCGACGCCGTGGGCATGATCAGCAACGGCAACACCGTCGTGGTCCCGACCGGCGTTGGCGAACCGCCTGCGCTGCTGCAGGCGCTGTCCGACCGTCGCCACACGCTGCGCGATGTCGCCGTCAGCCAGATCTTGCCACTGCGCAAGTTCGCCTACCTCGACCCTGAGACCCATGCCAACATCCGGCATGACGCCTATTTCTTCGGCGGCGCCACCCGCGCAGGTGGGCAGTCGGGCTGGGTCGATTTCGTCCCCGCCTACTTTTCCGAACTGCCCATGCTGATCGACCGCGGGCTGACCCCGGCCGACGTGGTCATGACCATGGCTTCGCCCATGGACGAGTACGGCTACTTCTCGCTCTCGCTTGCGCCTGACTACACCATGGCTGCCGTGCGCAAGGCGCGCGTCATCCTGCTCGAGGTCAATCCGAACGTGCCCTACGCCAATGGCGACTGCCATGTGCACATCTCGCAGGTGTCCGGCCTGGTCGAAAGCGACGATGAACTGTTTGAAGTCGGCCTGCCAACCATCGGCCCGATCCAGGAAGCCATCGGCAAGCACGTGGCCGAGCTGATCGACGATGGCGCCACATTGCAGATTGGCTATGGTGGCATTCCCGACGCGGTCGTGATGCAGTTGCAGCACAAGCGCGACCTCGGCATTCACACCGAAATGATCGGCGACGGCATCCTGTCGCTGATCGAAAGTGGTGCCGTGACCAACCGCCGCAAGACCTTCATGCCCGGCAAGATGGTGGCCACCTTCGCGCTCGGTTCGCGCAAGCTGTATCGCTTCCTGCATCGCAACCCGATGCTGGAGATGCATCCGGTCGACTTCACCAACGACCCCTACATCGCAGCCCGCAACGACAATCTGTGCTGCATCAACGCCACGCTGCAGATCGACCTGCTCGGACAGTGCGGTTCGGAAAGCCTCGGCCACACGCCCTACTCGGGTACCGGCGGGCAGGTGGACTTCGTGCGCGCAGCCAACCGCTCGAAAAACGGCAAGGCCTTCATCGTGCTGCCTTCGACCGCAAAGAACGACACCATCTCGCGCATCGCGCCGGTGCTGTGCCCGGGCACCCACGTGACCACCAGCAAGAACGACATCAACTACGTGGTGACCGAGTACGGTGTTGCACAACTGCGAGGCAAGACCGCCAGACAGCGCGCGGAAGCGCTCATCGGCATCGCGCACCCGAACTTCCGCGAAGAACTGCGTGAGGCCGCGCGCAAGATGAATCTGGCTTGACGCTTGAACCGTGGGCCGTGACAGCTGCCCACTCGCAACATCTGATCGGAGACGCGAACGGAACACCCCGTTCCCGTCTCCGATCTGCTTTCCGCCTCACCCAGGGGCACCAACACCTGAACAGACATCTGCATGGAACGGGAAGACGCCTTAAAGACGTCAGCGATGTGACGCAACGCACATAGAGCACTTTTATTCGATTTCGGCGTTTTAACCAATAATGGATAATTTATCCATTGCCGGGGATATCCCCAACCCGATCGAACAGGAGCCCTCAACATGCGCATTCGCCCCCTCATTACCGCACTCGCACTCAGCGCCGGTGCGCTCGGTGCCAATGTCGCGCATGCAGACCTGATCCTGAATTTTCAGAACGTCCTCGCCGGCTCATCGAACGGCTCCATCAGCGTCATCTCCAACGGCACCATCAAGACCTCGACGGTCAGCGCCGGCATGATCAGTTTCAAGCAGAAGGCGCCGGGCGCAAGCGCTTACGACAACGATCTGCTCAACAGCTTCTGCATCGAACCCAAGACCAGCCTGCTGCGTGGCGACACCCTGTTCTCCACTGGCTCCCTCGCAGACCGCTTCGGTCAGCCGCAGCAGAATCTCATCTCGCGCCTCTACGACCTGCACTACGACACCGTAGGCAGCGTCGCCGGCGCAGCACCGGCATTCCAGCTCGCGCTATGGGAGATTGTGACGGACGGTGCCAGCCTGAGCCTGAGCGGCGGCAACTTCCTCACGACATCGAGTTTCGGCGGCGCTTTGACCATGGCCACGACCTGGCTGACCGAGCTCGCAACATGGAACACCCAACTCGGGAGCCAGCCCTACAGCTCCACGATGTACGACTTCGTCGCGCTGAGCGCAGGAAACTCGCAGGATCAGCTCACGGTCACGCGCCGTGCTCAGGACGTGCCGGAGCCGGGCGTGCTGGCACTGCTGGGGATTGGCGCCGTTGCAGCGCTGGCGCGCCGGCGCAGCGCCAACGTCTAGGACCCGAAACGCCATCACGCCGACGCCCCGCAAGGGGCGTTTCTCATTGATGAGCGGGACCGGATGAGGCGCAGCAGAATCTGACTGGCCAGTCTCCTGTCAGCCAGCGTCAACATTTGACATTCATAATCAGAAAACGTCAGTGCTTGACAGTCGCGCGTGACAATTCAAACCCGGACATTGAAACCAATTGGCGACACGATCGCCCCTGACATTCACAAAGAACACGCAAGTCACTGTTATTGAATAACAATCACAAATATATCCTGAACATCCCACTCCAGACCGAAGAACTGGCACAGCGCTTGCGATAGCTAAGCCAAGCGGGTCTTCCGTGTTGATCCATTCAGGAGAGAAGTCATGAAAAAAGTCCAACAAGGTTTCACCCTTATCGAACTGATGATCGTCGTGGCGATCATCGGCATTCTGGCTGCTGTGGCCATTCCCCAGTATCAGGATTACGTCACCCGCGCCAAGCTTTCGAAGGTCAACGTCGCCGTTGATCCGGTCAAGACCGCTGTCGCGATGTTCGCTCAGGAAAACGCCGGTGTCGGCACGATCCCGGCCAACGGCTGGACCTCGCTCGGTCTTGCAGGCGCTCCGACGGCAACGACCGAGGTCTCCGGCATCACTGTAACGGCAGCGACCGGCGCGATCGTGGCCACGCTTCGTAGCATCGGTACCGGCTACGATGGCACAACCGTGACCTACACGCCGACGGTTGGCAACTCTGCCGTGACCTGGGCTGTGACCTGCGGCTACACCCATGCCAACATGAGCAAGACCTTCGGTTGCTAAGCTTCACCAGCTAAGCGTCCTACCTCAAAGGGCAGGCTTCAGACTCTGAAGCCTGCCCTTTTTCCGTTCGTTTTTCCGCAAGTTCGTCGAGTTTCATTTTCGCAAACAGGACGCCCAGCGTCCGGGCCCGCTCATAATCTCGGCCCGCTGCAATCAGGCAGCCCATGCGCTCGAAAGAAAGACCTCTGCCGTAGAACGAAGCGCCCACCTCGTGCAGTTCAATTGCGTGGCTGAAGTCGGCAACGGCTTCCGGATAGCGCCCCAGCCTCACGTACGCCTCTGCCCGCTGCTCATAGGCCTGACGCACGCCCGGGCTCAGCGCGATGACCCGGTCCAGATCGGCAACCCCCTCCGCTATCCTCCCCGCCTTGATGCTCTGCAAGCCCCTGTTGAAAAAGATCCGGTCCGCACCCCGGACATCGGCAGCCGGCAGCTTTCTGGCTGCGTCGTCCCATGCAGACCATTCACTTTCCATGCTTTGCAGGCGATCCTCCGACAGGTAAAACAGCACGCCGCAGGCCAGCACTGTCAGCACCACAAGCCCCTTCACCGGCAACAGTCTCAGGAGAGAGGCAAGCACCATGACAAAGCCAGGCGCCCAGAGATAGCTGCGATAGAGGACAAAAGGCTCCTGAAACCGGACCGACGAGAACTCCACGAGAAACGAAATCCAGAAATACAGAATGCCGACGCCTGCGAGCTTCCAGCGTCTTGACACAAAGACGAGTGCAGCGCCGAGGAGCCCACAGGCCACGAACGCCACCAGCTTGAATACATCGGTCAGGCCCGGTGAGCCGCCAGATATATATGCCCTCAGATCAATGGACATGGCACCCGTATCGGGAACGATCCACAGATACCAGTAGCGGAAGAAGAACCCCGCCTGTGCCAGCGCACTGATCGACCAGCTTGATGCCGCCTTCCCGGCGCTGGCGTCAGCAAGCAGGTCGATTGCCACCTCTTGGGCACCGGGCTCAGCGACCGCCCCAACCAGCCCTTTCAGGGACAGAAAAACACGAAGCGCAGGCAATGCGCACAAGGCCAGATAGAGCACGGTGCGGGGAAGCGCCCCCGGTCTGCGGGCAGCGATGCCCAGCGCGCATGCAACAGCAGGCAGCAGGATCGCATGCTCTTTTGAGAACACCGCCATCGCATAGAACAAGGCCGAAACGACAACATCCCGATAGCGCCCGTCTTCAATGGCGCGCCAGTAAAAGAGCAAGGACAGCAAGGAGAACAGCGAGGCAAACAAGACCGTTCGTTGGACAAGGTAGGCAACACCGTAGACCGCGACCGGATGAACGGCGAACACGGCACAGGCTGCAATCGCCCCCCACACGGCAGTGCTGGGCGGCACTGAAAGATCAACTCTGGAGACCCTTGAGCACAGCGCAATCAGCACGAAGACATTCGCGAGATGCAGCATGAGGTTGAAAGCGCGCTGAACTTCTATGCTGTCGAAAATCAGCTGTATGAACCCGATGGTGAAGTACGGAAATGTCCGGGCATAGAAATCGAAGACATTCTGGGCGTGATCAAACACCCGCCCCCCCGCGAACAGGTTATGGTCATCAAACACGAGTGGGTTGGAAAAGAACGGGGCATAGAGCACGACCGTGAAGACTGCGACGAGTCCAAGCACCAGTGAGCGAGTCTTGTTCATTGTTTCATCATCCGATTACCTGACATCCCTGCGGCAAAAGTCTTCAAGACATGGAGCACAGCACCAGGCAGGCACTGCGGACGCAAGACGCACTCACGTGGGCACGCTGCCCAAACAGGGGAGAATACGACTTCGAGTTCCCAGCTTCCTTCCCGGAGAAAAGCGCTGACAGTCTAAAGATATTCGGCGCGCTGCCGAAACTGTCTACAGCGCAAAGGAATTTCGATGACCACCCCTTTTCCACCCCACTCCTCTCTACGGTATCTCTTGCTCGCGGCGGCTCTGCTCGTCAGCGCGCCGGTTGATGCCGCCGACTGGCAGAAGGTCCTCAGCGACAAGGGGCGGACCATCGAGATCGACCGCGCGAGCATCTTCGACTCCGACCGTGGCACCAAGGTGTCATGGGGGCGCGTGGTGCTCGGGAACGAGGAAGCCGCGCAAGCGGGTTATCGCACGGTGAAGGCGCTCAATCGCTACGACTGTCGCAACAACAGCTTCTTCACCATCAAGCGGGTGTATCTGGATGCCGCAGAGCGGGTGCTGCGGGAAGAGTCGGTCGCCGATCAGACGCCCGTCGTGGTGGCAAAAAACTCCGTGGATGAGCGGATGTGGCGGGAGGTGTGCAAACCGCCCGGACTCGCAGACCTGGCAAAGATTGCAGATGCTGCCAGCCAGTCGGCTGCCGCTGCCAGCGCTGAAACCCGGCCCGTCGCTGCCGTGCCACCGCTGGTCCAGCCGCCGGCCAAACCGCCCGCCGCCGCAACTGCGAAGGCCGAGCCGCAGCCGCCGGTGGCAAAGCCACCCGAGAAGCCACCTGCAAAGGCGGCAGCGCCTGCAGTTGCGGCCCCGCCGGTCAAGGACACACCCGCAGAGGCCTTAATCAAGGAGAGGGCGGCAGCGGAGGTCGCCCCTGAGCCGACGCCTGCGGCAATGCCGATCCCGTCCATTCGTCCGAATCTCGCCCCCCTGCTTGCAAAGGACGCGGTCAAGGATGCGCCGGCAAAGCCTGAGACCGTCGAGCCGAAGCCGGCGATGCGGATCTCTGCGCCCGCGCCAGCCAAGGTAGAACCGCCTCCGCCGCGCGACAAGGTCGCAGAAACCGTGAAGAAGGAAGCTGCACCACCCACCCGCCCGCCGAGGCCGGCCGCAAAGCCGAAGGCACCTGTGGTGAAGAAAGAACCGAAGGCAGCGCCGGAAAGTAAGATGCAAGTGAAGCCAAGCCCATCGCTCACCGTCGAGCAGGTGAAAGGCGAAGGCTGGAGCTACGGTGGCGACACCGGCCCGGAGCGCTGGGGCAGCCTGCGGCCGGACTGGAAGATCTGCAGCGAAGGCAAGCGCCAGTCACCGATCAACCTGCAGAACGGGGTTGCAGTGGATCTCGACCCGGTGAAGTTCGACTACCGTGCGACACGCTTTCGTACCACCGACACCGGAAACCTGCTGCGAGTGTCGGTCGGCGAAGGCATGAGCATCGAGGTGCGTGGCAGGCGTTACGAACTTGAACACCTGACCCTGCACCGTCCGTCCGAAGAGCGGGTGGGCGGTGGTGCCTCCGACATGGCGGTGCACTTCCATCACCGCAGCGCGGAAGGCCGGCAGGCCATCGTGGCCGTGTTGCTTGAGCGCGGCGAGCAGCCGAACGCGATGCTGCAGGCCGTACTCAACAATCTGCCGCTGGAGAAGGGCAACACCTACATGCCCGATGTAACCATAGACCTTGCGGCCTTTCTGCCAACGCAGCCAGCGCATTTCCTCTACATGGGATCGCAGACCACGCCGCCCTGCACCGAAGAGGTCCTGTGGGTGGTAATGAAGCAGACGGTTTCACTGTCGGACGATCAGCTCGCAATTTTCAACCGGCTCTACCCGCGCAACTCGCGACCGATTCAGCCTACCAACGGCAGGCTGGTGCTGGAGTCGCGCTAAGCGCTCACGCTGTATCGAGCGCGTCGCTCAGGAAGCGCTCAACCCGGGGCTGGGTTGCAAACGCCACATTGAAACGCATCCACGGGCTGGGCTGCATCTGGGGACGAAAGACCTTGCCGGGCGCGAGCATGATGTCCTGCTCCGCAGCCCGCGAGGCAATCTCCGCCACATCCTCGAACCCGGGTGGCCTGGCCCAGATGAACAGGCCGCCTTTGGGCTCCAGATACACTTCCAGCCCGACGCGTTCGAGCATGCGCAGACACGCATCGCTCGCCTGCGCGAGCCGCCCCTGCAACCGGTCCAGATACTTCCGGTAGTGTCCATCGGTCAGCATCTGGTACACCAGCTGCTCATTGAACTCGCTCGAACACAAAGCGGTAAGCGTCTTCACATCGTTCAGCTCGGCCGCGAGATCGGGGCGCGCGGCCAGATAGCCCACCCTCAGACTCCCCGACAGGGTCTTGGAGAAGCTACCGACAAAGATCACCCGGTTGAGCTGATCGAGGTTTGCAAGCCGGGTGGTCGAGTGGGGATGAAAGTCGGCGTAGGTATCGTCCTCGATCACCAGAAAGTCGTGTTTCTCGGCCAGTTGCAGGATGCGGAACGCGACCCCAGGCGACAGGTTCGCCCCGGTCGGGTTGTGCAGCACAGAGTGGGTGAAGAACACCTTGGGCTTGTGGTGGGCGAGCAGCGCCTCCAGTTGCGCCACATCCGGGCCATCGATGTTTCGCGGCACCCCCACCAGCGTCGCGCCCTGCAGACGCAGGTTGCCGAAGAAGTTGAAGTAGCCGGGATCGTCCACGAGCACGGTGTCCCCCGGTTTGACCAGGTGCCGGGCAAGGATGTCGAGCGCGCGGGTGGCGCCCTCGGTCAGCACGATCTGATGCGGCGCGGCCCCGATTCCGAACTCGGCGAGCTTGACCTGCAACTGCTGGCGCAGCGGCAGATAGCCCTGTGCCGTTCCATAACTCGTCAGGCGAACGTCGGGGCGCCGCGAGAGCGTCCGCAAATGTCGGCGCAAGCCGTCTCCGTCCAGCCAGTCCGACGGCAACCAGCCCGCGCTGGCCTTGATCAGACCAGGACGGTCATCCAGCCCCTGACGCATCATCCACGCCACATCGACGGCGCGATCGGTGCTTGCCTGCTGTCTTCCCTCTCCACGCTCGCGACGGGGCGCGACATAGAAGCCCGAACCGCGGCGCGAGCGCAGGTAGCCGAGCGCAACCAGCCGGTCGTAGGCCTCCACCACGGTAAACCGGCTGACCAGCTGACTCTCCGCGAGCTTGCGGATTGGCGGCAGTTTCATGCCGGGGCGCAGGATGCGGTCGTCGATCTGGGTGCGAACCGCATCGACGATCTGCTCCACCAGCGGCGTGGCTTGCGAACTATCGAGACTGACCATCAGCATTGCAGTACTCCAGGGTGCGAAGGGTGTCGAACAAGCCTGTACCGCTCGTTCGACCGGTACGATTCCAGCATTGATCGGGCAAGGTGTCCGTTTCAGACAACAAAGTGTCAGGTAGTGTCTGGTCCACGAAGCACGACTGTCAAGGAGCCAGACATGAACCAGAGATCTTTCACTTCCCTCGCACTGTTTGCAGCCTGCACCATGCTCGCCGGTTGCGGTCAGCCGCAGACAGACACGGCAGTGGATATTGCCTGGCCGGAACGGCAGTCGATCTATCGCCTGAACCCCGAGCGGACCCAGGTCGATGTTTACTCGTTCCGCAACGGCGTCGCGCCCTTGGGCAGCATCCGTTTGCCTTCAGGCCTGTGCCCGGTCGCGATGACCCTGGATGAGCAAGGCAACCGGCTGTGGCTGTGGAGCGATCGGGGGGGCGCAGCCTTCGACGCGCGCTCGCTCAGGCAAATCCAAAGCTGGAAGACCAGCGCTGACACCCCCTCACCCGTTCCACCCGGGGTCGCCTTGCGCAGCATGATCTTTCGCACCGGCACCGCATGCAGAACGCTGCCTGCGAGCCTTCAGGCCATGGCAGGAAAAGACCTCGAGAATTGACTTGCCGCCTGCCTTGAAACCGCGTTTAATGACTAACCAGTCAGTTATTAAACGCGGAGCAGCGCATGCCGTCGCAACCCATTCGAGTCCGGGAACGGAGCACCGCTTCAACACAAGGACACTTCCTTACCGGGAACACTGCGCCCCGTCTCGAGGTGCCAGCGAATGCCCGCTAAGGAGGTGGCGCCGCGCCGCCGGCGCAAGGAAGCCCGCCCGCAGGAGCTGACCGCAGCCGCACTGGCCCTGTTCGTCGAGAAGGGCTTCTCTGCCACCCGACTCGATGAGATCGCAGCGCGAGCGGGCGTATCGAAGGGCACGCTTTACCTGTATTTCGACAGCAAGGAAGCCTTGTTCAAGGCTGTCATCAGCGAGGGCGTCGTCCCGACGATCGAGGCCGGCGAAGCGATGCTCACGGAGTCTCCGGACGACCCCATCGCGCTGTTGCGCACCTTCCTGCTGTCATGGTGGGAGCTGATCGGCAGCACACCACTGGGCGGCATTCCCAAGCTCATGATGTCCGAAGCCGGCAACTTTCCCGAGCTCGCCCGCTATTATGACGAGGTCGTGATCCAGCGTGGTCTTGCACTGCTGCGTACCGCAGTTCAACGCGGAATCGCCCAGGGTCTTTTCCGCCCTGTCGATCCCGTACTGACCAGCACGCTGCTGGTTGCACCCCTGGTCCATCTCGCGAACTGGAAACATTCCTTTGCCAGCTGCTGCGGCGGCAAGGTCGACGCCCTCGCCTATGTGGACGCCCATATCGACCTCGTCCTCCACGGGCTCACCGTCCGCAACGACGAACAGGAAAAACACTCATGAAACTGCTACGCCTGATGTCGGCTCTCCCACTGCTTGTTGCGCTCGCTGCCTGCTCACCACCCGCAACGCAAGCCCCCGTCACCCCGGCCGTACTGGTACGCAGCTTCGACGGCGCCGCCAACGCAGCGTCGGTCCAGACCTATACGGGCGAAATCCGGGCGCGCTTTGAAAGCGAACTCGCGTTTCGGGTCGGCGGCAAGATGACCGAACGCAGTGTCGATGTCGGCGCCCTCGTCACCCGCGGGCAACTGCTTGCGAGACTCGACCCGCAGGACGCCCAACTCGCCGCCACGGCGGCCAGAAGCCAGATTACTGCGGCCGAAGCGGACGCCGCACTTGCGCGCGTCGAACTCAAGCGCACCGAGGCCTTGCTCGCAAAGGGCTTTGTCAGCGCGTCCGCGCTCGACTCTCAGCGCGCAACACTCGATGCCGCAGAGGCCAGACTGCAGCAGGCGCGCATGGAGGCGGCGACAGCCAGCAACCAGACCGCCTACACCGAACTCCATGCCGACAGTGCCGGCGTCATCACTCAGGTGTTCGCCGAAGCGGGCCAGGTGGTCTCGGCCGGCCAGGCGGTCTTTCGCATTGCCCGCCCCGGAGAGCGCGAGCTCCTGATCTACGTTCCCGAAAGCAGGATTGGTTCGATTGAAACGGGCGAAGCAGTCGAAGTACGCCCGTGGATTGCGCAGGATCAGCCATCTCCCGGAATCGTGCGTGAAGTGTCGCCCGTAGCGGACAGTGCCACACGGACCTATGGCGTACGCATCAGCCTGCCAGACGGCGACGCCCTGCCGCTCGGGGCAACGGCAACCGCGTCGTTTTCCCGCGCTCAGGCAAGCCGACTTGTCCTGCCGCTGAGTGCGGTGACCCGCAACGGCGAGCAGGCTTCGATCTGGCTGGTCGACCGCGAAAACCGGCTCAGCCCCATTGCAGTCGACGTCCTCGCCTTTCGCGAAGACGGTGCGGTTCTGCGCGACCGACTGCCTGAGGGCAGCCGGGTAGTCGTTGCCGGCGTACATAAACTCGTCGCCGGCGCAGCGGTACGCCCCGTCGAAGAGGGCAGCACACCCGCACTGGACGTAAAGCGATGAAGGCCGCGCGCTCGCGTTTCAACGTCTCCGAATGGGGACTGGCGCACCCTTCGCTGGTGCTCTACTTCCTCGTGGCACTGACCCTGATCGGGATGCTGTCCTATACCCGGCTGGGGCAATCGGAAGATCCGCCCTTCACCTTCAAGGTCATGGTGGTCAAGGCCGAATGGCCCGGCGCCAGTGCGCGCGAGATGGAAGCGCAGGTGACCGACAAGATCGAGAAGAAGCTCCAGGAAGTCGATCAGATCGATGTCGTGCGCAGCTATTCCAAGCCGGGTGAAACCCTGGTGTTCTTCCTCGCCAAGGACTCCACCCATTCGCGTGACATTCCGGACGTGTGGTACCAGGTTCGCAAGAAGATCGGCGACATGCAGAACACCTTGCCGACCGGTGTCAAAGGCCCCTATTTCAACGACGAGTTCGGCGACACCTACGGCAACGTCTTCGCCGTCGTCGGCGAAGGTGTGCCCCATGCAGAACTCAAGCGCCATGCGGAGGCGATCCGCAACGAGATCCTGCGCGTCAAGGACGTAGCCAAGGTCAGCTTTTTCGGCGAGCAGTCGCAGCGCATCTACATCGAACTGTCCAACACCAAGCTCGCGACTTTCGGCCTGAACATCACCGACATCGCCAGCGCCCTGTCCACCCAGAACGCGGTGACAGGTGCCGGCTACTTTGAAACCGCCGACGAACGCATCTGGTTGCGCCCCAGTGGCACCTTCGACGACCTCGACGCAATCCGCGACACTCTGCTTCGGGCCAAGGGTCGCGCCTTTCGTCTTGGTGACGTGGCAGAAGTGAAGCGCGGACTGATCGACCCACCCGGCGAACGCATGCGTTTCATGGGCGAGGACGCCTTCGGCATTGGCGTTTCCATGCGCGACGGCGGCGACATTGTCGCGCTCGGTCACCACCTTGACGATGCAGTGACCCGCATCGAGTCGCAATTGCCACTGGGCATCCGGCTCGAGCGCGTCGCCGACCAACCGCGCGCGGTACGCAACTCGGTCGGAGAGTTCGTCAAGGTCCTGGCCGAAGCGGTCGTGATCGTGATGGCGGTCAGCCTGCTGTCGCTCGGTTTCCGCACTGGCGTGGTGGTGCTGATCATCATCCCGGTGGTGCTGGCGATCACCTTTCTGTTCATGTCCATGTTCGATATCGGACTGCACAAGATTTCGCTCGGTGCGCTGATCATTGCGCTTGGCCTGCTGGTAGACGACGCCATCATTGCGGTCGAGATGATGGCAACCAAGATGGAACAGGGCTGGGAGCGTGCAAAAGCCGCCAGTTTTGCCTACACCTCGACCGCGATGCCGATGCTCTCGGGAACGCTGATCACGGCAGCAGGCTTCCTGCCGATTGCCACCGCGGCCTCGGCCACCGGCGAATATACGCGCTCAATCTTTCAGGTCACGGTGATCGCGCTGCTGGTGTCCTGGGTCGCAGCGGTCCTGTTCGTGCCATACCTCGGCTTTCACCTGCTGCCGGATTTCCGCAAGAAGAATGGCAAGCCTTCGCTGCTGGCACGGGTGATCGCACGGATCTCGCCAGAAATCGGGGCGCGCATGGCCGCGCGCGCGCGCCAACCCCATGAACAGCACGACGAATTTGCGATCTATCACACCCCGTTCTACAACCGCTTTCGCGCGCTGGTCAGCACCTGTGTGCGTCACCGCTGGATCGTGATCGCAGCCACCCTGCTTATTTTCGCGCTGTCGCTGGTGGTATTCGTACGCGCGGTTCCGCAGCAGTTCTTCCCGGACTCGACCCGCCCTGAACTGCTGGTTGACCTGCGCCTGACCGAAGGCGCCTCGCACCAGGCGACTGAAGCAGCAGTGAAACGCGTCGAGCATTTCCTTGAGCAACAGGACGGAATCGACAACTACGTCGCCTGGCTCGGCGGCGGCAGCCCACGCTTCTACCTTCCGCTCGATCAGCAACTGGCACAGACCAACTTTGCACAGTTCGTGGTGCTCACCAAGGGCAGCGCCGAGCGCGAAGCCCTGCGCACCCGGCTGATCGAGCTGTTCGAGTCCGAGCCATGGCCGCTGCGGGCCACCGTCAACCGCCTGGAGAACGGCCCGCCGGTGGGATTTCCGGTGCAGTACCGGGTCAGCGGGCAGGATGCCGACGAGATGCGACGCTTCGCCCATCAGGTCGCGGACGCGATGCGATCCAACCCCCACCTGTCCAACGTGCATCTTGACTGGGAGGAGCCGTCCAAGGCCATCCGGCTGAAGATCGACCAGGACAAGGCACGCCTGCTGGGTGTATCGAGCGCGGACATCTCCACCCTGCTCGCCACCTCATTGCAGGGCACGACCGTCACCCAGTTCCGCGAAGGCACGGAAACCATCTCGGTCGTGCTTCGCGGCTCGGCCTCGGAGCGGCTGCATCTTGGCCTGCTGCCAGACCTCGCACTGCCTGTCAGTGGCGGGCGCAGTGTGCCGCTGGCGCAGGTCGCCACCGCAGAGTACGGCTTCGAGGAGGGCGTGATCTGGCGCCGCAACCGGGTTCCGACGGTGACCGTCCGTGCCAGTCTGTACGGCACGGTCCAGCCCGCCGTCGTGGTCGGGCAGCTTGCGGGGCAAATTGCCAGCATCGAAAGGACACTGCCACTGGGCTACCGTCTGGAAGTCGGCGGCTCGGTCGAAGAGAGCGGCAAGGGGGGCAGCTCGGTTGCGGCCGGCGTACCGCTCTTCATTCTGGTCGTACTCACCGTGCTGATGCTGCAGCTTCAGAGCTTTTCGCGCACGCTGATCGTGGTACTGACGGCGCCGCTGGGCATGATCGGCGTCACTGCCTTCCTGCTCGCCTTCAACAAGCCCTTCGGCTTTGTCGCCATGCTGGGCACGATCGCGCTGTCGGGCATGATCATGCGCAACTCGGTGATCCTCGTCGACCAGATCGAACAGGACACGCACGCAGGTCATCCGCCATGGGAGGCCATCGTGGAGTCCACCGTGCGCCGCTTCCGCCCCATCATGCTCACGGCGGCCGCGGCCATTCTGGCCATGATCCCCTTGTCGCGCTCGGCCTTCTTCGGGCCGATGGCGGTGGCCATCATGGGCGGACTGACCGTCGCAACCCTGCTCACCATGCTGTTTCTGCCCGCGCTCTATGCCGCCTGGTACCGGGTAAGGCCCGCGGCGAAGGCCGAGGCCACGTGATATGCCGGCGCGACTTGCACCGCCCGCCCCCACATTGGCCAGCACGATGGCTCAGCCGGTCGGGGGCACAGCGTGCGGTGCACCAACTGCGTTAGAATATGAAGGTTTCTCATTCGGTCACGCTATACATTAGCGTGTGCTAATATTTAGCCAGGAGTACCTGATGAACTTCGAACAAGCGCGCTTCAACATGGTCGAGCAGCAGATCCGTCCCTGGGAGGTACTGGATCAGGGTGTGCTCGACCTCCTGATGACCGTGAAGCGCGAAGAATTCGTGCCTGCGGCCTCCCGCTCGCTGGCCTTTGCCGACGTTGAAATTCCGATCGGCGCGGGTCAGGTCATGCTCAAGCCGGTGATCGAAGGCAAGATTCTGCAATCGCTCCAGCTGCATCGCTCCGACTCCGTGCTCGAGATCGGTGCCGGCTCCGGCTACTTCGCCGCCCTGCTTGCAGCCAAGACCGAATGGGTGCGCACCGTCGACATCGAACCCGAACTGGTCAAGCTCGCGCACGCCAACCTCGCCCGGAATGGCGTCGAAAACGTCATCGTCGAAGAAGGCGATGCAGCCCAGGGCTGGGCCGAGCGTGCCCCCTACGACGTGATCGTGGTGTCGGGCGGCCTGCCCTTCCTGCCGCAGTCGCTGCTCGCGCAGCTCAAGGTCGGTGGCCGGCTGTTTGCCTTTGTTGGCGAGGCCCCGGTCATGAAGGCCCGCCTCGTCACCTGCGAAGCCGAAGGCCGCTTCCGGACCGAAGACGTTTTTGAAACCATGGTGCCGATGCTGCGTAACCCGCAGCGTCATGACACCTTCCGCTTCTGATCGACTGCCATGCGTCACATTTCCCCCCTTGAACTGGCCGAATGGCTCAATGATCCGCAGCAGCCATCACCACTGCTCCTCGATGTGCGCGAGCCGTGGGAGTTCGAGCTCTGTCATATCGAAGGCTCGCAGGCGATGCCGATGAACTCGGTGCCAGCCCGCAGCCAGGAGCTCGACCGCGAGCGCGAAATCGTCGTGATCTGCCATCACGGCGGGCGCAGCGCGCAGGTTGCGATGTTCCTTGAGCGCCAAGGCTTCGACAAGGTCATCAACCTTGCCGGCGGGGTGTCCGAGTGGGCTGGCCGGGTCGATCCGAAGATGCCGCAGTACTGAGAACCACGGAGAATCAAATGAAGCGCGCCCTGGCGATTTGCCTTTCGAGTCTGTTTGCGAGCGCAGCCTTTGCCGCCGACCTGACACAGGTCTACCGCGATGCGCTGGCAAACGACGCCAAGTTTTCCGCAGCCAGAGCCCAGTTCGAGGCTGGACAGGAAAAGGTGGTCCAGGGGCGTGCGGGTCTGCTTCCCGTCATCGCAGCGTCTGCAACATCAACCTGGAACGATGTCAGCTACCGGGCTTCAAGTACGAGCAGCGATTACACGTATAACAGTAATGGCTACGCCGTTCAGCTGACCCAGCCGCTGTTCCGCTGGCAGAACTGGGTGCAATACAAGCAGGGCGAACTGCAGACCGCGCTCGCGGACAGTCAGTACGGACAGGCGCGTCAGGATCTGATCCTGCGCACTGCCGAGGCCTATTTCAATGTGCTCAATGCAGAAGACACACTGGCGGCCGTGAGCCAGTTGCGCACTGCCGCCGCCGAACAGCTGGAGATTGCCAAGACCAGCTTCGAGGTCGGCACCGTCACCATCACCGACGTGCACGAAGCGCAGTCGCGCTTCGACCTCGCCTCGGCACAGGAAATCGCTGCGCGCAACGACCTCGACGTCCGTCGCGAATCGCTTGCGCAAATCATTGGCAAGGAGCCGGAGCCGCTCGCGGGCCTGCGCTCAGGCGTGGAGCTCCAGCGCCCCCAGCCCGACAACATCGGTGAGTGGGTCTCTGCCGCCGAGCAAGGCAGCTTTGGCGTTCAGGCGCAGCAACTGGCGCGCGAGATTGCCACCCGCGAAGTGTCGCGGGTCAGTGGCGGACACATGCCCACGCTCGACCTCGTCGCCACGCACAGCCTGAACAATCGCCCGTCGATATCCTACGACCGCAGCGACGCCACAACTGTCGGCCTGCAGCTCAACGTCCCCCTGTATCAGGGCGGCGGCGTGTCCTCACGCGAGCGTGAAGCTGCTGCACTCAAGCTCAAGGCAGACGCCGACCTCGAAGATGCACGCCGCAGCGCAGCGCTCGCCGCACGGCAGTCCTACCTCGGCGTAACCAGCGGCATGGCCCAGGTCCGTGCGCTCGAAGCGGCGAGACTGTCCTCGACCTCTGCGCTGGAAGCCAACAAGCTGGGATACGAAGTTGGCGTTCGGATCAACATCGACGTACTCAACGCCCAGAGCCAGCTCGCGGATACGCTGCAGAAACTGTCCCGTGCCCGCTACGACACCCTCCTGGCCCAGCTGCGCCTGAAAGCCGCTGCCGGCACACTTGGCGAAGAAGACGTCCTCGCCATCAACGCGCTGCTCGCCGAGCGCTGACACTCCGATCACATCGCGTCGATATTCCGTCGGCGTGATGTATCTGCTTCGCTACAAATCCGCTAAGCACACCCTGCCCGACTCCGGGAAAATGCTGACTTGCCGCCGTCACTGACGCGGTCCTTTGGTCGCCCGGAGTCACAAGCAATGCAAGCCCGAATACTGATCGTCGACGACGATCCCCAGATCCGTAAACTGCTGTCCGAGTTCCTGGACGGCTACGGCTTCAGCTGCAAGCTGGCCGCAGACGGTGACGAGATGCGCCGCGTCCTGGCGCACAGCGAAATCGACGTCATCATCCTCGACCTGATGCTGCCTGGCGAGAACGGACTCAGCCTGTGCCGGCAGTTGCGGGCCGACAGCCAGATCCCGATCATCATGGTCACCGCGCGCGGCGAGCTGTCCGACCGCATCGTCGGCCTCGAACTCGGCGCCGACGACTATGTCGTGAAGCCTTTTGAGCCACGCGAACTGGTGGCCCGCATCAACACCATCTTGCGTCGCACGCGCACTGCGACACCAGCCAGCAATGTCTCGCCGCAGAAGAAGGCCGAGGTGCGCTTTGACGGCTGGCACCTCAACCCGCTCACGCGCCTGCTCACCTCTCCTGCCCAGCTCGCGATTCCGCTGTCGAATGCGGAGTTCAGACTGCTGTGGGCATTCATCGAGCGGCCGCGCTGCGTGCTCAATCGTGACCAGTTGCTCGACGCCGCCCGGGGCCGTGCGGCTGAAGCCTTTGACCGCAGCATCGACCTGCTCGTGTCGCGCCTGCGGCAGAAACTGCAGGAAGATCCGCGGCTGCCACGTCTGCTGAAGACCGTTCGCGGCGAGGGCTACCTGTTCGACGCCGAGGTTTCCCAGTGAAACGCTTCATGCCGGATACGGTGTTCGGGCGACTGTTCGGGCTGGTGGTGCTGGCGGTCCTTGCAAGCCACATCCTGGTCTTCGCAGTATTCATCAACCTCGCACCTGGCGGCCCGTCTGCGGAGCGCCCCGCGCCCCAGTCCAGCAGCGCACTGCGTCCGGACCGAGCGCAGCCACCTGACGGGCTTCGTCGTCCGCCGCCACCGTCACCCCTGAACGGCATGCTGATTGGCCTGCTCATCCAGTTCATCGCGGTCACCGTGGCGGCGTGGTACGGAGCACGCATGCTCGCCCGACCGATCCAGCAGCTTGCATCTGCAGCGGAGAAACTGGGCGACAACCTGAGCAGCCCGCCAATCAAGGAACAGGGCCCACGGGAAGCTCGCCGCGCAAGTCGCGTGTTCAACCGCATGCAGGACAATATCCGGGCGCAGATTGAAGCGCGCGAACGCTTTCTCGCAGCCGTGTCACATGATCTGCGCACTCCGCTCACACGCATGAAACTGAGCATCGAGTCCCTTGCCGACACTGACGTTGGCGAAAGGCTGCGCAACGATATTGGCGAGATGACCTCGATGCTCGACGCCACCCTCAGCTACCTGCGCGGCGAAGCGCTGGACGAGGCCTGGCAACGCATCGATATCCAGTCACTGGTCGACTCCGTCGCCGAGGACGCGCAGGAGAATGGCCATCAGGTCGGCGTCATCGGACAGGCAGAACCGATTGAAGGCCTGCCGCATGCGCTGCGCCGTTGCCTCGACAACCTCGTCGACAACGCCGTCCGCTACGGTGAAGCGGCGACACTGAGCCTCACCGACGGGCCATCAAGCCTCGTCATCGAAGTCAGGGACAAGGGGCCGGGCATTCCGGAGAACCGCATCGCCCAGGTCATGGAACCCTTCGTCCGCATCGAGGACTCGCGCAACCGGAACTCGGGCGGGGTCGGGCTGGGGCTTTCGATTGCACGTGATACGGCGCATCGCAACCGCGGCGAACTGAGCCTGCGCAATGCCCCCGGCGGCGGACTCATTGCTCGCGTCACCCTGCCACGGGACTGACCCCCCGACCCCCTGCGCTGCGCCTCGTATCAGAACGGATACGAGGCGGACAAACTACAGCTACATCCTGCGCATAGATTATGAAAGCGTGCGGCTCCATCGGTAGCCGCAACTCGACCAGACAAGGAGTCACACCATGACCAGCGCAATCAGCAGCAGCGGCATGTCTTATACCAACTGGGCCAGCACCCAGAGCAGTCAGTCGATGCCCCGTCGCCCCGACGCGTCCCGGATGTCGGAAGACCTGTTCTCGAAGCTCGACACGAAAAGCCAGGGCTATCTTGAGCAAAGTGATTTTGAGACCGCGCTGAGCGGCCTGTCGGACACCAGCGCCAGCGCAGAAGAGCTGTTCACTGCGCTCGACAGCAACGAAGACGGAAAGGTCACGCAAGACGAACTGTCTTCGCGCCTGCAGCAACTCGGCGATCAGCTCGACAGCCAGTTCCAGCAGATGCGCATGGCGGAAAGCGGCATGGGCGCAATGGGTGGCATGCCGCCGCCCCCGCCGCCGCAAGGAAGCGACGACAGTGGCCTCAGCCAGGACGAACTCACAACCATGGCCAGCGAAGCAAGCGACAGCAACCTCGCTTCGATGTTCTCCGCACTCGCAACGAACTTTGATACCGCAGATGCCGACGGTGACGGGCTCGTGAACGCAAGCGAAGCGCAAGCCTACGGTCAGGCTCAGCCGCCCAGCGCCACATCGGAGTCAGCCGCAGGTGGCGGGCAATCGGTGTCGAGCGAAGCGCGCCTGCTCAAGCAGATCATGGAGCTGGCCGCATCCTACGGGAGCAACGCCTCGACATCGATCAGCGGCTCACTGCTCAGCGCCAGCGCCTGACAGTAACGCTCTGACGCCAGCCCTGCGCGCTTTTCAGACCTCGTCGATGACCTGAAAGCTCAGGGTTGGTGCAGTAAAGTCGTCGGGCGCAGCCCCAAGCCCGATCTCTCCCCGCCCATGCAGCATGCAGCTGTCGCGCTTGAGCATCACCGGCGAAACCGCACCGGCAAAGCTCACCCATGTGCCGTTACTGCTGAAGTCGGTCAGCACGCACTGACCGTTGACCCATTCGATCCGGGCGTGGCGACGTGACACCCTCGGGTCGTTGATGTTCATGCCCACTTCGTCACCACGTCCGATCACCAGCGGACCGTCCGAGGGCAACAGCTTCAGGTGCTGATCCAGCAGATCAAGATCGAGCCGCTGCAGCACTTGCGCACGCGAGCCACCGGCAATGGTGTCGATTGATACCGTAATCGTGGACTCGGCCGTGCGGGCCCAGTCGATACGCCACACCCTGATCGGCTCCGACTTTCCCTTGACCGTGATCCGGTCGAGACTGCTGCATGACTGGCGCAGATGCTCGGGCAAACGACGGAACACCGGCTCGCCGATCAGGATTTCGTTGGCTTCGGCCCGGTCGCTCAACCGTGACGCGACATTGACCGCGTCGCCATAGCAATCGCCATCCTGCTCAATGATCGGACCGTGCTCGATCCCGATCTTGAAACCAAGCGGCGCATGACGGAACCGGTCGGCATTGATGTCGTGCAGGATGTCCTTGGTGCGGATACAGGCTTCGACCGCTGCCACCGTGTCATCGAAGGTCACCAGCACGCCGTCGCCAAGGTACTTCACCATGTGTCCGCCCGCGCGTGCGAAGTGCGCGCCGAGCGTTTGCGTGCAGCGCGTCACGACATGCGTCGCGACGACGTTGCCAGCCGACTCGAACAGACCGGTGCTACCCGTCAGGTCGGCAAACACGACAGTTTTTCCCGCTTGCTCCACACGCCCCCTCACTTGCCAAAAATGATTGTGCAAGCCCGTCGCGTGACAAATTCACTTGACGGGCCAGTGATCCTAGCATTACCTGCCGTAATCGTCATCGATAATGGAAGCATCCGGCAGATCTGAAACGCCAGGCGCCACTCAGGGTCAGCGTCAGGGGCCAGGATGGCGGAAACATTCGGTAGTGTGGTCGTTCACCATGCCAACGGCCTGCATGAACGCGTAACATATCGTCGGCCCGACAAACTTGAACCCCCTCTTGCGCAAGGCCTTGCTCATCGCTTCACTGACCGGGGTGCTCGCCGGCACCTCCGCCAGCGACGCAAAGGCATTGACCTGAGGCGTCCCGCCGACAAACTGCCACAGCCACACGGCGGGATCGAGCCCCTCGTCCTGCATGGCCAGCCAGGCGCGTGCATTGATCGCAGCCGCCTCGATCTTGGCACGATTGCGGATGATGCCAGCGTCGGACATCAGCGCAGCCTTCTTGCCATCATCCCAGCACGCAATCCGCACCGGATCGAAACCGTCAAACACGTCCCGGTAATGCGCCCGCTTTCTCAGGACCGTAATCCAGGACAACCCGGCCTGCGCGCCCTCCAGCAACAGGAACTCGAACAGCCCCGCTGCATCGTGACGCGCCACACCCCACTCGTTATCGTGATAATCGATGTACAGCGGATCGTCGGACACCCAGGCGCAGCGGCAGTTCATTTCAGACTCCGCAATGCCTGCGCCAGCATGGGTGCCACACCGACCGCATTGCTGGGATGCGCGATACAGTCGGTGCTCCACACCGCCCCCACCCCGGCGGCCTGCACTGTCTGCAGTGCATTGTCGGCAAACAGGGCATGGGTCACGGCGACGTCGACCGATGCCGCGCCGGCCGCCAGCAGCTGCTTGGCTGCAACGGCCAGGGTATGTCCGCTGCTGGCCACATCGTCGATCAGGACCACCTGCCGCCCGGCAAATGCCATTTCCGGCAGGGTGACATGCACCTCGCGATCACCATGGCGCTGCTTGCTGCACACGCCATGGTCGAAAGCATGCGCCTGCGCCGCGGCAGCCACCCACTGAGCGGCCTCTGCATCGGGCCCAAGCAACAGCGCTGCGGGGCGCCTGGCCGCGATCAACTCCGCCAGCAAGGGGGCGGCAGACAAGGCCAGCGCCTGTGCAACGGGCACCGCCTCGGACAAGCGACTGATACGGTGCAGATGCGGGTCGACAGTGAGCACGGCATCGAACAGCGAAGCCAGAAACTCGCCGACCACGCGCTGGCTGACCACTTCACCGGGCGCAAACGCGATGTCCTGGCGCATGTAGCCGAGATAGGGCGCGATGAGCACCAGTTGGCCGGCACCCAGGGTGCGCGCCGTGCGCGCGCTCAGCAGCAGTTCGACCAGTTTCTCGTTCGGATGGTCGAGACCGCGCAGTATCGCCACGCGCGCCGGCAGCGCCGGCGGCAGGCGCAGCTTCAGTTCGCCATCGGGGAAGCGGTGGCGCACCACCCGTTCGCAGGGCACGCCGGCGGCCTCCGCGATCCGTGCGGCCAGAGGCGCCTCGTCTTCGAAGCACAGCAACAGATCAATCATGCTCAGAACTCCACGAAGCGATGCGGAACGTCGTCCGCCAAACCCAGCGTATAGCCCGAACTGCGCGCGCAAGCCTGGCGCGCAAACTCAAGATCGGACGGAAAGTCCGCATACACCCGGAACAATGCCTGCCCCTTGGTGACGCGCTCGCCGAGCTTGTGAAACAGATCCACGCCCGCGCCCTGCACCTTCGGCGCACCGGCTACCCGCGCAATGCGCGCGATCTGCAGATTGTCGATACCGGTAATCACGCCATCCGTCTCGGCCAGCACGTCGAAGCTCAGGTTCCCACAGTCGGGATGCTCCTGGCGGAAGGGCTTGGCGCCCTGGGCATCGATGATGGCCTGCATCTTCGCCAGCGCGCGGCCCGAATCCAGGATGTCGCGCGCGATCGCGAAGCCTTCACCGCCGCGCACATCGGGATCGAACTCCAGCATCCGGCCGGCAAGGCGCAAGGCTTTCTGTCGCAGATCGTTGGGGGCAGTGGGATCGTTCTCCAGCACCTGCATCACGTCGCGCGCCTCCAGCGCAGGCCCGATGCCGTTGCCGATCGGCTGGCGGCCATCGGTGATCACCACGTCGAGCGTGAGATTGATGCGCCCGGCGACGAACTCGAACAGCTTGCGCAGGCGTTGGGCCTCGGGCATGGACCTGACTTTTGCAGTCGGGCCGACCGGGATGTCGAGTATCAGGTGGGAAGAGCCGGCGGCGATCTTCTTCGACAGGATGGAGGCCACCATCTGGCCCGGCGAGTCGATCGACAGCGGACGCTCGACCGAAATCAGCACATCGTCGGCCGGCGACAGGTGTGCGGTGCCCCCCCAGGCCACGCAACCGCGGTGCTCGCGCACGATCTCGGCCAGCGCCTCCATTGGCAGTTCGACATTGGCGAGCACCTCCATGGTGTCGGCGGTGCCGGCGGGCGAGGTGATCGCCCGCGACGAGGTCTTCGGACAGAGCATGCCGTGCGCGGCCACGATCGGCACCACCAGCATCGAGGTGCGGTTGCCCGGAATGCCCCCGATGCAGTGCTTGTCCACCACCGGACGCTCACGCCAGTCGAGCCGCCGCCCCGAAGCCACCATGGCATCGGTGAGGTAATAGACCTCCTCACGATCGAGTTCGCCCTGATTGCAGGCCACCACGAATGCCGTGAGCTCGATCTTCGAATAACGGTGCTCGGCGATGTCGCGCACGATGGCGCGAAAATCATTCTGATCGAGGCGCTCGCCCGCGATCTTGCGATGCAGCGCCGGGATCGACGAGGCCGGTTCGGCCTGCGAGATCGACGCCGGATGCCCGTCCGCCACGCCGAGCAGATCGAAGGCATCCTCGGACACCCCCAGTTCGGCGCAACCGACGATGTGCTCGTCGTCGACCACGTTCAGGGTTGCCAGAATACGCTTGCCGTTGGCTCTCACCTCGACCTTGGACAAGGCCTGAAAGCCTTCGGCCCGATACACCGCACAGTCGCGGTGGAGATAGGCCACGTTCTCCCGATAGGTGTCGATCGCCACCCGGCGCAGAACGAGCTTCAAAGCGGCGCCACCGGCCGCAGCATCGGCACATGGTGTTACGGCAGGCGCGGATTTCGGGCTGGCTGCCCGCCTGGACTTTTTGAGTTCGGTCATGATCGTCAAGCCTACACCTGCGCGCATCCGGGGTACACGCTCCGCCCGCCCCTGTTGCCGCCACACCGCCGCAATCCATCGCACGGGGAAATAATCTCGCCCTTCCCCGCCTCATCGAGTAGCATCGCAGCCCTCTTTCGTTGGTCTGTACCTACATCATGAGCCTTGCGCCTGCCCGTGCCTGCGGCGTCGACTTCGGCACCTCAAACTCCACCATCGGCTGGCTGCGCCCGGGCGCACCGACCTTGCTCACCCTCGAAGACGACAAGCCAACCCTGCCATCTGCGGTGTTCTTCAACGCCGACGAGGACACCACCTGCTTCGGGCGCGCCGCGCTTGGCGAGTACCTGGAAGGTTACGAGGGGCGCCTGATGCGGGCGCTCAAGAGCCTGCTCGGCAGCAGCCTGATCGACGGCCACACCGAAGTGCTGGGTCGCGCGCTGCCCTTTCGCCAGCTGCTCGCAAGCTTCATCGGCGAGCTCAAGCAACGTGCAGAGGCACAGGCGGGCCGCCCCTTCGAGCAGGCAGTGTTCGGCCGTCCGGTACATTTCGTGGATGACAATGCGGAGGCAGACCGCAAGGCGCAGGACACCCTCGAAGAGGTTGCCCGCCAGGTCGGCTTCCGGGACGTCAGCTTCGAGTTCGAACCGATCGGTGCGGCGCTGCACTACGAGGCCTCACTCGATCGTGAGGAATTGGTGCTCGTCGCCGACATCGGCGGCGGCACTGCGGACTTTTCCCTGATTCGGCTCTCGCCCGAGCGCGCGCGTGCGGAGGACCGCCGCGAAGACCTGCTCGGCAATGCCGGCGTGCATATCGGCGGCACCGATTTCGACCGTGCGCTCAGTCTCGAATGCGTGATGCCCCTGCTCGGCTACCGCGGAAAGATGAAGAACGGTGCAGAGATTCCGTCGAGCATCTTCTTTCAGCTCGCGACCTGGCACACGATCAACTTTGCCTACGCCCGCCAGGTCACCTCCGACCTTCAGCATATCTACCGTGACGCCACCGCCCGTACCGAACTGGACCGGCTCTCGCGGCTGATCGCACGCCGGGAAGGGCACTGGCTGGCGCTGCAGGTGGAACAGGCCAAGATCGACCTGTCGGCGGCGCCCGAGGCGATGCTGGAACTCGACCGGCTGGAGCCCGGCCTCACCCACAGCATCACCCGCGACGCCTTCACGCTTGCCACGCGAACGCTGGTGGGGCGCGTGGCGGAGACGGTCAGCACCCTGCTCAATCAGGCGGGCGTGGCGCGGGATCAGGTGGATACGGTGTATTTCACTGGCGGCGCCAGCGGGGTTCCGCAACTGCGCAAACAGATCGCGGCAGAGTTGCCGCAGGCACGCAGCGTCGAGGGCGATCTGTACGGCAGCATCGGCGCCGGCCTCGCCGTGCAGGCCATGCGCCGTTACGGCTGAACGGGGCATCCCGCAGCAACGACGGCTGCGACCCGCAGGGCGGCCGAATCAGCCAAAGCAGTCGCACAAACAAGAACGCCGGCGTTCCCGGTGAAGGGACGCCGGCGCGATCAGAACGGCTTCAGGCGGTGACTTCCGGCGGCAGCGCGATCGTGTTGCCGGTGCTGTAGCGGTAGTCGTTGAACACATGCTCGGCCGAGAGGATCTGGTAGTTGCCATCCTCATTCTTGCGCGTGGTGTCCTTGAGCCGGTAGGTGTAGTGGCCGCAGGTCCAGCAGTCGAAGTTGCGCATGTGGGTGCACAGGCAGGTCTTGTCCATCACCTTGACCTTGGCGGCCTCGGGATGCGCGGCGACTTCGCGGTTGTAGGCGTCGATGTACTGGCAGTTGCCCTTGGCGTCGAGCAGATAGCCGAAGGCCTCGCAGTTGGGGCGAATGCCGCTGCCGATCGCAGGGCTGTTCTTGAGCATGCGCATCGGATAGCCGGTCGGCGAAATGCCGTTGACCTCGATGTCATCCTCGCTGGCCTTGAAGTACTCCTGCTGCACGTCTTCGGGCAGCCCGCACTCGTCGGTGACGGTGAAGCGTGTGGCGACCTGAACCGCCGCGGCGCCCATTTCGAGGAAATTCACCGCGTCGCTGCCGGTAAAGATGCCGCCGGCCGGAATCAGCGGAATATCGAGCTGCTCAGCCTGCAGCCAGTCGCGGATCTCGACCATGATCGAGGCCAGGTCGAATGCGGCCCAGTCCATGCCGAACCCGAGGTGACCGCCCGCGAGCGGGCCTTCAACCACGACGTAGTCGGGCATGCGGCCGGTGCGTGCGTTCTTCTTGAGGAAGAGTTGCAGTGCGCGCAGCGAGGACACGATGATGCCCAGCTTGACGTCCTTGAAGCGCGGATGATCCTGGATCAGCGCAAACGAGCCCAGATGCAGACCCGCTGCCAGCGTGATGCCGTCGATGCCATGGTCCATGGCGGCCTGCAGCCGCACCCGCAAGGTTTCCTTGGGGCCGTTCATGGTCAGCTTTTCCATGCAGTTGATGAAGACCAGACCCGGGCCGCGCTTGGCCTCCATGGTCTTGCCCACATGCATGGCCGTCGCTTCGGCGAGCAGTCCGAGGTCGAACTGCACCACCGACTTGTCGGAATTTGCGACGTTGAACTTGTACTGCTTGAGCTTGTTCTTGACGAACTTGGTGTTGAAGCGCCGGTCGGAAACGGTCGGCACCATCGCGTCGGAAATGTGCCCGATACCACCGAGGCGCGCAGCCTCCAGTGAAAGCTCGGCCGTCGAGATATCGACACCCATGCCTCCCACCATGATCGGTACCAGTTCATGCGAGCCGAGCCGCAGGCGAAAATCATCAACACGCTTCATTGCTTCAGTGTCCGTTTTTTGACGCAGTCCGTCATTATCCCTCAGCTGAGACATTGATGGCAGCGCTGCGTGCGCTCATACGGCGAAAGATGCACAGAAATGAGGCGCGGATACCACGAAGCGTGCGTCCCGGGCACGCTTCAGACGCTGGCGCACGCGCGCCCAGCTCACGCCCGGAGCTTGAACAGCGCCTCGACCGGTCCCGGTCGCCCGAAATAATAGCCCTGGTAGCTCAGGCACCCCTGCCTGGCCAGGGCGTCGCGCTGCTCGACCGTTTCCACCCCTTCGGCAATCACGCTCAGGCCAAGACTTTCCGCGAGGGTGATGATGGCGCGCGCAATCGCCGCGTCGTTGGGATCCGCGAGGACGTCGCGGACAAAGGAACGATCGATCTTGAGCTGATCGAGCGGCAGGCGCTTGAGATAGGACAGGGAGGAATACCCGGTGCCGAAGTCATCCAGCGAGAATCCGACGCCGTGCGCCTTGAGCGCGGCCATGCGGGCGATGGTTTCCTCGGCGTCGACGAGCAGCAGGCTTTCGGTCAGCTCGAGCTTCAGGCATCGCGGATTGGCGCCACTGCGATTGAGCGCCGACAGCACCAGATCGACGAAATCGGCCTGCCGGAACTGGCGCGCACTGACATTCACCGACAGGGTCAGGGCTGCGGTGTCCAGCGTGTCGCTCCACGTCCGCAACTGGGCGCAGGCGGTATCGAGCACCCAGGCGCCGAGCGGCACGATCAGACCGGTGTCTTCAGCAACCGGAATGAATGCGTCCGGCAGCACCAGACCACGGGTCGGATGATTCCAGCGGAGCAGCGCCTCGGCGCCGATCAGCGCCCCGGTGTAATCCACCTGCGGCTGATAATGCAGCTCGAACTGCCCAAGCTTCAGGCCGCACCTCAGATCAGCCTCAAGTGCGGCGCGTGCATTGAGTGCAGCCTGCATCTCCGGATCGAAGAAGCTCATGGTGTTGCGCCCGTCGGCCTTGGCCTGATACATGGCGAGATCGGCCTGCCTGAGCAGATCATCGACCTTGTGATTCTTGCCCGCAAACAGCGCGACCCCGATGCTTGGCGTACTGAAATGCGATTGCCCGTCGATGTCGTGTGGTTCGCCAAGACTCTTGAGAATCTTCTCGCCGACGGCTTTCGCGTGCGCGGCAGCCTCTGCCCGGTCGCTGCCGAGGTTGCCCAGCATCACGACGAACTCATCCCCGCCAAGACGGGCAACCGTATCCCCTTCCCGCACGCAGTGCACCAGACGGGCAGCTACATGCTTGAGCAGCAGGTCACCCTTGTCGTGCCCAAGGGTGTCGTTGAGCGTCTTGAAATTATCGAGATCAATGAACAGCAAGGCACCGCTGCGTTTGCTGCGTCCGCTGGCAGCAAGCTGCTGCTGCAGACGATCGACCAGCAGGCGCCGGTTGGGCAGACCGGTGAGGGCATCGTAGAAGGCCAGCACCCGGATCTCGTCTTCCATCACCTTGCGCTGGGTGATGTCGGTCGAGATGCCGCACAGCGCATAGATGCTGCCATCTTCCCGCCGCAAGGGGATCTTCACCGACAGGAAGGTCCGCGGTCCGTCCTCACCGTGGCGGGTATTCACCTCCTCCGTTGCGACCCGCTCGCCCCCCTCAATCACACGTGCGTCGTTTTCGCGCAAGCGCTTTGCCGTCTCGGCATCGAAGAAAGCGCCATCGTCCCTGCCCACGACATTCTTCAGGTCGCAGGCGAACAGATCGCAGACCTGCCGGTTGGCATACTGGTAACGGTAATCGGCGCCCTTGATATAGATGTAGGCCTCCACGCTGTCGAGAATCACCCCCAGCCTGTCCTCGCTCTCGCGCAACTCGATGGCCTGACGTCGCAAGGCTTCGCGCTGCGCCAGATTATCGGCGTGATAGGCACGAAACAGCTTGCGCGACCAGCGCGAAAAAAGCAGCGAAGCCGCCAGCGCAAGCAGCAGCGCCAGCGCGACGTTGAGCAGCATGCGCGAAGTCGCCTGCGCGCCCCCGCTTTCATGCGCCCGGCGCTCGGCATCGAGCGCGACCTGCAACTCATCCTCGAACACCGTTGCAGCCAGCGTCCAGCCCCACGGTTCATAGTTCCGCACCAGCGCCACCTTGTTGGCTGCCCGGCCGATCCGGGCATCGAACCACTGGTAGCGCAGCAGCCCGCCACCTTCCTGCGCCTTGCGATGAATGCGCTCCAGCGCATCACGCTCGGCGGCGGAAATGGCGTGCAAGGGGCGCCCCTCCAGCTCGGGGTCGGAGGGCGACAGTAACAGGCGCCCTTCGTTGTCGAGCACACCGATGTAACCGCTCTGCCCGAACCGCAGCGCACGAAAACGTGCCATCGCCTTGCGTCGCTGCAGGGACTCCCATTCGTACGTATAGTCGCCGGCGCCGATCAGCCAGTCGTAGGGCGCAAAGTAGCGGACATAGGCGAGCTTGTCGGCCATCTTTTCCGGTTGGTCCGGCCGGTACCAGCGATACTCCAGGAATCCCTCGCCCTGCGGTCTGCGTGCTGCATCGATCAGGCCGCGCATGATGTAACGCCCGCGATCGTCCTTGTTGTCGGGCAGCAGACGCCCTTCAAGCTGCGGCGACGTCGGCAGCAGTATGAAGCGCCCGCTCATGTCGTCGATGAAGTAGTAGCCCCGCCCCTCGAAGAAACGCACTGGCCTCAGGGCTTCGACGATCAGCTTCCTGACCTCTTCCGCCGGCCGGCGCGCCGCCTCCTGCGCATGGATGGCCTCCGCAATCTGCACCGCCGCATCGACCTGTTCAACAACTGTCCGCCGCAACTCTTCCTCGGAACGCGAGCGGGTGAACTCAAGATAGCTGAGTGCCGAACTCATCTCCGCGGAGAGCCGTTCTTCGAGCTGCCGGGTGACAACCTCCTCGAGCCGGCTCAGCGACGCACGGTGATCGCTTGCGTGCCGCCACGAATAGAAGCTCGCCAGCGCGAGCGTCAGCAAGAAAACAATGGCCAGCGTGCCGAAAAGGTACAGACGCGGAACCGTGTTCTCGTTGCCGGAGAGTGTTGAAGGGAAAAATCGCAAGTCAGATCCGCGCGGAAATATCACCAATGACGTAGTGACATTGTATCCGGACGCGCCGCTTCAGCCTTGCTTAATGCCTCGACATGCGGAATTTATCACCACTGCAGACCGGTCCTGGCCAGGCCATCTACAACGGCCAGTTCCGGCTGCTGCGCCTGCAGCGCGCCGCCCGTCGGGCTCTGGCGGCACGTGGCGCCCCGGGGAGGCGTCTCAGGCGCGCGGCTGCCTGCTTCTGTGCCGCGAGCGCTGCAGCGCGACGAGCTCAAGCACACCCCACAGCAGGGCGCTGGCCACGGAGCGTGCCGGGTAGCGCACGCACCTGCGTATCAGTCCGCTCATGACATCCCCCGCAAAGAGGCGATTGAAGGCCCTCCACCCTAGCAAGGAAACATGACCGTTTCGCTTCAATGCCTACGCATGGCGGCCCCCGGTGCGTTTCCGCAACTTCTGGCGCCAAGGCAGGAGCAGCTCAGGTATGCTCGGTGACCCGGTCCTTCCAATGGCTGAACGTGACGCACGCCGAGCTTCCCGAACTGAGCGCACTGGAACATGTCATCGAGACCGGCGCAGGCCAGCTCGAGACCCGGGTCGTGCATCAGGTCGACACCGGCTCGGGCGCACCGCTCCCGCTGTATGCCATCGCGCTTGGCAATCCCGCGCCCGACGTGCCCGCCATCGGCATATTCGGCGGCGTGCATGGGCTGGAGCGCATTGGCACCACGGTCGCAATCGCCTATCTGCAGTATCTGGTGACGCGCCTGCAGTGGGACGTGACCCTGCATCAGCAACTCGAGACCGTGCGCTTCGTGTTCATGCCGCTGATCAACCCTGGCGGCATGCGCCTGGGTACACGCGCAAACCCCAATGGCGTGGACCTGATGCGCAATGCCCCGCTCGATTCGAGCGAGCGCGTGCCGATGCTGGTGGGCGGGCAGCGGATCAGCGCGCGCCTGCCGTGGTATCGCGGCGCGAGCGACGCTGGCATGGAAGCCGAGAGCCAGGCCGTATGCGACCTGGTCGCAACCGACCTGCTCACGCGCAAGTTCTCCCTCGCAGTGGACTGCCACTCCGGCTTCGGCGTCAGCGACCGCATCTGGTTTCCGTATGCGCACACGCGCACGCCGTTCAGTCATCTGGCGGAGATTCATGCGCTCAAGGATGTCTTCTACCGCACGCATCTTCACCACCCGTACATCTTCGAGCCCCAGAGCAGCCAGTATCTGACGCATGGTGACCTGTGGGATTTCCTGCATCTGCGCGCCCTCGAAACACCCGAGCGCATCTTCCTGCCGCTGACGCTGGAAATGGGCTCGTGGCGGTGGATCAAGAAGAATCCCCGCCAGTTGCTCAGCCGCCACGGCATGTTCAACCCCTTGATCGCGCACCGGCAGCAGCGTGTCCTGCGGCGCCATCTGTCGCTGCTCGATTTCCTGTCGCGCGCGAGCTGCAGCCACCTCAGATGGCTGCCGCAGGGCGAGGCACGCGCCGACCACCATGCGCGGGCGATGGCGCACTGGTATCCCTCGGCCCCCGGGGCCTGAGTCCGAACCCACCACCCGGCCCCCTGAACACCGAAGCCATGACGACCTGGATCTTTCTGCGCGGACTGACACGGGAAAGCCGTCACTGGGGCAGCTTCACCGACACCTTTGCGCACACGGTACCGGACGCCCGGGTGATCACGCTCGACCTCCCCGGCAACGGCGATCTGAATCAGCTCGCCAGCCCGGTGCGGGTCGAGGAGATGGCGGAACACTGTCATGCGGCGCTGCAGGCACTGCCCGTCACAAGGCCGTGCAAGGTGCTGGCGATGTCGCTCGGCGCAATGGTGGCCGTCGCATGGGCCGACGCCCATCCGCAAGACATCGACAGCTGCGTGCTCATCAATACCAGCATGCGCCCGTTCAGCCCCATCCATCAGCGCCTGCGACCGCGCAACTATCTGCCCCTGCTGCGGCTGGCGGTCGCGGGCGGCAAGGCGCGCGAGCATGAACGTGCCATTCTCGGGCTCACCAGCCAGCTCCGCGCCGACAGCGACACGGTGACGGCGGCGTGGACCCGCATTCACGAAGCGCATCCGGTTACCGGCGCCAATGCCCTGCGCCAGCTGCTCGCTGCCGCCCGCTTTCGCGCGCCAGCGCGGAAGCCAGCCGCTGCCATGCTGCTGCTCGCCAGCAGCCGCGACACCCTGGTCAACGCTGCGTGCTCCCGCGCACTCGCAGCCGCCTGGCATTGCGAACTGAGGCTCCACGCCAGCGCCGGACATGACCTGCCGCTGGACGACGGCGAGTGGGTGGCGGAGCAGGTTCGACAATGGCTCGAACGCAACCTGCACCACCACACGCGTACTCCGGCAGGTGACGCCCGGAGCTGAGCCGCCACGGCCTGACAGCCGCCCAGCACCGGCACGGGGTCCTGCGCAAGGCCATGTACAAGCCTTCTCTTCCAACAAGCACCGGGAAGCACACTCGGGCCGGGACGGACACCCGGGCAGCGGGCCCGATCGGGTATCCTGCGGCCATCCTCATGCAAACACAGGCTCCGGCCTGCGCCCTCGCCCATCATGCTGCCCGACGCCGCCCCCGCCCTCAGCCTCGAATGGTCCACCCTGCAGGACAACCATGAACGCTATGAGCGCGGCCTGATGTGGCTCAAGCTGCTGTCGGTGACGCTGTCGGCCATCGCCCTGATCAGCGGCAGCGCAGCACACTGGATGGCCTTCCTGGTCGCCGTGCTATGGGCTCAGGAAGCGATCCTGCGGACGTTTCAGGCGCGCCTGTCGGTGCGTATCCTGCGCATCGAAGCGCTCGTGCGCGAGGGGGCCGACACAACGGCTGCCTGCCAGCTGCACAGTGAATGGGAGGCGACACGAGGCAGCACGGCCGGGCTCATCGCCGAATATGCGCGCAATGCGCTGCGCCCCACCGTGGCCTTTCCGCACGCGGTGCTGGTGCTTGCACTCATCGGGATGTCACTGCTGGCCTGAACACGGCCTTGACCAGGCAATGGCTGCGACAAGATACTGAAACCCGAGCCGGCACCGGGCTGCCTGACGCAGACGGGGCCACTGCCACCCGGCCATCGCCACACGGAACCTGGGGAGTGCGCATGAGCGATGCCAGCAATACGGATTCCAGTCCAGATGCCGCGCGCAAGCGCAGCCTGAATACCGCCAACATGGCGATGGGGCTGCGCCATCCGCAAGGGCCGGTCGCTACGCTGCTGGTCGCAGCCGGGCTGACATGGTCAGCGTTTCAGCTCTGGGTCGCCTCTCCGCTGCCGGAACTGCTCGGCGTACTGGTGTTCAACGAGACCCGTATCCGCTCTCTGCACCTCGCCTTTGCGGTGCTGCTCGCCTTTCTCGCCTACCCGGCACGGCGCAGTGCGGATGCCGGCACGGTGCCGGTGCACGACGTCGTCCTTGCCGTGCTCGCAGCGCTGGGCGCGGGCTACCTTGCGCTGTTCTATGCCTCGGTCAGCGCACACACGGGCGATCCCACGGATTTCGAAGTGGCGGCCGCTGCCGTCGGCCTGGGCCTGTTGCTCGAGGCCGCGCGGCGGGTGCTCGGCCTGCCGATGGTGATGATGGCCCTGGCCCTGCTCGGCTACATCTTCCTCGGCCAGTGGATGCCCGACCTGATTGCGCACAAGGGCGCATCCTTCGGCAGAACCATGAGCCACATGTGGCTGACTACCGAAGGGGTGTTCGGCGTCGCGCTCGGGGTGTCGGCCGGGCTCATCTTTCTGTTCGTGCTCTTCGGCGCCCTGCTCGAAACCGCAGGGGCGGGCAGCTACTTCATCCGCAGCGCGGTGGCGCTGCTCGGACACATGCGCGGCGGCCCGGCCAAGGCAGCGGTCGTCGCTTCGGCCGCGACCGGCCTGATTTCGGGTTCGTCGATCACCAACGTGGTCACGACCGGTCCGCTCACCATCCCGCTGATCAAGCGCGTCGGCTATCCAGCAGAAAAGGCGGCCGCGATCGAGGTGGCAGCCTCGGTCAATGGTCAGGTCATGCCACCGGTCATGGGCGCAGCGGCCTTCCTGATGGTCGAATATGTCGGCGTGCCCTATGTACAGGTGCTCAAGCATGCACTGATCTCGGCCATGGTGTCCTACCTCGGCCTGCTCTACATCGTGCATCTCGAAGCGGTAAAGGCGGATCTGCGCGGCCTGCCGCGCCGCCACTCGCCGCACTGGCAACGCTCGCTGAAGAACTTCGCGCTCGGCTTCCTCGGCATCGCGCTGGTGCTGGCCGTCGTTTCCGTCATCGGCGCCGTCGTCCACGCCGTGCTGCCGAATCTGTCGTTCATGGTCATGGCTGGCCTGCTGTTGGTGGCCTACGTGGTGCTGCTGCGCATGAGCCTGCCACACGCGGGCGAAGCGCTGCCGGCCGACGCCCCGATCACCAGCCTGCCGGAGTTCGCCCCGACCCTGCGTTCAGGCATGCACTTCCTGCTGCCGGTCGGCGCACTGGTCTGGAATCTGGTCATCGAGCAGCTTTCACCCACCCGCGCCGCCTTCTGGGCGACGCTTTTCCTGGCGTTCATCGTGCTGACGCAACGTCCGCTGATGGCCTGGTTCCGCGGTGACCGCAAGGTCACCGATGCCGCCTGGGAAGGCATGCAGGATCTGGTCGACGGACTGGCCGCCGGTGCCCGCAACATGATTACGGTGGCGATCGCAACGGCGACGGCCGGCATCATCGTCGGCACCGTGACCCTCACCGGCATCGGTCTGGTCATGACCGAACTCGTCACCGCGCTGTCGGGGGGCAACATCATCGTCATGCTCGCCCTCGTGGCAATGATCTGTCTGGTGCTCGGCATGGGGCTGCCGACGACGGCGAACTACATCGTGGTGTCTTCGCTGATGGCACCGGTCATCGTCAACATCGGCGCCCAGAACGGGCTCTTCGTCCCCCTCATCGCCGCCCACCTGTTCGTCTTCTACTTCGGGCTGATGGCCGACATCACGCCACCGGTGGGGCTGGCCTCCTATGCGGCCGCCAGCATTGCGCTGGCAAACCCGATGCGCACCGGCATCATCGCCTTCCGCTACTCGATGCGCATGGCGCTGCTGCCCTTCATGTTCGTGCTCAACCCCAAGCTGCTGCTGATCGGGGTCGACGGGATCGGCCACACCCTGATCACCCTCGCCAGCGCAACCCTGGCCGGCTTTGCCTTCATCTCGGTCAACCAGGGCTGGCTGCTGATTCGCAGCACGACCACCGAGCGCCTGCTGATGCTGGCTTCAGTCTTCATGCTTTTTCACCCCGGGCTGTTCATGGACCCGCTGAACACGCCCTATCACCAGCTCAACGGCACGGCGGCGGAAGCGGCCATCCTCGACGCGCCGGACCGCACCCAGATGCGCGTGCTGCTGAGCGGCACAACGCTCGAGGGCGACCAGGTCGAACGTGGCGTTCTGCTGCCATTGGGTCCCCCGGCAACCACGGCCATCAGCCGCCTCGCCAACAGTGGCATCGACGCCACACTCGTCGATGAGGGCTTCACCGTCCGTGGCGTCGACTTCGGCAGTCAGGCGGACAAGCTTGGCATCGAAACCGGCTTTCGCATCATTGCGGTCGAGGTACCGGGAGACCGCTTCGCACGGGAGTGGATGTTCGTGCCGGCCCTGCTGCTGCTCGCTTGGGTCGCGCGTCGCCAGCGCCAGCGCCGCGACACCGCCCGCAGCACGCCGGACACGAAGTGACCGCCAGGCGCGGGTCTGCAACCGCCGCAGAGCACGGACCAGCAGACGAAGTGCGCGGCCTCGTGCGGCATTCGCCACATTCGCAGAAATATGCTTTCAGACATAGCTCGCCGGCCGTGATCCAGCGCACAATCAGCCCATTCAGCATGCTTCAGAATTGACCCTGCCATGTATCATGCATGTGCATGAAATCGAAAATAATCAAGAACGTCTTACGCCGATTCAGGCATCACAAGCCGGCAAGGCCGCATGCGTTGAGGCAGGCAGCACGTGATTCGGGTCAAGCGCTGACGAAAGTGATTGCATAAGGTGATCTCGCGGATGGATGACACGCTCTCCGTCCCGCGCGGCGGGAGCACGAACGGGAATCTATCCAAATGGACATGAAGGCGCTGGATGTTCTTAAGTCGGTCAAGCTTCTCTATGTAGAAGATGACAAGGAAACACGCGAAGAGCTGGCGATGATTCTGGAGCCGTGGGTGGGCGAACTGCATGTCGCCTGTGACGGTGAAGAAGGCCTGAAACTGTTCGAGGACAAGCGCCCCGACATCGTCGTCACCGACATCCAGATGCCGCGCGTCAGCGGACTGGCCATGAGCAGCGAGATCCGCCGCCTTGCGCCGGAACAGCCCATCATCGTCGTCAGTGCCTACAACGATGTCGAATACCTGTTCCGCGCAATCGAACTGGGCATCGACAATTACATCACCAAGCCGCTCAGCGTGGATCGCCTGCTCGACAAGCTGGTGCACATCACCACCGCCAGCCTGGCGATGAAGGAGCGCAGGCTCAACCTTGTCCTGCTCGAGCAGTACAAGCACCTGGTCGATGAAAGCGCGATCGTATGCAAGCTCGACCTCGCGGGAAAGATCACCTACGTCAACGCCAAGATGTGCGAGATCAGCGGCTTCTCCGCGGATGAACTGATCGGACGCGAGATGAGCGTGCTCCAGCACGACAGCGAACTGCCACAGCGGGCTCACGCCACCTTCTTGGATGCCCGTTCGGGCCGGAAGTGGGCCGGGATCGTAAAGAACAGGCGCAACAATGGCGAGATGTATGTCGTCGAAAGAAGCCTGGTGCCCATCGTGAACGATCATGGCATGGTGACCGAGATCGTTGCGCTCGATGTCGACGTAACGCCGTTCTACGAGACCTACAAGAATCTTGTCGATGTCCTGAGCCGCACCCACCTCACGCTGGAAGAGCAGCGTCACTTCGTGGGTGAATACAAGCGCGCGCTCGAGCTTGGCACCTGCGTCTGCGTCACCGACCAGGCCCACCGCATCGTCAGCATCAACCGCCAGTTCGAATCCCTGCTCGGCCTGCGCAGTGCAGACCTCGAAGGCGAGCCGGTGAGCCGGATCATGCCCGACCTCAAGGACGAGCGCTGCCTGGACGAAGTGCAGCAAGCCAACCAGGAACACTTCACCAGCCGCGTCGTCACCATCGTCGGGCACGAAGGCAGGGAGATGCAGTTCAGCGTCGGCTTCGTCGGCGTGCACGATCTGTCGGGCGCGGTGAAGTCGATCATCATGATCTGCCAGGACATCACCGAGTCGATGCGCCTGAGCCGCGAAATCGTGGACACCCAGCGCGAACTGCTCTACATGCTGGGCGAAGTGGTCGAAAGTCGCAGCCAGGAAACCGGCGAGCACATCCGCCGCGTCGCGCAGGTATCCAAGTTCCTCGCCCTCAAGGCGGGTCTCGACCCCGACATCGCCGAGATGATCGAAACCACTGCACCGATGCACGATGTGGGCAAGGTCGGCATCCGCGACGCCATTCTGCAGAAGCCCGGCAAGCTCACCGCAGACGAATACGAGGAGATGAAAGCCCATGCCAGCATCGGCTTCAGCATCCTCGGCAAGGTCGACCGCCCACTGATCGGCGTGGCCGCAAACATCGCCCACCAGCACCACGAGCGCCACGACGGCATGGGTTACCCGCGCGGGCTCAAGGGCGACGAGATCAGCATGGAAGCCCGCATCGTCGGCATCGCCGACGTACTCGATGCCCTGCTCAGTTCGCGCATCTACAAACCGGCCTGGGACGAACAGCGCGCATATGATTATTTCCGCGAGCAACGCGGCAAGCAGTTCTCGCCCGCGCTGACCGATCTGCTCCTCACGCACTGGGACGCGATCATGGCCCTGCGCAACGGCAACAACTGAGCCGCACTGCGCCGGCAAGGGCGCAGCGACAACCGGAGTGACCTCTTGAAATCATTCACCCTCCTCGCTGCCGTGCTCATCAGCATGTCTGGAAACGCAGCCGACCGGCTCGATCAGCTCACGCTCGGGCGGGCAATCGAGATCGCGCGCGAGAACCACCGCTCACTGCGTGCATCGCAGGCGGCGCTGGACGTGGCCGAAGCGCAGTACCAGCAGGCCATGGCGGCCTTCGGGCCGAAGCTCGGCTTCGAAGCCGGCATCCAGCGTGCAGACCAGGACCGTACTTTCACCTTCAACAGTTCCGTGCAGACCCCGGCCATGGACCTGTCGGCCCTGCTCGGCCCAGGCGCAGGGCTTCCGAGCCAGACGATCCCGATGAACATGGACGTCAAACTGTTCGATCGAGACGTCTCCAAGGCCTCACTGAACTTCACCTACCCGCTGTACACCGGTGGCAAGGAAGAGGCCTTGCAGGGCATGGCGCGCAAGGGTGCCGAGATTGCCCGCGAGGAGAAGCGCAGGACCGAACTGGAAGTCGTGCGCGACGTGCGCAAGTATTACAACGGCGTCCACTTCACCCAGCACATGGAAGCGCTCGCCAGCGACACGCTCGCGCGCTTTGAGGCACTTGAGGATCTCACAGACCGGCTGTACCAGAATGCCTCCCTGCGCGTGAAGCGCACCGACTACCTGCGCACGAAGACGACCACCGCGGTGACCCGCTCCATGCTGCACGAGGCCCGCTACGCCAGCCGCCTGAGCAAGGAGGCCCTGGTCAATGCGATGGGACTCCCGCTGAACACCCCGCTCACCCTGGCGGCGGAGGCGCCGCTACCGCCCTTCGATGCGCGGCTGGAGGACCTGATCGCAGATGCCATGCAGTTCAACCCGGACAAACAGCGCCTTGAACTGGCCGTGCAGGCCGCAGCCTTCAAGATCGACGAAGCCAGAAGCGGCCACCTGCCCACAATCGGACTGGAGGCCAGTACCTACAAGGTGTGGAATGACTACCAGGGCGGCCTTTTCAACGACGACAACCGCGACGGCTGGACCATCGGCATCGGCATCAAGTGGGATCTGTTCGACAGCGGACTGACCCGCGCGGAGGTCAGCGCTGCGCAGGCCGGCAAGCTCAAGCTCGAGGCCCAGCGGGTGCTGCTCGACAATGGCCTGGCGCTGCAGATCAAGGATGATTTCCTGCGCATCCAGCGCTCCCGCGTCCAGGTGGACGACAACCTCAAGGCCCAGGCCTACGCCGAAGAGAACCGCAAGCTGCACGTGCGTGCCTACCAGGAGGAAATGGTCGAAACCAAGGACGTGATCGAGGCCCAGATCGTCGAGAGCTTCACCCGGGCCAGTCTGTACCGTGCCGACCACGAACTGCGCGTGGCGCTGGCCGATCTCGACTACAGGCTCGGGCGTGCGCTGCGGAGCGACAGGCCGTGAACTGCTTGCGGCACCTGTGCTGCTGCGTGCTCACCCTCCTGATTGCACTCGGCCCGGGCATCGCCCACGCCGACGAGCCTCCCGCACTCGCGATCGGCTTCTACATGCCGCTGATCCGCGATGTGCCGCGCAAGGACGTGGAGGTCACGCTGCGATTCTGGGTCGAGGAACTGACAAAGTCGTTCAACCTCACCTACAGGCCGGTGCGGCTCTACGACCGTATGGACGATCTCAAGCGCGACATGCAGGCCGACAGGATCAACTTCATCGTGGCCAGTTCCATGGCCGTCGCGCAACATTTTTCCGATGCAGAGCTGGCAGGCGGCTTCTCCGGCGTGAAATCCACGCCGGAACATCTGCTCCTGGTCGTGCGTCGCGCAGCAGGCATCCGTACCCTGCCCGATCTGGCGGGAAAGCGTATTCTGATGCTGGACCAGGACGAGCTCAGCGAGGTCTACCTGAAGACCCTGCTGATGACAGCCTCGCTGTCGCCCAACGGCCTCGCGGCCATCAGGAAGGAGAAGCGCTCCAACAGCCTGGTGCTGCAGCTGTTCTTCAATCAGGGGGATGCAGCGCTGATCAACCGCAACGCGTTCGAAATCGCACAGACCATGAACCCGCAGATCGGAGAACGCCTGGAGGTGCTCGATGCCTACACCTTCAAGGCGCGTGCATCGGGCACCGGCCTGTTCTCCGCGCGCGTCAGCCCCGAACACCGGGACTTCATCACCCAGGCCGCACTGAAAATCGGCACGACAGCGCGTGGCCGGCAACTGCTTGAGATCTATCAGGCCGACACCATGGTCAGGACCGAGGTTTCGGATCTGACCCCCTACCGCGAACTGCTGGATGCGTATGTCAGGTTCGCAGACAAGACGGGGAGTTCGCGCCAGTGATGCAATCCGGAATCCTGCACGCCAGACCACACGCACCGTCGCGTTTCCGGGTCGGCAACCAGAGCAGGCACTCAACGTGGCGCTGACAGCCGATACCGGTCATCAGCCTGAGCGGCGCCGAAGCCTGTTGCGCTGGCTCCCGGCGCACCGGATGTTCATGCGCGTGTTCCTGGTCTTCGGCAGCCTGCTGCTGGCCATGACGGCACTGTACGGCATGCTGATTGTCCCGCTGCAGCAGGACTCGCTGCTCAAGGTCATGTACTCGCAGGCTGACATCGTCTCGCGCTCGATCATCCAGGCATGCTCCGAGGCGATGATCACCGACGACTTCGGCTTCATCGTCGAACACAACCTGCAGGTCCTGCAGAACAACCGCAACATTCGCTCGGTGCTGATCACCCCCAAGCGCGGCACAACCATCCGGATCGCACCGGAAGGCTGGGCAATGCAGGAGAGCGACCCGCAGGCGGCGCCCGATCAGACACTGGAGCACGCTGCGTACGGCATTGTCAGCAATGCCGATGGCACCACGCACTATCGCTACAGCACCCCGATCCGCTTCAGCGGACTGAGCTGGGGATCGATCGAGATCAACTTCGCCACCACTGAATACGACGCCAACACGCGCGAGATGTACAAGCAACTCCTGCTGATCTCGATGCTGGTTGTCCTGGCCATCCTCCCCGTCGGCTACTTTTTCGCCCTGTGGCTGATCCGGCCGATTGCGGACATCAGTCACGCCGCATCGCGTGTTGCGCAGGGCGACCTCGACGCACACGTCGACATCGCACGCCAGGATGAAATCGGCCAGCTCTCACGCAGCTTCAACCAGATGGTGGACGCACTGCAGGAGAGCAGGACCAGAGTCAGGTTCTACAACCAGGAGCTCGAACAGAAGGTCGCCGAGCGCACCCATGAGCTCGACGAACTGAACCGCACCCTCGACCAGCGCGTGCGCGACGAAATCAGCAAGCGCAAGGAGCAGGAAACCCTGCTCATCCATCAGTCCCGCCTGGCGGCAATGGGCGAGATGATCGGCGCCATCGCGCACCAGTGGCGCCAGCCGCTGAATGCGCTCAGCCTGGTGATGCAGAACATCCGCCTGCAACACGGCAGCGGCCGGCTGACCGAGCAGTCGATGGCGCGCATGCAGGAAAAGTCGGAGCAGTTGGTCCAGCGCATGTCATCGACCATCGACGACTTCCGCGACTTCTTCAAGCCCGACAAACACGCCGTGACCTTCAACCTCGCACAGGTCATCCGCTCGTCGGCGGGCATCATGGACGGAGTGTTCAACAATCACTGCATCGCACTGAGCATCGATTGCGATGACGACATCGAAGTGTTCGGCATCCCGGGGGAGTTCTCCCAGGTCATTCTCAACCTGCTGAGCAATGCCAAGGATGCGGTACAGGACACCCATCAGCGTTCGCCGCGCATCCAGGTGCATGCCAGCCGCGACGGCGACCTCGTCCGCATCTGCGTGGACGACAACGGCGGGGGCATTGCGCCCGAGGTCATGGCCCGGATCTACGAGCCCTACTTCACCACCAAGAACGAAGGCAAGGGCAGTGGCATCGGGCTTTACATGTCGAAGATGATCGTTGAAAACAACATGCACGGGCGACTCGAGGCAAGCAATACCGACGAGGGCACCCGCTTCACGATCGAGCTCGACACCCCCGGCAGGCACACCGAAACGGCGTCGGAACAGGTCGCGTGAGCGCCGGAGCCGGCGCTGCCGGGCGACCTCACCATCGCAGGCATCGTCGGCATCGAGGTGGACCTCCGCATCACCGCCGCTGGCATGGACAAGGTAACGCTCAAGGAGATCTTGACCGTGCCCACATCGTCTGCCCCTGCTCCAACGCCACCCGGGGCAACATCAAGGTCACCCTGACACGGGTCTGAGCTGCGCCCGACTCAGATTGGCGCGGGCGGCACGGATGGTGCGACATGCTGCGTCGCCATCGGCTCACCCACATAGCGCTGAACGCGAGGCGCGTCCGGCCCCAAGTGAAAGGACAGACGCTGCTCGCGGAGACCCGCATCGGCAGCAGTAAATCGCTCAAGCCTGCGCTGATGCTCGATCCAGTTCTCGTCGAGGAAGTATTCGATATAGCGCCCCGGCAAGGTCGTATCCCTGAACAGGCCCCATGACAGCGCCCCCTGGCGCAAGCGTGCGCGACGTGTCTTCTGCATCACCGCATTGAAGGCAGCGGCGGTGGACGGGTCGATCAGGTATTCGATCGTGACCATGACCGGCCCCTCGTTGGGCGCGATCTCGATGATCGGCTCTGGCGCCCGCCCTGCAGGCGGCACCGGCGTATGGTCGGCATCCGGCCCGCCGCCTACGCTCAAGTGCCGCGTCAGCGCCAGGAGCAGCGGCCCGAGCGCGGCTGCGATCGCGATACTCACGCTTACGGTGGTCAGGCTCGCCACATAACCCCACAGCGCAGCACCCACCGCACTGCCGCCCATCAGCGCCATCTGGTAGATCGACATGCCGCGCGCGCGCACCCAGTTGGGCAAGGCGAGCTGGGCGGCCAGGGTGAGCGAGTTCGCCGTCGCAATCCAGGCCATGCCGGCCAGGGCACTTGCCGGCATCGCAAGCCAGATATTAGGCGCGAGCACCACCAGCAGCGCCGCGACCGCATGCACGCCGGTACCCCAGGCCACGAATTCGTCCCGGCTGATGCCGCGACGCAGGCGGGGCAGGAACAGCGCGGTGAGAATCGCACCCGCCCCCATCGCAGCCAGCAATGCGGTGAAGGTCGTCGCGCCGCCCTCGAGCTTGCGCGCAATCAGTGGCAGCAGTGCAAGCAGTGCGCTCGATTGCAGGAAGAAGCCGAAGATTCTCAGCAGTACCACGCGCATTCGCGGCGACTGCACGACATGCTGCAGCCCCACCCGCATCGCGCCAAAGAAGCGCTCGCCGGGCAAGGCGCTCACTTTCGGCTCCGAACGCCAGCGCAGGATGATCACGAAGGCGATGATCGACAGCAAGGCATTGAGCAGGAACACGTACTGACTGCCAACGCTGGCGAGCAGCATGCCAGCCACCACCGGCCCGACGATACGCGACATGTTCATGGCGATGCCGTTCAGCGCCAGCGCGGCAGAAAGATCATGACGCGGCACGACCTCGGGCACGATCGCGGCGAACACCGGCCAGCGCATGGCCATCCCGATACCGTTGGCAAAGGTGAGCGCCAGCAGCAGGGGCGCGCTGAGGCCGTCGGCAAATGCCAGCGCGCTGAGCACCAGCGCCGTCGCCGCGACCCATAGCTGGGTGACCGCAAAGTAACGCCGCCGGTCGACGATGTCGGCCAAGGCGCCGCTCGGCAGCCCAAGCACGAACACCGGCAGGGTCGAGGCCGCCTGCACCATCGCCACCATGAACACGCTGTCGGTCAGCGTCGTCATCACCCATGCCGACGCGACGTCATTCATCCACATGGTGACGTTGGCCGCCAGCCAGGCCATCCACAGCATCCGGAACACCGGGTCGCGCAGCGGAGCCATCGTGGAAGGCGCTTGTTTCGGATCGGCCGGCGTGGTCATTGGTTCGGGCCTCGTTAGGGTGAGCGCGTCAGCGGCGCCCACCGAAGTATCACTGCCTGCGACGCACGCAGTCAATCGAGACACGGCGTCTCAAAACCCTGTCCATGCCATGGAAAACAGGTCCGAACCTCCAGGCCCGCGGCGACACGCAGACACTCGACAGCGCTGCCCGCCCTGCTGACCCAAGCTCGCAGCTCTGGGTCCGACTGGCCTCCAACTTGTAATACCTTTAAAACTGTTTGACACCACTTGTAAAACAACTACACTACCAATCAACGGATAGGAAACAGCAACTCGGCGCATTGCGCACAGGGCTTTTCACCATCAGGCAGCAACGCGGATCGCTTGCCGCACCAGTGTGGAAAACCGGAAACCCGCACGTTCCGGCCTCCGCATCCAACAAGTAAGAAGGAGAATTTGATGAACACTGCTTGCGAATACGAGAAGCTCAAGGATTCAACAAAGACGCTTCTCGAGCACGTCTCCACAGCAACGCTGCACACGGCCTTGTTCAAGCGAGGCCTGCGCAATACCTACATACAGGGCGTCAGCCGGATCAACACCGCGAAGCTGAAGATGGTCGGTCAGGCGTTCACCCTGCGCTACATCCCGGCCCGCGAAGATGTAGACACGGTTGCTGCATTCAAGGACCCGCGCCATCCCCAGCGCCTCGCGGTCGAGACCGTCCCTGCGGGAATGATTCTGGTCTCCGACTGCCGGCAGGACGCCAGTGCAGCATCGGCGGGCAGCATCCTGCTGACACGCCTGCAGGTTCGCGAGTGCGGCGGCTTCGTCTCCGACGCCGGGATCCGGGACTCCGACGACGCCGCCGCGATGGCGCTGCCGATCTTCTGCGCCAAGCCAAGCGCGCCGACAAACCTGACCAAGCACCATGGCGTCGATATTCAGGTGCCAATCGGCTGCGGCGGAGTTGCGGTCAACCCGGGCGACGTTCTGGTGGGCGACGGCGATGGCGTCATTGTCATCCCGCTTGAGATCGCGGACGAGATCGCTGCAGAAGCCATAAAGATGGAGCAGTTCGAGAGCTACGTGCTGACCAAGGTTCGTGCCGGCAGCCGCGTGATCGGACTCTACCCGCCCAACGACGAGGCGCTCGAGGAATACAACAGGCTCAGTCAGTAAACGAACACGAGCGCCACGCACATATTTTTCAGATGGAGGCTGTGCCCGCGAATACACACCCGGCAATCTTGAGCATCAAAGAAAAACACATCGAATCAAATTCTCAGAACTGAGGAGACACCATGTTCATCAAGTCAATCAAGTCCAGCATCATCCTGGCCGCAGGCCTTTGCGCACTGGCCGCTTCGGTTTCGGCTGCCGACTTTCCGGCGCGCGACATCCGCCTCATCGTTCCATGGCCGGCCGGCGGTGGCGCCGATGGCATTTCGCGCAAGATCAGTCAGATTGCCGAGAAGAGTCTGGACAAATCCATTTACGTTGAGAACATCGGCGGCGCCGTAACGGCAACCGGCCTGATGCAGATGTCGAAGGCACGGCCCGACGGACACACGATCGGCGTGCTCACCTACGACAGCATCATCACGCTTCCGCGCGGCAAGATGGTCCCGGGCTACTCGCTCGACAAGATGACCCCGATCGCGCGAATCACGAAGGAGGCGGATGCGATCGTCGTCTCGAAGCAGTCCGGGTTCAAGAGCTTCGAGGAACTGATCAGCGCTGCGAAGGCGAAACCCAATACGGTTCGCGTGGGCGTGGCCCCCAAGGGTTCCGGCCCCTATCTCGCAGTCCGTCGTCTGGAGAAGATGGCGGGCGTGAAGTTCAACGTCATCAGCTACGCCGGCTCTTCAAGCGCTGAAGCCGAGGCCCTGCTTTCCGGGGAACTCGACGCGGCAATCTCAAGCCTGGGCGACTTCAATGGAATCATCAGCTCCGGCGATGCGCTGGGCATTGTCGAGCTGTCATCCGAGCAGAATCCGTCCTTCCCCAACGTCCCCCCTATCAGCACGCTGGGATATGAGCTCGAAACCGGCAGCTTCATCCTGCTGGCCGCACCAAAGAACACGCCGCCAGCCGCGCTTTCCAAGCTCGAGGCTGCGTTCAAGCAGGCATACGACAGCAAGGACTTCCAGGCCTGGCTGGTCACGATCGGCGTAACCCCGAGCTGGCTGGGCTCGGACGGCGTGCAAAAGTGGATTGACCAACTGCAGTCGACGACATTCAAAGTCATGGATGAGTTGAGTCTCTAACACCACAATCTCCATGCCTTTGGGCACACCAAAGGCATGGCGGAGGCCACGCCAGATGATTCTGAACAGAAAAGCGCTATTCCCGCTTCTTATTCTGATTCTTTCAATTTTCTATTTGATTGAAGCCATCAAGCTCGGACACCCCCTTACGGAAGAGGGCATTCGTCCATCATTCGTCCCACTGGTACTGGGATCGCTGTCGTCGATTTTCAGCCTTGTGCTGACCCTCAAGGCCACCGTGCTGGCGAAGCGCGCACGCGATGAGGTGACGTCCGCATCCGACGGAGGCGAACCCGAAGCCGAGCGCGCCTCCGTGGTACCGGCTGTTCTGACCATCGTTGCCATATCGCTGTACATCGCACTGTTCTCGATCATTGGCTACGTCCTGTCATCGCTGCTGTTCGTCTTCGCAATCACGACGATCTTCTCCGACCGGGGCAAATGGCTGCTGAAGCTCGCAAGCTCGGCCGCGATCGTCGCCTTCGGATACATCGTTTTCGAGCAACTCTTTGGCGTTCGGTTGCCGACACTGTGGGGATAAATCGTGGAATTCATTAGTCTTGTCGGCAGCGGCTTCGGCATGCTCCTCGACCCGCTGACCCTGACCTACGTGGTCGCGGGCTTCCTGATCGGCACCGTGTTTGCGGCGATTCCCGGCCTTACCGCCACGCTGGCCCTGGCGCTGCTGCTGCCACTCACTTACAGCCTCGACGTCACCACCGCCCTGATGGCATGCGCCAGCATCTACATGGCCGGCATGTGCGGCGGCAGCATTACTGCAATCACGGTCAATATCCCGGGAGCGCCTTCATCGATGATGACCTCGCTCGACGGCTATCCCATGCAGCAGCAGGGCAAGGGTGCCCTGGCCCTGGGGCACGCCAGTTTCGCGTCGATGTTCGGCGGCGCATTTGGCTGCATTCTGCTGATCCTGATGGCCCCCCTGGTCGCCGAGCTGTCGCTGCTGGTCAAGACCAGCGGGAAGTTCTCCCTTCTGGCTTTCGCGATCATCGTGATCGTCATCTCCGAACGCGGCAAGGTGCTGAAGGCCGCGCTCGCTGCCTGCATCGGCATGATGCTGGCGACGATGGGGCTGGACGGCGTGGAGCCCCTGGCCCGCTTCACCTTCGGGCTCAGTGATCTGACAAGCGGCATCGACCTGATGCCCGTCATCATCGGGGCCTTTGCGATCAGCGAGATTCTGATGCAGGCCGGCGATCAGCAGGTCGCGAACAAGATCGTCAGCGCGCTCAACAAGATCACCATCCGGCGCCGTGACTTCTTCCCGCCCCTGTCGCAGATCAGGGCCGTCGGCATCGGCTGCTACATCAAGTCCAGCGTGATCGGCTACGCCGTCGGCGTGCTGCCGGGCGCAGGCGGCTCCATGGGGAGTTTCCTCGCGTACGTGGAGGCCGTTCGCACCTCCAGGAACCCCGAGAGCTTCGGCAAGGGCAACCCGGCGGGCATCGCTGCCGCAGAGTCCGCCAACAATGCGGTCTGTGGTGGCGCGCTGGTCCCGACGCTCACGTTCGGCATTCCCGGCGACCCGGTCATGGCGATCATGCTTGGCGTTCTCGTCATCAACGGCATTCAGCCCGGTCCGCAGCTGATGAGCAATCAGGCCGACCTCATCGCGCCGATGCTGGCCTCGCTGCTGTTCAGCGCGGTCGTTCTCATCCCATTGACGCTTTACCTGCTGGGGCCGTATTTCGTCAAGGTCGTCTCCATACCGCGGGACGTGCTCTATGGCGCCATTGCCCTGCTTGCGGTCCTGGGCAGCTATGTGTCGACGTACTCGGTGTTCCAGATGATCGTGGCACTGGTCATGGGCGTGCTTGCGTACAGCATGAGAAAGAACGGTTTTCCGGTCATCACGATGGTCCTCGGTTTCATCCTCGGGCCCAATCTTGAAGAGTTCTTCCGTCGCTCACTGGCGATCTCGAACGGGAATCCGATGACCTTCCTGACGAGCCCGGACAGTCTGTTCTTCGTCGGCCTGACCCTGGTGTTCATCTATTTCCTCTGCATCAGAAAGCCACCCAGGACACCGGTGTGCGCTGCCGAAACCAGCACCTGATGCCGACCCGCTCAGCCCACTTTCACCATATCCGGGATACATCCACATGCAAGTAACAGGACAATCATTGATCGGCAGCCAGGCCGTGCTTTCGACGGGCAAGCCGATTCAGGCCCTCAACCCCGCAACAGGGGCGAACATCGAACCTGAATTCAGAGGTGGGGGCGCCGAAGAGCTTGACCGCGCCTGCGCGCTCGCGGCAGCGGCGGCTACGACGTTTCGCAATACGCCGCTTCAAGTCCGTGCGAACTTCCTCGAGACCGTCGCGACCGAGATCGAAGCCCTCGGTGACGCGCTGATCGAGCGCTGCATGCTGGAATCCGGTTTGCCGCGCGCACGCCTGGAAGGCGAACGCGCCCGGACCTGCGGCCAGTTGCGCCTGTTTGCGTCGGTAGTACGCACCGGCGAGTGGCTCGACGTACGCATCGAACCGGCCTTGCCCGAGCGCCAGCCCCTGCCCCGCTCCGATCTGCGCATGCAGAACATTGCCATCGGCCCGGTGGCAGTATTCGGCGCCAGCAACTTTCCGCTGGCATTCAGCGTCGCCGGTGGCGACACGGCCTCGGCCTTCGCTGCAGGATGCCCTGTGGTCGTGAAAGCGCACGCGGCGCATCCGGGCACCTCGGAACTCGTCGGCCGTGCGATTCAGACCGCGGTCTCCAAGTGCGGCCTGCCGGAGGGGGTGTTCTCCCTGCTGTTCGGCGCGGGCAACGAGCTGGGCCTCGCGCTGGTATCGGACTCACGCATCAAGGCCGTGGGCTTCACCGGTTCGCGCAGCGGCGGCATGGCACTGATGAAGGCCGCTCAGGCACGGCCCCAGCCCATCCCCGTATACGCGGAGATGAGCAGCATCAACCCGGTATTTCTGCTCCCCAACGCGCTCCAGCATCGTGGCACGACACTCGCCGAAGGCTTTGTGGCGTCGCTTGCGATGGGCGCCGGGCAGTTCTGCACCAATCCCGGCCTCGTGGTCGGCGTGCGCGGCACGGCGCTCGACACCTTTCTGAATGCGGTCGCGCAGGCGGTCTCCGGCGTTAGCGCCCAGACCATGCTCTCGCCAGGCATTCATGCTGCGTATAACGACGGCTCGGGGGCACTCGCGGGCCACGCCAGGGTCAGGCCGGTGGGCCAGGGCGCAGCTGCCGAAGGCCCCTGCCAATGCCAGGCCAGGGTGTTCGTTACGGCGGCATCCGACTTTCTCAAGGATGAAGTGCTGCAGCGCGAGGTGTTCGGGGCGACCTCGCTGGTCGTCGAATGCGAAGACTGGGCCGAGGTCGAACGCGTTGCGCAATCGCTCGAAGGTCAGTTGACGGCCACCCTGCTCATGGATGAAAGCGACCTCGAAAAGGCGGCTCAGTTGCTGCCGGTGCTTGAGGAGAAGGCAGGGCGCCTGCTGGTCAACAACTGGCCGACGGGCGTCGAGGTGTGCCACGCGATGGTGCACGGCGGCCCCTTCCCCGCAACCTCCGACGCCCGCACGACGTCAGTCGGCACGGCGGCGATTCAGCGCTTTCTGCGCCCGGTCTGCTATCAGAACCTGCCCCAGGCGCTGTTGCCCGAAGCCCTCCGCGACGGCAATCCGTCAGGCGTGTCCAGACTGGTGGGCGGGACACGCATGGTGCCGGCATCCGCGTAGTAAACCGCAGCAGTGCTGCCGGGAAAACCAGGCCCCGAAGCGCTTGAAGCGGGGCTTGGCGCCGTGATCCGCCGCGGGGCTGCGCTGACGACATGCGCGCAGCCCAGCGTGCGCCATCGCGCCTGGCCGCAGTCCAGACGCCTCGGCAGCAAGCGCAAATGGCTCGCCTCGCGCACACCGCCGGGACGGGCCGCGCTGAGCACTGCACCGGAACGCTGCCGGGCAATTCCTTTACCGTCCCCAGCACTGTTCCTATAATCTTCCACCGAAATATCATAGGCTTCGATCAAATACATGGCGCGCCGCAAAGCAGCTGAACCATCCATACCGCAGGAACCGGCCCTCGTGGAGGACCCCGCCGGAGAGCGGCTGCATGCCTCCGGCCCACGCGACCGGCTGTCCGATCAGCTGTACGGCAAGGTGTTCGAGCAGATCACGTCGGGCAGCATCAAGGTGGGCGAGCAGCTGCCATCCGAAGTCGAGATTTCGGAGCGTTTCGGCGTGTCGAGACCCGTCGTGCGGGAAGCGCTCCTGCGGCTGCGCGTCGACGGGCTGATCACCTCGCGCCAGGGCCTGGGGACCTTTGTCAGCCATCAACCCGCCCCGCGCATCAAGACCTTTGCCAAGGCGCAGGACATCGCCTCTTACCTGCGCTGCCAGGAAGTGCGCATCACGCTCGAAGGCGATGCTGCCCGCCTCGCCGCAGAGCGTCACACCGACGAACAGCTTGCAGCCCTGGTTGCAGCCCACGAGGCGTTTGCCGAGGGTGTGCGCAGCGGCAACCTGGAGCCTGCTGCCGACCTCGATTTTCATGCGCGCATCGCTGAAGCCAGCGGCAACGAATTCTATTCCAGCCTGCTCGAGAGCATCCACGAGGCCATGACCGGCCTGATGCGGCTCACGCTGGGGCTGACCCGCACCGCATCCAAGAAGCGCGCGCTCACCGTGCTGGACGAGCACACCGCCATCGTCGCCGCGATCCGCGCCCGCGAGGGCGAAGAGGCGCGCGTCGCGATGCAGTTCCACCTTGGTCAGGCACGCCGTCGTCTGATCGACGGGCGCCGCGACAAGTAGGTCGCGCGCCGCCGCGGGAGCTGCCGGCGCAGCGCCGGTTCGGCGCCCTGCCCCAAGTCCATTCCCTTTGCTGCTTCTGGCACCGCGCCGCCGGCCGCAGCGCTGCGCCATCGCGTCCGCAGATTCAGTCAGGTAACGCTCGATTAGTCGACGTTCATGAACAGTGTCTTTCCATCGCCCTGGATTATCCGTCCTGCCTTAATCGGTACGCTTGCCTCCAGTACGACGGAGCACCCGTTCCGCCGTGCCTTCGCAAGGTACTGACAAGGACAGGAGGACATCATGAACGCACCACTCCCCAGGAATGCAGCGCAACTGCATCGCACACCCACCCACCCGGTCGCCCCGGTATTCATCGAGCGCTGGTCGCCGCGTGCATTCACCGCGTCGGCCATGCCCCGGTCTGAGCTGATGACGATGCTCGAGGCCGCGCGCTGGGCGCCGTCGGCATACAACATCCAGCCCTGGCGCTTCGTCCATGCGATGCGCCAGGACGCATACTGGGACGACTTTGTCGGCCTGCTCGACCCCTTCAACGCGCGCTGGGCACGCAATGCATCCGCGCTGATCTTCCTGCTGTCGGACCGCTTCATGCCGGCGCGCGAGTCCGGGCCCGCCACGCCCTCAAGCACGCACGCGTTCGACGCAGGCGCTGCGTGGGCGCAACTGGCCCTGCAGGCCACGATGCTGGGCTACCAGGCGCATGCAATGGCGGGAATCATGCGCGACGAAGTGCGCACGAAGCTCGCAGTCCCGGACAACTTTCAGATCGAGATCGCCATCGCAGTCGGCCGCCAGGCGTCGCCTGCGAGCTTGCCCGGCGGTTTGCGCGAGCGCGAAGTGCCCAGCACGCGACTGGCACTCGACCAGATCGCGTTTGCCGGACGATTTCCCGACCCTGCGCTCGACTGAGGGGCGCCCCCACCCTGCCCCGCTTCGCTGGAGTCTTCCATCATGAACACATCCATCAGACAGGGGGCGCCCGCCACCGTCGCCGCCCTGCTTCATGAACCGTCGGTGCTGCTGCTCCTGACCGGCACCCTGATCGGCCTGAACTTCCCGCTTGGCAAGATCGGCGCTGCGGCGGGCGTCTCGCCCATGCTCTGGGCGCTGCTGATCTCCACTGGCGCCAGCCTGACCCTGTTGCCGGTGCTGATCGCGCGCCGCGAACTGGCATGGCCCTCGCTGCGGGTGATGCGCTACACGGCATGCTCGGCGCTGATCTCGTTCATCGTGCCCAACCTGTTGCTGTTCTCCGCGATTCCGCACGCGGGTGCGGGCTACACCGGGCTCATGTTCGCGCTCTCGCCGGTGTGCACGGTGTTGCTCGCAGGCCTGTGCCGGCTCGAAACGCCGGGCCGCACCGGACTGCTCGGGATTGCACTGGGGCTGGCAGGCGCCGCCATCGTCAGCCTGACCCGCGGTGCGGCGGCAGACGCGCCCGCACTCGGCTGGTTGCTTGCGCCCCTGCTGATCCCGATGGCACTGGCAGCGGGCAACGTCTATCGAACACTGCACTGGCCGCACGGAGAGTCGCCCAATACCCTCGCCTTCTGGGGCCAGGCGTTTTCCAGCGGCGTGCTCCTGTTACTGCTGTGGCTCACACACGGGACCCTGCCCATTGCCGAATTCCTTCCCGCAGGCGGCGCTGCACTGATGCAGGTCCTGGTCGCAGGCATCACCTTTCCGGTGTCTTACCGGCTGCAGCAACTCGGCGGGCCGGTCCTGCTGAGTCAGATCGGCTACGTTGCCGCGGCGGTGGGTCTTGTCGTGGCCACGGTCTTCCTCGGCGAACGCTACGCGCCGGCGACCTGGGCCGGTGCGGGCGTCATCGCCCTGGGCATCGGCGTCACCATCGTTGCGCAACTTGGCGCGCGCAGAGCGGGCAACGCCCGGCGCAACTGATCAGCCTGCATCCCAGCAGGGCGGGTCCTTGATGTGCTCGGCCAGGAAATCGACAAAGGCGCGGATCTTTGGCGACAGGTGCTTGCGCTGCGGATAGACGGCATAGATCGACACTTCCATCGTCCGGTAGCCCTGCAGCACCGCCCTGAGCCGCCCTGCCCGGATATCGGCGCCGACCACGAAGGTGGGCGTCAGGGTCACGCCAGCACCATTGAGCAAGGCCTCGCGCAAGGCGAGGCTGCTGTTCATCTTGATGCGGCTGGTGACGGTCACCTGACGATGGCCGCCATCCGCGGCAAGGAAGTGCCACTCGTCCGGCGCATTCGTGTAACGGTAGGTGATAACCGCATGCTGTGACAGATCCTCAGGCGACTGCGGAATGCCATTGCGTGCGAAATACGCCGGCGACCCGCACACCACATGCCGGCACGGGCCCAGCCTGCGCGCCACCAGCGACGAATCGGGCAACTCGCCGATCCGGATCGCCAGATCGAAACCCTCATCCACGAGATCGACCTTGCGATCGTCCAGCACCATGTCCACGGTGAGCTCAGGGTAGCGCGCCTGGAGCGCAGGCAGCAGGGGCGCAAGGTGCAGGATGCCGAAGGACATCGGGCTGCTCAGGCGCAACTCCCCACGCGGCTCGCCCTGCAAGCGCGACACTTCTGCCTCGGCCTCCTCGATCTCCAGCAAACCCCGCTGGCTGCGCTCGAAGAACGCCCGCCCCACCTCGGTCAGACTCAGCCGCCGCGTCGTGCGGTTCAGCAGGCGCGCGCCCAGCCTGTCCTCGAGCCGCGTCACATACTTGCTCACCACCGATTTCGACAGCCCCAGCGTCTCGGCGGCGGCGGTGAAACTGCCGCGACTGACAACCTGGACAAACACGGCTACATCACTGAGTGCGTCCATTACGCCCCCATTACTCAAGCGTTGAGAACAATCTTATTCCATCAGCCCGGATTATCAACTCCATGAAGATCTCTATCGTTGAGACACCTTCAACACAACGGAGATCTTCAATGAACACGCAAATGAAAACCACCCTGAGTGCGATGCTGCTCGGACTCGCGCTCGCAACGGGCTCACCCGCAACGCACGCTGCACAGGAGGTGGGCATCAGCCCGTGGGGCCCGCAGGACGAAATCGGCCGCCTCAACCTGATGACCGCAGACTCGCAGGCCGCAGTGCTGGCGCGACTGGCAGGCGGCAAGAGCTACGACCTGTCCGTCGAGTACCACATCGGCATGCCCAGCTGGCAGGCTGCCGGTGACCCGCACTACCGCATCTGGATGACTCACACGCCCCACGGCAACGTTGTCGCCGACCCGCTCGGTCTGGGCCAGGCCATGAATGAACATGTGAGCTACACCGGCGCGGCCATCTCGATGTATACGCACATGGGCACCCACATCGACGCCCTTGGTCATTTCGGCCTCGACGGCCGGATCTGGAATGGTTTCGACGCGAGAACGCACCTCGGCGACCGCGGATGGACGGTGGCGGGCGCCGAGAAGATCCCGCCCATCATCGCTCGTGGCGTCCTGATCGACGTAGCGGCGTCCAGGAACGTGGACATGCTGCCGGACGGCTATCGCGTCACGCGTGAAGACCTGCGCGCTGCGCTTGCCCATCAGCAAACCAGACTCGAACCCGGCGACGTCGTGCTGATCCGCACCGGCCGGATGCGTCATTACGACGATGCCGAGGCCTACATGGCGAATCCTCCGGGGATGGGAATGGAGGCTGCACGCTTCCTGGTGGAAGAAAGCGGTGCCATGGTGGTCGGTGCCGACAACCTGAGCTTCGAGAGCTTCCCCTCGGAGATCGAGGGCAACTACGTGCCACTCCACACCTATCTGCTGGCCCAGACCGGCACGCCGATCATAGAATTGGCCTACCTGGAGGATCTGGCGCGCGATCGCGTTTACGAGTTCGCCTTCATCGGCGGCTCACTCAAGCTTCGGGGCTCGGACGCCGCGCCTCTGCGGCCGATTGCCATTCCGCTGCGCTGAGGCGCTGCACACGCGCCCGCAAGGGCGCGGCATGACCCCGCGGGCGGCCCGCCCGGCCGATCTGCACGAGGGCCGTGGCGAACAGGGAGGGAACATCATGAAGGTCTGCGTTGTAGGCGCATCCGGAAAACTCGGCCAGTACATGGTCCAGCATGCACTCGACCGCGGCCATGAGGTCGTCGGTGTCTGCCGTGAGCGCAGCGTCGGCAAGCTCGACCGCTTCAAGGGTCGCATCACCATCGTCCCGGGCGCGACAAACGACCGCGACGTCATCAGGAAAGCGGTAGCAGGCTGCGATGGCGTGCTCACCGTACTGGTTCCCTGGGGCGTCCAGCAGTATTCATCGGGCACCGCCCAGGCGGTGATGGACTATTCCCCCCCGGATGCACGGCTCGTGTTCTCCTGCGGCTGGCATATCAGCCGCGACGGCAAGGACCGCTACTCGTGGAAACTGAAAGCGCTGGTGGCCATTGCCGGCCCCATCGCCCGCCTCTTCCGGCTGGCGGAGCTGGACGACCAGGTTGAAGCGTGCCGACGGATCTTCGCCAGCACGACGAAGTGGACCGTCGTCCGCGCAAGCAACCTCGAAGAAGGAGAGAGCCAGGGCCTGCCGGCCTGGAGTCGGCACGTGGGCGACGCCATCCTCGAAAGCAATCTCACACGCCGCGTGGACTTCGCCCTGTTCATGGTGGCGGCGCTCGAGAACGATGAACTCATTCATGAAGCGCCCGCAATCGTGGGCTGCCAGACGCCGTCGGCACGCGCCGGCAAGGCCTGATGCGTCCCATCGGATCAACCGTGTGCCCCTGCCCGACAGCCCGGCACACCAGGATGCCCGCAGCCGGACGCCAGACTTGAATCAGACCCGGTTGCGACCAGCGCTCCTGGCCTGACCGAGAGCCGTGTCGGACAAGTTGCAGCCGGATGGCAGCTGCGGCGTGCAGATCTGGACGGCACTCATGTCGTGCCCTGCTGGCGCAGGCTCGCCACCAGGGTCTGCGCAGCGGCAAAATCAAGTCGCTGCACAGCGCGGTCCAGTTCGGCGAAGCGTTCGCCATGTCCGCCTGTCGCCTGCTTCAACGCCTCAAAGACATCGAGCGCACGCAGATTGTTCTCTGCCAGCAGGGGGACGAGTTCGTCGAGCAGTTCGGCCACGCAGCCCGGCTCCGCCGGCGCAGGCTCGGCGACGACCTGCGGCGGATCAAGTGCCTCGGCAAGGGTCAGCAGCGACGCGGCGCTCGTGTCGATCAGCGTGCGCAGCCGGGTGAGGTTTTCGACATGACGGGCTGTGTCCTCGCCCGACCTGGCCGCAGACTCGAGCTCCGCAGCCAGGTTCGCCAGCGGCTGGGCGCCCAGCATCGCCGCCTGCCCCTTGAGCGTGTGCAGTTCGCGGGTCGCTGTCGTGAAGTCGCCCCCGCCCCAGGCCTGCTCGATGCGGTCGGCACTGTTGCCCTGATCGGCAACAAAGTCGCGCGCCAGTTGCGCAAAGAAGCTGCGATCGCCATTCAGCCTTGCCAGCGCAGGCCCCAGGTCGAAGCCCTCGGGGCTTTCCGGCAGCGGCCCGGCTGGGCGAACCACCGGGGCCACAACCTCTGCCCGTCCACATTGGCGCAACAGGGTGGCAACCAGCTCCCGCGAATCGATGGGCTTGCCGACGTGGTCGTTCATGCCGGCGGCAAGACAGGCGTCGCGGTCGGCCGCCAGCACGTTGGCGGTCATGGCGATGATCGGCACCGTGAAACCACTCGCACGCAGGCGGCGCGTGGCCTCGTAACCGTCCATTCCCGGCATCTGGATGTCCATCAGCACGGCATCGAAGAGCGCCTCGTCCGATTGCGCCAAGGTCAGCGCGGCCCGGCCGTCGTCCGCCACCGTCACCCAGGCACCGGCATGAACCAGCAGTTCCCGCGCGACCTGCTGGTTCAAGGGGTTGTCCTCGACCAGCAATAGCCGCAGCCCGGCGAGCGGCCGGCCAAGGAGGTGTGCGCTGCCGTCGTGGTCGGTCGTCACCGATTCGCCGCCGGTGGCGACTGCAATGGCGTCGAAGAGCATGGATGGCGTGACCGGCTTGACCAGAAAACCGTCGAGGGGATTGTCATCGACGCCGGCAATGCGTTCCTCGAGCATCTCGCGACCCTTGGCGGTCACCATCAGCAGCACGGGCTCGCGCGGACCGTGCTCCATTGCGCGGATGCGTTCGGCCGTATCCCAGCCGTTCAGACCGGGCATGAGCCAGTCCAGACAGATGATGTCGAACGGCCGCCCGGCGGCGATGGCCGCATCTGCGCGCTCCACAGCCTCCTCGCCGCTGGCGGCGGTCTCGGCAGACCAGCCAAAGGACTGCGTCGCGTTGGCCAGGACCTGGCGAGCCATTGCGTTGTCATCGACAATCAGCACGTGCGGGGGTTTGGGCAGGCGCCCGGGGTCGAGCTCGCGCTGGACGAGTTGCTCGGTCGCCTCGTCGCGAAGGAGGTCGAGGGTGAAATGGAAACGGCTTCCAGCCCCGGGCGTACTCTCCACCTGCAGCTCGCCGCCCATGAGGCTCACCAGGCGCTGGCTGATGGCGAGGCCAAGGCCGGTGCCGCCGTAGTGGCGCGTGGTCGAACCTTCCGCCTGAGTAAAGCCCTCGAATACCGCCTGCAGACGCTCGGCCGCAATGCCAATGCCGGTGTCGCGGACGGCAAACTCGATGCGGGCAGACCCGGCCCGCGTTTCGACCGGACGCAGGCTGACAATGACCTCGCCACGCTCGGTGAACTTCACCGCGTTGCCGGCCAGGTTGAGCAGCACCTGCTGCAGACGCAGCGGGTCGCCACGCAGCGCGCGGGGCAACTCCGGAGCGATATCAAACAGTACCTCCACCGGTTTGTCCTGCAGCGCAGCGGAGAGCATCACCGAGAGATTGCGCAGCAGCTCGTCGAGGCGGAAAGGGGTGTCGTCCAGCTGCATCCTGCCCGCCTCAACCTTGGAGAAATCGAGGATGTCGTTGAGGATGGCGAGCAGGGAACGCGCCGCACCTTCGGCCTTGCGCACGTAGTCGAGCTGATGCCCGCCCAGCCTGGTGTGCTGCAGCAGTTCCAGCAGGCCGAGCACCGCGTTCATTGGCGTGCGGATCTCGTGGCTCATGTTGGCGACGAAGGCGCTCTTGGCCCGGCTGGCGGCCTCGGATTCGATGCTGCGCTTTTCGAGGGCGGTGTTGGTGGCCTCCAGTTGCAGTTGTGCCTGCTTGAGGTCCGTGATGTCGTTGACGAGCACGAAGAAGCCGCGCACCTGATCGTCGACCACGTCGGGAATGTAGTGGGCCCAGGTGTAGCCGGTGCTGCCATCAGCCTTGGTCAGGGTGCGCTCGAAGTGCTGGCGCTCGCCAGCCAGCGCCGCCCGTATGAAGGGCTCGTTCTTCTCGAACAGGGCTTTGTTCATGAGCTCCTGAATGTGGATGCCCTGCATCTGCTCCGGCGTTCTGCCGAACCATTCGCGATAGGCGATGTTGGCGAAACCGCAGCGCAGATCGGCATCCCAGTAGCCGACCATGCCGGGAATGATGTCGATCAGCGAACGCATGAAATGCTCGCTGCGCGCCAAGGCAGCGGCGGCCTGCTCCCTTTCCGTCTCGACGCGGCGGCGGCGGCGCTGGGCGATTGCCAGGCCGGGCACGGTCAAGCCGGCAAGCAGGACGAACAAGCCGCCGCCCATCCGGGCCTGGCCCCGCCAGGCACCATAGAGCACGCCCATGTCGCGCCCGACCGCGACCACCAGGGGTTGGTCCATCGGCACATCGTCCGGCCGGATGGTTTGCAGCGCCATCATGCGCAGCTCGCCTGTCGCCGCGACCACGCCCTCAAGCACCTCTGCCGGATGCGCGCTCGCCATGTGGCGCGAGAAGAAGGAACCGGGCTGAGCCAGACTCTTGCCGGACTGACCAGGCCGGTCCGGCTCCATGATGACCTGCAGACCGTCGCCGTGTGCGATGGCCGCCCACATGTCCGTCCCGTAGAGGACAGCGCTCAGCTGTGAGCGAATCTCCTCCGGGTCGAGCGTGGCCGAGACGATGCCCGCAAACTTTCCGTCAGGGGTCATAACCACGCGCACCACGTTCATCGCCCAGACCCCGAGCGCGGTCTCGAAGGGCGGCGAGACGTAGAGCACGTCAGGATTGGCGTCGGCCTGCGCCCTCTGAAAGTAGGGCCGGTGAGCGAAGTTCTTGCCGAGCAGCGCCGGGCGGTTCGCCGCGACGACATCGCCCTCGGCATCGAAGACCAGCAAGGTGCGCACACTGCGCATGGCATCGGCGAAGGCCCGCAACCGGTGGCTGGCGCGGGCCATGCCGTCCCTCTCCTGCTGCCAGCCGGGAAGATCGTCGCGGATGCCGGTCAGGGTGCGATCGACCACGAGCAGGGCGCGACCGAGGTTCCTGTCGATGACGCGCGCCTGGGTGGCAAGCCGGTCACGCTCAAGGACGCCGATGGCAGTGTGGTCACGGTAGAGCGTCAGCCCGATGACCGCTCCAACGACGAACAACCCGCTCAGAAGCAGAAGCCACTCGGCCAGGAAGCGGTTACGGGTAATCAGGGGCATTGCACTTTTCTCTGCGTGGGCAGCTCATGCCAGGAGCCTGCATTCCAGCACAAAAACTGCCGCGACAAGGAAGGGATTCCAATTATGCCTTCGGTGATAGATGGCGTTAGTGAACTGCACAACAGTCGCCCCCTGCTGGAAGGCCGAAGTCACCGCGAGACCTCGCCAGTCAGCCTGACAAACAGTGCCGTGACGAATTGCTGACGTTCGCAAGAACCGTCAATTGCTCGCGCTGCTCCTTGCTTGGCAGGCCGCGATACTCACCTGACGGACGACAGCCCCCCTTGCCCCCGGCACTCGAAGGCAAACTTCGGTGTAGGGGAAGCATCCCCCGAGTGCTCAGAATTCCTTCCTGTCCCATTCTTATGAGATGCTGGACGAATTGCTCAAAATCGTCTTTATTCCAATGAAGCTGCCAGCCGGCGGCTTCCGTTAGCAACTGTTTGAAATCGAGCCTCGTGATACGGCAAGGCCGTCGCGGTGGCGTCCAGCAGGCCGATCGAGAGGGCGTCGCCGGAAAAGCCGGGCGCAGCCTCTCATGTCAAACGTCAGAGCCCTTGGGAGGCGTGATGCAAGAAAACGAAGCTGTCAGTAAGGCCTTGGGCAGGAACCGACCGATGTGGCTGCGCGCCCTGATCTGGCTCGGCATCGCCTTTCTCTTGCTCAACACGCTTGTTGTGGCGCTCTTCTTCGTATCGCCGAGCCTCAACATGGGCATGCTGCTTCGGATCGCGCTGGTCGGCGCGGTGGTGAGCGTACCGCTGTGGAAGTGGCACGGCCTGAACGTGTTGCGCACATGGCGCAATCCGCCAACATCCAGCTTCACGCGCTACGACGATCCGGCAACGGGCGGCTATCTTTTCGATGTGCAGCCCGCGCGCGCAGCGCGCATGCCTGCGCTGCCGCTGTTCGCCATCGGTGCTTTCCTGCTGCTCAACGCACTCTTGGTAGGCACAAGATCATCCGGCGGATTTACGGGGCTTTTCATCGTCGCGCTCGTGTTCATCGGTGTCGGCTGCACCTTCGTGCTGCCTGGGGCACGCGACAGAAAGCCCGCAAGGATCTCGGTCTCCCCAAAGGGGGTTCAGAGCGGTGACGTCACCATGGAACTGAAAGCCGTGAAGGACGTGTACGTCGCACATGAAGGGCTGGTCGTGGATCCCGACCCTCTCATGCCGGGACCCAACGGCGTACCGATTGCCTCAATGGCCGGGCGCCATATGGGCCGACGTCAATCGAAACGCGGCTATACGGTGATGATCCGCGAAGACGGCAAGAGCGCAGCCGGCATTCTTGCGGGCGGACTGACAGAAGACTGTGCAACAGCTTTGGTCACCGACATCAAAAAGGCCTTGCATGATCAATCTCAGCCTAAGGAAGCGGAATCGAAGGGGTCAGAGTCGACTGATCCATGAAGAGTCCGGCAATTTCCGCTTCAGACTGGACCTTCTCGTTCAACAACCAGGAAAACCGGACTGTTCCTTGCCAATAAAGTCGAAATCGTCCCGGCATCTCGTCGGGGCGTTTTCGTTTGCCTGAATTTACAGGTGTCTGCCCCCCGGTCTGCGCATGGATCGCTTTTCGGGGGGCTTCGGCAGTGGGGGACATCGGTGACTGGCTGGTGATCGGTCGGAGCAGCCGTTGGGGTATCGCACCAAGAACGACAGCAATGGAACGGTCAGCCGTCGTAGCCCAGAAATTCTGGTCGAGTGACCGCTTGGCACTTCAGGCTACTTCCGGATCCGGCCGAGGCTGTGCAAAAACGGCCGCCGATGCGCCAAGAATCGGTCGTTCCGGCGCACTGCGGCGGAAGCGAACGAATTTGCAGGCGGCAAATCAGCTCAATTGAGCTTCGAAAAGGCCCTTTCAGGCCTTCATCGCCACCATCAATGCCTCATTTCCTATCAACTTCATCACCCGTTTCAGGTTGTACGCGAGGACGTGCAGACTCATCTCCGTTCTGACGCGTTCGAGGCCCTTGGTCAGGAAATGCGTCGCGCCCATCCATGCTTTGAGAGTACCGAAGGGATGCTCCACCGTTCGGCGTCGAATACGCATGCTGTCGGGCGCCTGGTCTAGCCGGGCCTGCATCACCTCGAGTTCTTCCTCATGCACCCAGCGGCTGACACGCCGGTAGTCACTTGGCGTGCACTGGTCCTTGATAGAGCATCCCGGACAGTGTGAGCTCCAGTAGCGATGCATCGTCAGTCCGGCCTCAACGCGGGTGAAGCGCCAGATCAGGCGCTCGCCAGCCGGGCAAATGTATTCGTCGTTCTCTCGGTCATACACGAAGTCCGACTTGTCGAAACGTCCGTCGGCTTTCGCGTTGGAGGTCGCGCTTTTCGGAACCAGGGGCACGATGCCGGCCTTGTGGCAGGCGAGGATTCCCTCACTCTTGTAATAGCCCCGATCGGCAATCGCGGTGAGATAGTCCACTCGCATGGCCTTGCGGGCCTGCTTCCCCATCTTGCTCAGTTGGTCCCGATCCAGACCGTCGTTGGTCACCTCATGGGCAACGGTCAGATGGTTCTTCGTTTCGACGGCCGTCTGCACGTTGTAACCCACGATGCCCGTGCCCCGCGTCTTCATGGATCGGGCGTCGGGATCCGTGAGGGAGATCTGCTTGTCGGGCGTGTTCTCGAGCTGGACACCGATCGCCTCGAGTGCCTTCATCCGCGCCTTCTTCGCTTGGGCCACCGCCGGCTCTTGCCGGTCGGCGGTATCCATCTCGACGAGGTAACGCTCGATGCTGGATTCGATCTCCTGCATGCACCGTTGGAGCTTGGCGCTGGTGAAGTTGCGGTCGCGGTTGTTGACCGCCTTGAACTTGCTGCCGTCGATTGCCACCACCGCTGCGGCGAAGAGCCCCAGTTCTCTGCACAGTACGACGAACTGGCGACAGACCCCGCGGATCCCCTTGGGGTTGTCTTTGCGGAAGTTGGCGATGGTCTTGACGTCGGGCGCAAAGCGCCCGACGAGCCACATCAACTCCAGGTTGCGCTGCGCCTCGCGTTCCAGGCGCCGACTGGACTGAATCCGATTCAGATAGCCGTAGATGTAGAGCTTGAGCAGCGCCCCCGGGTGATAGGCGGGTCGTCCGGTGGCCGCCGGATCAACGCCGGCGAAGCCCAACTTGCGCAGGTCCAGTTCATCGACGAAGACGTCGATTACCCGTACCGGATTGGTCTCGGAGACAAAGTCATCCAGGCTCTCGGGTAGCAACGCGCCCTGCGTCCGGCACTGTCCTTCGATGAATCGTTTCATGGCACCCGATCACCTTAAAACAATGCCAATATCATGCCATAAAAGGCGATTTTACACAGCCTCGGCCAGGACCGGCCTGTCGACTTTACTCCCAACCTGCCGATCGAGAGACAACTCCACTCTGGAAGCTGCCAGACCGCCTACGGACGCGACTCGACCTGAGCCGACGTTGAGATGATGAACTACAACGGGCAGCAATTAGATACTTATCTGCCTCAATTGAAGCCAAGCCAATCTCATTGGTTAGCGCGTTCCGTAAGGTTTTCATCATGGCTATCTGAAGCTATCCCCGTTGGTTGTTTTACAAAGGGAAAATGAGTTCGATCAAAGCAGATGCGTTGATCTTCGAGGTCAAACGGAATCGCCCACAAAGAAAGGTCTGGGTTGAAATGGAAGGCCGGGAGCGCCTTTGAAAAGCTCCCGTGCATTGGGTATATCAAGGCCAAAGAGCCTTTTCCACCGAGATATTTCTGTCCATAGGCGTACATTTGATAGAAATCGGATTGGCTGATTTCGTAGTTTTTCGCCTTTAGATGTTGATTGATGCGCTTCCACTTGGTGTCCAGCACCCAACGTTCATGTCCTTGCTGAACCAATATGTCCGGCTGTAACTGAAACATTGGCTTGTCTTCATGCACACACAACGACAGGCTTGAGGCCTGGGTGACTAAATTGGCTTGACTGTGAAGAATCGTGTGTAGAGTCGCCGCTACGTATCGCTCGAAGAGCTTTTCCATTGGGAAAAGCATGCTGATTCCATGCCACTCGCCGACCACTGAGAATGGCATCTGTCGGTACAGAATTAGCTCACACCAGGGGCGTATTGCTTGATAGTGCGCCATCAAGCGGTCTGTACGCCACTTCCGGAAATCTGACGCAAAATCGGAACTGTTTGGTACTTCGTGAAACAGACTTCTCAGTTCTTGCGCGAGTCGCCAATTCTCGGGGTTCAGCGTGCGATTGGCGGCCAGTTCTAAAGCCGATTTAAGTAGGCGATTCTCCGGCCGGTCGGGCACGTAAACGTCGTGGCGGATCTGAAAAATATGGTCACGCCCTGGTGGTTGGCGCATCTGGCGCACCGCATCGAGTTGCCCTCGTAGGTAACGTTCTCTGGCCTCAATGCGAACGTAATCGGAGCGAACACCTCGTTTGACCAGATGATCCAGGCCAATTAGAAATTGCCTGATTACCCATTCACTCAAGGGTGCATCGAAGAGTTGGAGGGAGGTTTCATGGGCCACGCGGACGGGAAGATCCATCGCCGTCGAGATCATCCGGCGAAGTAGCTCTCGGCTGCGGAAAACGCAGTCTCCTTCATCCGTATGCTTAGGCAGGATCTCCAGTCGAGTCCCGCAAGGGGTTTCGATTACCCCAACGTAGTTATCGAGTTTCAGCCATTGCCGCCCCTCAACCTGCAGTAGGGATGCACCTGATCGTCTAAAGGTTGCACTAAGCGCGCAGAGCCAATCAAATGCAGAGGCCGAAATATGGGCCCGATCCAGCGTGGGCTCCGACACCTCTTGTGTCGTAAGCCGCGCATATTCTCGGACCGTAACCGCAGTAGTCACTCGGCCTCATCCCCTTGTTGGGCTGAAATGATGCCCAGGTAAGACTCAATCTGTCCGAATGCAGGGGCGTTGATTTTCCAGATACCACCCTGGTCGCTGATGTTAACCCCATCCCCAAACAAGGCCTGAGTATTCAGATTTTGCTTGAAAACGAAACGGATAGCCTGAGGCTTCCGGTGGTCGTTGAGTACCCATTGAATTCGCTGCCAATCTTCAAAGAAGTACTCCTGCAGCAAGGGTAGGACAGTGACTCTGAAAATTAATGCAAGCTTCTCGAGGGTGGGTTCGTCGATCAGCGGCATGAAATAGGCATGACCTAAGCAATGATCACGGTCGAGCAGCACTTCGATTCGTTCATTCATGACTCTCAGCAACTGGCCAATATTGAGTCCCTGAATATCAATGTCACTCAACAACTCTGGCCTTGGAGGCATTTCACGGAAGGTGAATCGGCGTCTTAGGGCGATGTCCAATCCTGCGAGTGAACGATCGGCGGTGTTCATTGTGCCGATCAGGAATAGGTTGGCCGGAACGGAAAAGCGTTCCTTTGAGTAGGGCAGCATGACTTCCAGTGCCTCAGGATTCCCTGCTCGTTTCGACGGCTCGATCAATGTGATCAATTCCCCGAAGATCCTGGAGACATTGCCACGGTTGATTTCGTCGATGATCAACACTTTGGCATCGACAGAAGTTCGCTCAGTGGAATTTCGCTTAGCACTGCTGGAATCACCCTTTACTAAGCGTTCAACCAAGTGTGGCAAGATACTGTTGTAGCCATTGACCAAGTAGGGCTCGAGCAGCGTATCTGGCACCTTCTCAAAGACTTGCTTGTCACGGATGTCATCGAGGGATAGCCGCCCCTCCCGCACATAGTTCGCCAGTGTCTCGAGCAGGCTCATGCCGAGCGGCAAGATCTTCTCGTTGGGCTTCTTGAGCTCGAGTAGGTCACTTGTGGCTTTTACAACCACGTAGGCTGATCGAAATTGTTCCCCAACGACAAAGGGTGACGATCCAGAGTTTGTTGTTTCCAACGAGACTTGGGTTTGCAGGAGCGACGCCAGCTTCACCATGTCTATGGCACTGGGTTTTAGCTCGTAAATCGTCATTTGGCTGAATTGGTTATTCATCACCTGATCATGGGGTAATGACGGCTTATAGACTCGTAACCACTTAACCCCTCGGGACTGACCGTAGGTGTCCCCTTGCTCTTCGCGGTTTAGCAGTCGGTAATCGCTGCTGATTTCACCGATCGCTCGAAACTTCAAATTCCCTTCGGTCACCACGATCAAGTCGCCAATCGCCATTTTGTTGACGAAGGTGTTCACTGCTGTCAGTTCGTAGGCATCGCTATCGACTGGATGCCCATTTGCAGCTAAGCGTTCTTGGATCTGCTGCCGGGTGGTGCAATGGCTAAAGTCTTGTTGTGCCCCGTAGCCAAGTAACGCATAGCCATTTTCAACGCATTCTTCAAAAATGTAGGCATCGTCACCTAGGCTATTTCCCAAGGACATCTTCCAGACTCTACGGCCGGAAATGTCGATAGGAGATGCTTCTTGCTTGGTTACTTTGGCGGCAGCTGCATCGCACAGCATTTTGAAAATCCCGTCCACCACGTCGTAACGCAGTTGCCCCCTTTCGTCATTTTCCGCGCGCAACCCTTCAACAAAATCTTCATAGCTGAAACTTTGGTGGAAGGTCACGAACCGGATATGTCCTGCAGCGATCAATTCATCAAAACGCTCTTTGAGTGCGGAGCGATCATCGGCATGTTCGGCTAGGAATTCCGGCGCCAAAACCTCCAGCGATGCCTCGATGGTGGAATGGGTTTTCCCGGTCCCTGGTGGCCCATACAAGATTTGATTCAGTGGTGGCGTAGGCTGGATCATTGATGTCATAGTGCTCGAATTCGCAGAGGATATCGGGGTGTCGATGGCGTCGTCGTACGCCTCACAAAGGGCTATTAGGGCGTCCATGTCAGGTACAACCACTTTCGTGATGGCGTGTCCAACGGATAGCAGGGGTGCATTCGCAGCGATGTTGCTACTACGTGATTTGTCGGGCGCGTAAGGAACGATGTCGAGCAGTAGATGCTTGACCAAAGTTAGCCAATCTCCGGCGCTTAAATAAAGCGTGGTCTTTTTGTTATCCAGGGCCAGTGCTATTTGCAAGTCGTTGGCAGTCTGGTATCCCGCCATTTTCTTAGTTGCGGGTTTGATCTGAGCAAAATGCTCAGATTGCTCGAAGAAGTCCTTTGCAACTTCTGGTGTGAGTTCTGTCTTGATGCGTGCCTGGATACCAGGCCAAATTGCATCCACATAGGCAAAGATGCTCTTTTCGTCGCCAGTCTGTTGATCTCGAGGAGGTCGCTTTGCAAGGAGTTGCTGATGCAAAACGGATGCTCGCTTTTCTGAGCTATCAAGAGCGGCACGCAAAAATTCTGTTTTGTAGATCGGCAACACGCACAGTGATGTACGGTCCTGATACAGAAATGCGATTTTCCATTTAAAACTCTGGCCGAAGTCCGCGTCATCAATAAGCGCCAATTTGCCGGTTCGCGCAGCATTGGCTACGGTCAGAATGACCGATTTGACGGATTCAAAGGCTTCTTCAGGCGAATTGCCGTACTTGGTGTACCAAGCGTATTCATCGCCATAGGAGCGGTCAGATAAGCGGTCGGACAAGTTGGATTTGGGCGTCGTATCCTTCCGGGAATACACGCCAAACTTAAATGCCGACCCACCCCATATCGACCCCAGGATTTCCGTCCTTGCTTCTAGCCAATATACGAAACAGTCTTGGTTTCCTGCCTCGGTGTACTGTGCCAGGGTCATTTCGGCCAGGTTTTCGAGCGGCCAACGATTCAGAAATTCCGTCCATTGATTTTCGCGGTCCGCGACAGTTCGAGTCATCTATTTGCTCTTCTATTCTAAGGACGTGGGACTGGGCTCGCATGCGCCTAGCCTTGTCCAATCCCCCAACGAAGTAGCGATTATGAATCGGTAATGATCTAGGCGCCAATGGTGGGGCGTTATCATTTTGGTTGGCTATGAGGCGGTTGCCCAGTTTTTGGTTGGCACTCAACCGGCAGTTGAACGGCAGTTCGCCAGCGCATGGCCGCCTGAGTCTGGCATGATCCGCAAGGGCAGCTTTGGCCGACGGCTTGCCGGTGATCAGTCGTTACGAACGGCAGGTCCACTCAGTCACCCGCCATAGAGTCTCGGACACAGTGGAGGACCGCTGAGGGTCGGATCCGGAAGTAGCCTGAAGAGCCAAGCGGTCACTCGACCAGAGTTTCTGGGCTATGACGGCTGACCGTCTCATTGCAGTCGTTCCTGGTGCGACAAACCAACGGCCCCTCCGGCCG
>NZ_JBYEXN010000020.1:0-99382 GCF_057621855.1 Parazoarcus sp. PS-13 R2A
CGGGCTCGCACCGCTGATCGTGCGCGAGATCTTTCGCATCATCGCCGAGCTGCGCAAGCGCGGGGTTTCGATCCTGCTGGTGGAGCAGAACGCGCGCGCCGCGCTGCAGGTGGCCGACTACGCCTACGTGCTCGAGACCGGCGCGATCGCCATGGAAGGACCGGCCGTGCAGCTGCGCGACGACCCGCGTGTGATCGAGGCCTATCTCGGACTCGGTGGCAAGCATCAGGCGATGCTGGCCACCTGAAGGGGGAGGGCGGCGCCTGCTGCCCGTCCCGTCGGTGCCCGGCCGAGGCCACGGGCATTTCACCTAACACGTCGTTTGACACGACAGTCGGACAAGGACAGAAATCATGGAAGCGCTGCGTATCATCCAGGACGAACATCAGTCGCTGGCGGCCATCCTTCACGCCATCCGTCACATGATCAAGGAGATCGGCGAAGGCACGCTGCAGCCGGACTTCGCCCTGCTGAAGGCCATGGTGCACTATCTCGATGCCTATCCGGAGAAGAAGCACCACCCCAAGGAAGACCAGTACCTTTTTGCCATCCTCAAGAAGCGCACCAGCGAGGGCGCCGAGGCCATGGCGAGGCTCGAGCAGGAGCACGCGGTGGGCGACGATCGCATCAAGGCGCTCGAGGCCGCACTGCATCAGTACGCAAGTGGCGCGCGCGACGGCTTCGACGCCTTCTCGCAGGCGTTCGAGCGCTTTGCCGAGTTCTATCGCAATCACATGCTGCTCGAAGAACACGTGATCCTGCCGCTGGTGAAGAAGTACTTCACCGCGGACGACTGGGCCGAGGCAGCGGCAGGTTTCCGCGAAAACGCCGATCCGATGGCGGGCACCGGCGATCCGGCCACGCATGAAGACTTTCAGCGCATCTTCTCCAGGCTCGTTGCGGCCGCGCCTGCACCGATCGGCCTCGGCGGCGGCCCCTACAAGGCTGACTGAAGAGCCTGCTCCGGCACGCTCGAGGCAGAACACATTCCACCTTCGTCAGTACTTCGGGGTACCATCTCCGGCTGCTCCGGCGGGTGCCGAATGCCATGAGTGTGGCGAATGTCTCAAAGATGACGCTACATAGTGCTTTCGGGTTGTTACTGACTGCGCCAGCACGTGGGACAGTGCTAGAATCCGCCGGTAGATCCAGTATTTCATTCCGTACACACCAATCAAATCGAGGAAAAGCATGAACAAAGGTGAATTCGTCGAAGCCCTGGCCGACCGTCTGGATGTTTCCCGCGCTCAGGCTGATCGCGCGCTGTCCTCCGTGCTCGACATTGTTGCCGAACAACTCTCCAAGGGCGACAAGATTGCCTTCACCGGCTTTGGTTCGTTCGAAGTGTCCAAGCGCGCTGCACGCACCGGCCGCAATCCGCAGACCGGCGCAGCCATCGAAATCGCCGCTTCCAGCGTGCCGAAGTTCACCGCTGGCGCAACGCTGAAGGCCGCCGTAAACGGCAAGTAATATCCGCAGGGTTCGCTGATGAGGCGACGACGCACCGCAGTGTGCTCGTCGCCTTTTTTACGTCTTTCGCAAATGAACCTTCGACAGCGGGACAGAAAGTCTTTATAATTCGCCCCGTTGTGCAATGCAGCAGCAGGGCCTTACAAGGTTGAGATGCGGAAATCTTTCCGCCGGACCGGCCCCAGGGACTGTTATCACAGCCCCATCGCCCCCGACCTCCCGCCAGAATCCTCTCGTTCTTCCGATCGATTGGCATCGCGACAACCGGTTGGTGCCGATGCGCGGTCTTCAGGCTTGCCTGATGACCGGCCCACGCCCATCGCGCGCTTGTCGCCCGACGCTCCGGAACTGCCTACCCGCAGTTGCGTGGCGGCGCGATGCCTTGTGGTTCGAATTTTCGGACCCGAATCCGTCTGGCCACAAGCCAGCCAGCAATACAGGAAGAATCATGACATTTCAGAGCCTCGGCCTCGCCGACGAACTCATCAAAGCCGTTGAGCAAACCGGTTACACCATCCCGACCCCGGTGCAGATGCAGGCCATTCCCGCCGCCATCTCCGGTTCGGACCTCCTGGTGTCCAGCCACACCGGTAGCGGCAAGACCGCAGCCTTCACGCTGCCGTCGCTGCACAAGCTCATCGACCGTCGTCCGGCGCCTGGTGCAGGTCCGCGCGTTCTGGTGCTGACGCCCACTCGCGAACTTGCCCAGCAGGTCGAGAAAGCGGTGCAGACCTACGGCAAGGCACTGCGCTGGCTCAACACCGCCTGCCTCGTCGGTGGCGCGCCCTTCTTTGCCCAGGTCAAGCAGCTGCAGCGTCCGGTTGACGTTGTTGTCGCCACCCCGGGCCGTCTGCTCGATCACCTGAACCGTCGCAAGATCAAGCTCTCCGACGTTGAAGTGCTGATCCTCGACGAAGCCGACCGCATGCTCGACATGGGCTTCGCCGAAGACATCGACGCCATCGTTGCAGCCACCCCGGCCCAGCGCCAGACCCTGCTGTTCTCGGCAACGCTTGATGGCGTGGTCGGTCGCATGGCTGAGCGCATGACGCGCAACCCGCAGCGCATCGAGATCGAAGTCGCCAAGCAGGACCGCGGCCAGATCGAACAGCGCCTGATGTTCGCCGATGACATGGGTCACAAGAGCCGTCTGCTCGAGGCCCTGCTGGGTCACGACGGTCTGCAGCAGGCCGTGGTGTTTACCGCGACCAAGCGCAGCGCCGACGAGCTGTCGCTGAGCCTGCAGGAAAAGGGCTTCTCGGCCGCAGCGCTGCATGGCGACATGCACCAGACCCAGCGTAACCGTACCCTCGACCGTCTGCGCCAGGGCCGCATCGGCGTACTGGTCGCAACCGACGTCGCCGCGCGCGGTATCGACGTTGCCGGCATCAGCCACGTGATCAACTTCGATCCCCCGCGTCAGGCAGAAGACTATGTGCACCGTATCGGCCGTACCGGTCGTGCCGGTCGTGACGGTATCGCGATCACCCTGTCGGGCCCGCGTGAAACTGGCCTGATCCGTGCGATCGAGCGCTTCACCGGTGACCGTCTTGAAGTGCACACCATTCCCGGCATGGAGCCGTCGCCGCGCAAGCCTTCGGGCCCGCGTCCGGCAGGTGCAGGCAATGGTCGTCGCTTCGGTAATGGCGGTGGCTACGGCCGTCCGGCAGCCGGCAACGGCGAACGCCGTGGCTCGGGTGGTGGCGGCGGTTTTGGTGGTCGCGACGGTCATCCGTCGAGCCGCAGCGAGCGCAGCCATGGCGATCGCCGTGACCGCACTTCGCGCGGCTAAGCCTTCAGGGCTGCTGCAGACGTAAAAAATCCCGCTTCGGCGGGATTTTTTTGCCTGGTAAGGCGCGGTGCATCGTGAGCCGGGGTGCGCCCGCGCTGCGAGCGGCGGTCGCGTCAGCCCTTGGCTGCGCGTGCGGCTTCGACTTCTTCCGGGCGGATGTTGGCGGCGAGCTTGTCGAGCACGCCGTTGACGAAGCGATGGCCGTCGGTGCCGCCAAAGCCCTTGGCCAGTTCGATGGCTTCGTTGATTACCACGCGGTAGGGCGTTTCGAGGTTGTGCCGCAGTTCGTGTGCGCCCATCAGCAGGATGGCGTGCTCGATCGGCGACAGCTCATTCACCGGGCGGTGGATCAGCTTGGCGAACGAGGCCTGCAGCGACTCGACGTTCTCGAGGGTGCCGTGCAGCAGGCTGACGAAGAGTTCGCGGTCGACCTTGTCGAGATTCTCGGTGTCGGCCTCGAGGTGCTTCTGCACCGAGGTCATCGAGTTTCCCGACAGCAGCCACTGGTACACGCCTTGCAGTGCAAGCTCGCGTGCGCGACGACGGGCCATCTTGCTCATGGCAGTACCTTCATCAGATTGGCCATCTCGACTGCCGCACGGGCGCAGTCGCTGCCCTTTTCGTGCGTACGGGCGATGGCCTGGTCGTCGTCCTCGGTGGTGAGCACGCCGTTGGCGATCGGGATGCCGGCGTCGAGGCCGACACGGGTGATGGCGGCGCCCATCTCGTTCGAAACCAGTTCGAAGTGGTAGGTTTCACCACGGATCACTGCGCCGAGTGCGATCAGGGCGTCGAACTTGCCGCTGCTGGCGAGTTTCTGCAGCACCAGCGGGATTTCGAGTGCGCCGGGAACGGTGGCGATCCGGATCAGATCGGGTGCGACGCCAAGCTCGAGCAGCTCTGCGGTACAGGCCGACAGCAGGCCTTCGCAAACGTCCTGATTGAAACGGCTCATGACGACTGCGATACGCAGGCCCTTGCCGTTCAGGTCGCTTTCGTACTCATGGATGTTTTCGTAACGTGGCATGGTTTCGATTCAATATTAGGTTGGTTTGTGGGCGGTGCCACGCATGGCACCCCGCGCAGGTGAAGGGTCGGGGCGCAGCTGCGCTGACCGCTTCGCTCGCGCTCAGTCCTGGTCGACGAAACCCGTGATCTCGAGGCCGAAGCCGGTCATGCTCGGAATCTTGCGCGGGTTCGATAGCAGCCGCATCTTGCCGACATTGAGCGCACGCAGAATCTGCGCGCCCACGCCGAACAGGCGGGCATCCCATTTCACCGGACGGTCCGCGGTACCGGTCAGGCCCGCCAGCAGTTCGCGACCGGACTGGGGGCGGTAAAGCAGCACGATCACGCCGGCGTCGGCCGCAGCAAGCCGTGCCAGCGAGTGATTGACCGGGAAGCTGTGACGATTGCTTTCTGGGTCGAGAAAGTCCACGACCGAGATCGGCTCGTGCACCCGCACCAGGGTCTCGTTCTCGGGGCGGATGTCACCGCGCGACAGGGCGAAATGCACGTCGCCGGAGGTCTTGTCCTCGAATGCGGAGAGCAGGAAGGTGCCGTGCGCGGTCTCGACTTCCTTCTCGGTGACTTTTTCCACCAGGTGCTCGTTTGCTGCACGGTACTCGATCAGGTCGCGGATGGCGCCGATCTTGAGACCGTGCTCCTTGGCGAACTCGATCAGGTCCGGCAGGCGGGCCATGGTGCCGTCGTCCTTGAGGATCTCGCAGATCACCGATGCGGGTTCGACGCCCGCGAGGTGGGCGAGGTCGCAGCCGGCTTCGGTGTGGCCGGCACGGATCAGCACGCCACCCTTCTGGGCGGTGAGCGGGAAGATGTGGCCCGGCATCACGATATCGTCCGGCGTGGCATGGCGGGCCACGGCGACCTGCACGGTGCGGGCGCGGTCATGTGCCGAAATGCCGGTGGTGACGCCGGTGGCGGCTTCGATCGAGGTGGTGAAGGCAGTGCCGTGCGGGGTGCGGTTGTCGCGCACCATCTGCTGCAGGCCGAGCTGGCGGCAGCGCTCTTCGGTGAGGGTGAGGCAGATCAGGCCACGACCGAAACGGGCCATGAAGTTGATGGCCTCGGGGGTGACGAATTCGGCTGCCATCACGAGGTCACCCTCGTTCTCGCGGTCCTCTTCGTCGACCAGGATCACCATCTTGCCGGCCTTGATCTCGGCGATGATGTCGGAAATCGGAGCGAGTGCGCTCATGTTGGGGTCCTTTCCAGTGTCAGGCTTGTTGCGCCTGCTCTTCTTCGGTGCGCCAGGCGAGCATGCGCTCGACGTAGCGGGCAATGAGGTCGATTTCCAGATTGACCCGGCTTCCGGCCTTCAGGTGCTTGAGGTTGGTCACCTCGACCGTGTGCGGAATCAGGTTGATCGAGAAATCACGATGTTCGACCCGGTTGACGGTCAGGCTGACGCCATTGACCGTGATCGAGCCCTTTTTGGCGATGTAGCCGGCAATCGCAGCCGGCGCGCGGATCACGAGCTCGTGGCTTTCGCCGACCGGCTCGAACTTCACCACTTCGCCCACGCCATCGACGTGGCCGGTTACCAGGTGACCGCCAAGACGGTCGGCCATGCGCAGTGCCTTCTCCAGGTTCACCTCGCCACCGGGCTGATCCAGCCCCACGGTGCAGTTCAGCGTCTCGCGCGAAACGTCGAACTTCACCTTGGCGCCATCGCGCGCGATCACGGTGAGGCACACGCCACTGTTGGCGATGCTGTCACCGACAATCACGTCTTCAAGGTCGAGTCCGCGGGTGTCTACGGTCAGCCGCACGCCGTCAGCGAGGGCTTCGATGTGTTCAATGCGGCCGACTGCCGCGACGATGCCTGAGAACATGAAGGGACTGAAGGAAAAGGGGAAAAGCGGGATTGTAGGCGAAACCGGCGGCTTCGGCGCGATTCGGACTGCCCTTTGCCTCCCGGGAGCTGCCCGTCAAGGCCTTCCGGCAGCGGAATGCCGGGCGTTCACCCGCCCCCGTTCGCGCCTGCAGAAACAGCTTGTGCAGGGGCATCAGCGGGCGCGATCGAGCACTTCGGCAAACGCCTGTGCCGGCATGAATCCGACCACGCGCAGACCATCACGCTCCTTGCCTGCGGGGTCGAAAAAGATGATGCCGGGGGGCCCGAACAGGCCGAAGCGCTTGAGCAGCGCCTTGTGTTCGTCGTTGTTGTCGGTGACGTCGGCCTTGAGCAGCAGCATCTGGCTCATGCGTCCGGCCACCTGCGGGTCGGAGAAGGTGTAGCGCTCCATCTCCTTGCACGAGACGCACCAGTCGGCGTAGAAGTCGAGCATCACCGGACGGTCTGTGGCGGCAAGGCGGGCGTCGAGTTCGGCAATCGACCCGACTTTCTCGAAGGCCGGTGCGGGGGTGGTGGCGGCTTCGGCGCGGAGAACGGCAAGCGGCTGCAGCGGGTCGCGCGAACCGGCCATGGCGCCCACCAGCATTGCAGCGCCACCAATCAGCAGCATCACGCCCACGCCCTTCCAGAAACGCTGCCAGCCCTTTGCGCCGGGCGGCAGGGGGTCGATGGCGTGCAGGAAAATGCCCGAGAACAGCAGCAGTGCGGCCCACGCAAGCATGCTGGCCAGTGCGGGCAGCACCGGCATCAGCATCCACACCGCAACCGCCAGCAGGAGTACGCCGAAGGCCTTCTTGACGCCTTCCATCCACGGCCCCGTCCTGGGCAGGACCGAACGTGCAGCGAGTCCCACGGCGAGCAGCGGCATGCCCATGCCGAGCGCCATAACGAACAGCGCAAATCCGCCGAGCACCGCGTTGCCCGTCTGTGCGATGTAGAGCAGGGCTCCGGCCAGCGGCGCGGCGACGCAGGGGCCGACGATCAGTGCCGAGAGCACGCCCATCACCGCCACGCCACCGAGGTGGCCGCCCTTGTTGTGACTGGCGGTATCGGCCAGTTTGCTCTGCAGCGAAGACGGCAGCTGCAGTTGGTAGAAGCCGAACATCGACAGCGACAGCGCCACGAACACCAGCGCAAAGCTCGACAGCACCCAGACGTTCTGCAGCGCGGCCGACAGCAATGTGCCAGTGAGGCCGGCGGCCACACCGGCGGCGGCATAGGTGACCGCCATGCCCAGCACGTAGGCGAGCGACAGCATGAAGGCGCGGCCGCGCGAGATGTGATGGCCGTGACCGACGATGATGCCCGACAGAATGGGGATCATCGGGAAGGTGCACGGGGTGAAGGCCAGCAGCAGACCGAAGCCGAAGAAGCTCGCCAGCACCAGCGGGATGCTTGCATTCCTGAGCAGGCCGGCGATGCGGCCGCTCTCGTCGCCGCTGACCGCAGATGCTGCGCCGGATGCCGTTGTGGCCGGTGTCGACGCCGCATTCGGCGCCTGGTCGAGCGCACGCTGCAGCAGGCTGTTGCCAGCCGGTGCGGCGCTCGTGGTGAGGTCGATGTCGGCCGATTGCGGTGTGGGCGGATAGCAGATGCCGCCGTCCCAGCAGCCTTGACTGCTCACATGGAGAACGAAGCGCTTGACGTCGGCAGGTGCGGTGACCGGCAGCAGGATGCGCAGCTCACCACGATAGGTTTCGACTTCGCCGAAAAATTCGTCCTGCTTGATCTTGCCGGGCGGGCGGTCGGGTTCGCCCAGCACCACGCTCGCGGGTTCGGCGTCGAAACGGAACTTGCTGCCGTACAGGTAATAATCGGGCGCCACGTCGAACACGACCTCGACCGTTTGCGGGTCGAGCGCGCGGGCCGTCATCGCAAAGGCCTTTTCCGGCTCGATGGGGTCGGCCGCCTGGCCGGGCAGGGAAAACAGGCTCGCCAGCAGGGCGAGCAGGATCAGCAGACGTTGCATCGTGTTCTTTTCGTGTCAGGGGGCAGGTGCGTCGGGCGCGGTTTCGTTCTCGATCCAGCCGAGGTAGGCGGCGAGGCCAAGCTCGATAGGGACTGCAACAATCTCGGGAAGTTCGTAAGGGTGCGCTTCGATGATTGCCGCCTCGAGTTCGGCGTAGCGCGTGGCCGTGGTCTTGATCAGCATCGGCACCTCGATGCTGCGCTCGGTTTTGCCCTGCCAGCGATACACCGATGTGCATGGGGCGAGGATGTTGACGCAGGCGGCCAGGCGCCGGGCGACCAGGTGCCCGGCGAGCGCATCGGCCGCAGGCTGGTCGGGCAGGTTGGTGAGGACGATCAGGTTCGGAGTCATGTCGGGGATCGTGCGGGAGCGTGAGCGCCATTATCGCGGAGTCGCGACGATCGCGGCTTGCCTTCAGTCAATTCGGCCGCGATCACGTCCCGTCGCTGCGCGGGTCACGGCAAGGGTGGAATGCGGCCCACGAGTTCGAGTTCGTCGCCAGCGATGCGCATGACGATGAGCTCGCCCGAAGCTGGATAGACCCCGCTCAGCGCCGTGATGTTCACCTGATGCGTGACCAGGATCAGTGGTCCCGCTGCGGTGTCCGCGTCCCGCACCAGGGCGCGCACGGCGGCACTGCGCTCCGCGGCCTGGTCGCGTTCGTTGAAGAAGGAGTCCAGCGCCGGCGTCGGAATGACCGGGCCGAGGCCGAGCAGGCGCGCGGTGTCGAGGCAGCGGCACCAGCGACTCGAGAGGATGGTGGCGCGGGTGATGCCCTGTGCGCGCAAGCGTTCGCCGGTAGTGGCTGCCTGGGCGCGCCCCGCGGGGGAGAGGTTGCGCTGGGTGCTGCAGTCCCCGAGCACGAAGCCCGTCGGATCTCCAATGCCGGGGGCGGGAGCATGGCGCATCAGCGCCACATGTCCGTCCGCACGGAGGGCCGCCCAGAGGGATTCGTCATCGGCGATCGCCCCTGTGCTGAACAGCAACAACAGGCAGGTCATCAGGCTTCTCATGCCGGTCTCCATTCTTGCGTTTCACGACAGGTGCTGTGCGGGTACGCGGCAATGCCGGCTTGCGTCCGGCGCGCGCCGGGTTTGCGCCTGATCAAGCCTGCACCGTTAGGCCCTAGGTAGAATCCCCGAGCGCGCACCCGTGCGCGTAGAGCTATGCTGAGGGCCGCAGCATGATTTTCGAATGCTATGTCTAAAGGTATAGATTTCGATGGCATGTTCAGGGCTGTTGATTGTCAGGAGAATGTTGATGCTTCATACGAATGCCAGGCCGTTTCTGGCCTTGGCCTGCTGCCTGCTTGTGCTCGGCGGACTGCCGCTACCGTCGTTCGGCGCGGCAGATGCGGTTGCGGCAGACAAGCTGGTTGCGCAACTGCAAAGCAGCCCGGCCGATCTGCAGGCGGCGCAGGCCGAGGGCAGAAAGTCCTCGGCATTCTGCGCAAACTGCCACGGCGAGACCGGCATGAGTCGCTATCCCGAAGTCCCCAACCTGGCCGCTCAGCATCCCGACTATCTGCTCAGGCAGATCGATGCCTTTCTGACCGGCAAGCGCAAGAATGAGTTCATGCAGGGGCTGATGAAGGTGCTCAGCGAACGTGACAAGGCAGCCATCGTGCTTTTTTATGCGGCCGCTCCGGTGCAGCCCGCGACTGCGCCCGGCCCCCGTGCCGCGGAGGGTGAGGCCTACTTTGCCAGGCTGTGCGCGCGCTGCCACCGCGACGATGCACGCGGTGGCGACACGTTTCCCCGTCTGGCCGGGCAGCAGCGCGAATATGTCCGCCTCAGTCTGACGCGCTATCTGACGCAGTCGGGAGAACGTTTCTATGCGCCGATGACGGCAGCCGTCACCCAGCTCGGCCGAGACAACATCGACGCCGTCGCCGACTACCTCTCCGGGCTGAAGTAGGAGCGCGTGAGGCAAACCGTCACGGCATGTGCCGCACCTTCGGCCTGTGAAACAAACGCCGAAACCGGCTTGGAACAATGAATCAAGATGCCGCACAAAAACTGACGCAGGACCGGCGGCTACGATTGCTTTTTCTCGCCCTTGCATTCGGACTTGCGTCCCATGGCAGTGGCGTGTCTGCCGCAGTGGCTGATGAGTTCGAGCTCGCCGAGCTGTCACTCGACGACCTGTTGCGAATCGAGGTCGTGGGTGCGACGCGCTACGCGCAGCCGCTGGCCGACACCCCCGCCTCGGTCACCGTCATTGGTGCTGACGAGCTGCGGAACCAGGGCTATCGCAATCCCGGTGGGGCGCTTTCCACCGTGCCCGGCGTGTTTACGTCCAGCGATCAGAACTATACGTACCTCGGTGTCAGGGGCTTCAACCGCTCCGGCGATTACAACTCCCGCGTGCTGCTGGTCACCGACGGCGCCCGGCGCAACGACGCACTTTTCGATCAGGCCCTGATCGGCAATGAGTCTCCGGTCGAGATCGACTGGATCAAGCGCCTTGAGTTCGTGTCCGGCCCGTCCTCGGCGGTCTATGGCGGCAACGCGCTGTTCGGGATCATCAACTTGGTGATGCTCGACGGTGGCGATGTCAATGGCACGCGAGTCAGTGTCGATGCGGGCAGCGGGCAGAGCCGGCGCGTTGGTGTGGTCGCCGGCCAGCGCATGGAGGGCGGGGGCGACTGGTTTCTCGGCTTCGCCGCCTACGGTGCCGAGGGCAAGGACCGCTACTACCAGGAATACGACGGCGGCCCGAGCGACGGCTGGGCGCGTGGCCTCGACGGTGAGCACTACCGCAAGGTCTATGGAAAGTTGAGGCTTGGCAACTGGCGTCTGCTGGGCAGCTTCGCGTCGCGTGACAAGGCGATGCCGGGCGCGCCCTATGGCACGGTGTTCGGCGAACCCGGCAGCGAGATCCTCGACCGCAGTTCGCTGATTGAGCTGTCCCACGATGACACCCTGAGCACCGGGTGGCAGCAGCATTTTTCGGTCTTCAGCGGTGCCTACCTTTACCGGGGGGACTACCGCTATGTGGGCGGGGTTGCCAATCGCGACGAGGCTGTCGCCGACTGGAGCGGACTGAACTACCGGCTGAACGGAACCGCAGGCGAAAATCACCGCTGGATGCTGGGTACCGAAGCGCAGTGGAACACCACCCTGAAACAGCGCAATTTCGATCGAGACCCGTACACAGAGGTCCTGAACACTAACAACCCGTCGAGCACGTTCGGCGTGTTCGTGCAGGACGAATGGCGTTTCGGCCCGCAGTGGCTGCTCAATCTGAGCCTGCGTCACGACAAGCACAGCGACTACGCCGCGATCATTTCGCCCCGGCTTGCGCTGATCTACCAGCCCGACCGGGACCTCACCCTGAGAGCGGCCTACATGCATTCGTATCGGCCGCCCAATGCCTACGAACGCTACTACGCCGACGGGGTGTTGCAGAAGGCGAATACCGATCTCGATCCGGAGCGGATCCGCAGCGTCGAGCTCGCGGCCGATGTTCGTCTCGGTCGCAGCGGCCGGGCTGGCGTCAGCATTTACCGCAACGACATTTACGACATGATTGCCGAGCAACTCGACGCGAACGACGGCATGTGGGCCTATGCCAATCTGCCGCGAGTGCGGGTGCATGGCGTCGAAGTCGATGCCGAACACAGCTGGTCGGGCGGGTATGTGCTCCGCGGCAGCGTTGCATGGCAGCGTTCGCGCCTGAACGAGGGCGGCAGCCTGAAAAACTCGCCGGCCCTGCTCGGGAAGCTGGTGTTCTCGATGCCGCTGGATCTGCGCTGGAAGCTGTCCGGCCAGTGGCTGGGCATGACGTCCCGCCAGTCGAAAGCGGATCGGGTTCCCGGTCACGGCGTGCTCAACGTCGCGCTGTCGTCGGCCCCGTTTGGCGGGTGGGGCGAGTGGAGCGTCGGCATCTACAACCTCACGGATCAGCGCTACGCCGCCCCGGTTTCGTCTGCCTTCGTGCAGGACAGCATCGACCAGGACCGGCGGCGGATTCGCGTGCGCTGGCAGGTGGCGCTGTGAGCCTGTCTGCGATGCGTTTTCTCGTTCTGGTCTGCGCCGCCGTGCTCGCGTTCGCGGTTGCGCTGCCCGGCCATGCGATGGCTCAGCATCGGGCGCCCGAGCCCGACCTCAAGGCGGCCATCCTGATCAACATGCTGCTGTTCATCGACTGGCCTGCGTCCGATGCGCAGTCGGGCAAAGCCCTGTCGGTGTGCTACTTCAGGGACAGTCCAGTTGCGGACGCGCTGGTCGCGCTCGATGGCAGGATGATCCGCAACAGGCTGCTCAGCGTGAAGCAGGTCGATGCCAGTGCGCTCGGGCGTTGTCATGCAGCCTATCTTGCGCCGGGCGACGATGTGCTGCTGGGCCGCATGCGCGGCGACCTGCTGCCCGGCGGCGTGCTGCTTGCCGGTGACACGCCGGGCTATCTTGACCGTGGGGTCATGATCAACCTTGAGCTGGCCGCGGGGAAGGTCGCCTTCGATGTCGACCTGCCGGCGCTGCGCCGCTCCGGGCTGAGCCTGAGCTCGAAGGCGCTGCGTCTTGCGCGTTCGGTGAGGGAGTAGGCATGGCCTTCACACACCGCATTCCGCGCGCTCATCGCCTGAGTTTCCTGTCGACCGGCCTGGCACTGCTCATTGCCTTCGTCCTGCTGATCGTTCATCAGTATTTCGTCGGTCGCCAGGTCCTGCTTGAAGACCTCGCGACCGAAGCGGCGATCATTGCCGAGAACAGCAACGCTGCGGTGGTGTTCAATGATGCCGGCGCAGCGGGTGAGATCATTGCGGCCATCCGCCTGACGCCGCGCATCCTGTCGGGCGCGCTGTACCGTGCCGATAACAGTTTTCTTGCCTCGTGGCCGGAGAATGATCCGGCGTTTCCGCCCTCGCTGGAGCCGGACATCGACGGCGACTGGCTTGGCGCGAATGCGTTGCCGAGCAAAACCACGCTGGGGCTGATGGGTGGGGTGATGCGCGAATCGGTTCGGGTGGAGGATGGCACCGTCGGCACCCTGGTCCTGAATGTGGATTTCAGCTCCCTGTACTGGCGCCTGCTCGAATATGCGGGCGGTGTGCTCGGGATTGCATCGGTGGCGCTGAGCCTCGCCTATCGTCTCACCAGCAGGTTGCGCAAGCAGGTGTCCAGCACTGAACGACGCCTGGAGCGCCTCGCCCTGTACGACCATGTTACCAGCCTGCCCAACCGGCGCCTGTTCGAACAGGAGCTGCGCAAGGCTGTTGGCCGTGTCGGGCGCGACGCGAATTCGGCTGCGCTGCTTTTCCTGGATGTCGACGACTTCAAGAAGGTCAACGACTCGTTCGGCCACGAGGTCGGTGATCAGGTGCTGTGCATGATCGGGCAGCGCCTGTTGCACACCGTGCGCAACGGCGATGTCGTTGCGCGCATTGGCGGGGACGAGTTTGCCGTGGTGCTGTTCGATATCGGTGGCCCGGACAATGCGGCAATGGTGGCCCGTAACCTGATTGCGGCGATCGGCAAGCCGTTCTCGACCGAGCCCACGCCGACCCATATCGGGCTCAGTGTGGGCATCGCCATGATGCCGGTCGATGGCGACGATCCGGCTGCCTTGCTGCGCCATGCCGACATGGCGATGTATGTCGCCAAGGCGCAGGGCAAGAACCGCTTCCAGTTCTTCTCTGAATCGATCGACGGCAAGGTGCGCCAGGACCTCAGGCTCGAGTCCGCCTTGCGCCAGGCACTGGAGAACAACGGCACAGGTCTCTGGGTGGCCTATCAGCCCAAGCTGTGCGCGAAAACGCGAGAGGTGGTCGGAGTGGAAGCGCTGGCGCGCTGGCGCATGCCGGATGGTCAGGCGGTTTCACCGGGCGAGTTCATTCCGGTGGCGGAGCGCACGGGCCTGATCTCCGCGCTCGGCGACTGCATGCTGGAACGGATCTGCACGGATCTCGGCGTTCTGCGAGCTGCCGGTTTCGAGCTGCCCACGGTCGCGGTCAACGTGTCCTCGCACCAGCTGCTTCAGGGTGCGGCCCTGGTTGAGCGCTTCTGCGACACGATTGCCGTCCACGGCGAAGCCGTGTGCAGGTTCGAGTTCGAGCTCACCGAAAGTGCGCTGACCGATGCGCGTGGTGCCACGGTGCTCGGGGCGTTTCGCCTTGCCGGCTTCAAGCTGTCCATCGACGACTTTGGCACCGGCTACTCGTCGCTGGGTTATCTGAAGCGTTTCGATGTGAGTACGCTGAAGATCGATCAGGGCTTCGTGCGTGACCTGCCGGCGGACCAGGAGGATGCGGCGATCGTCATCGCCGTCATCCAGATGGCGCATGCACTGGGCATTAACGTGGTGGCCGAGGGTGTCGAAACCGAGGCTCAGGCAGACTTCCTGCGTGCCAACGGATGCGACGTGTTGCAGGGCTATCTGCTAGGCGTACCGTTGCCGGTCAGCGAACTTGCCAACTATCTGCGCAAGCACCGGACGCTTGCAAAGAGCGTGCATGCCGGGCATCCGGTCTGATCGTCGCTGCGCAAAATCGCATGGAAGGGAGGTGGAGGTGTCGGCTATGATGCGTCCGATCATGTTTATAGCTAAAGCATTATCGCCTCGTGCAATGAAGGGAGCGGGGAGCCAATGAGAGTTCTGGCTTCGCTCAAGTACGTGCTGTCTCCGCGTGTCGTCATCGGCTGGGTGGTGCTGCTTGTCGCCCTGTTCATCTACTGGGCTTCGCTGCTGCAATCGAATGAGCAGCAACTTCTCGATGCCGAGCGTCAGGCCCGCCTGCGCGCCGGCCAGACGGCACAGGCGCTGGCCGCACAGGTCGAGTCGATGGTGCTCGATATCGACCATATTGCCCGCAACATGGCGTCGGCGTGGATTTCGGGTGACGATGAGCGCTTGCGCCAAGCCGTTGCCGAGGCGAGCGACGCGCTTCCTGAAGGGGCGCTGGTTCAGGCCAGCGTGGCCGACGGCGAGGGCCACATGGTGTTCTCCACTCTCGGCTTGCCCGCTGACGGTGAATCCCGGGTGTCCATCGCCGACCGTGCTCATTTCAAGGCGCACGGGTCCGGCATCGTGCCTGCGCTCTACATCAGTCACCCGGTCTTTGGTCGTGTGTCGCAGCGCTGGTCGGTGCAGTTCTCCCGGCCGGTCCTGACGCATGGCGTGTTTGCGGGCGTCGTCGTGATCTCGATCTCGCCGGAGTATCTCGCCCAGTCTTTCCGTCAGATCTTCCCCGATCCGTCCGACGTCGTGATGCTGCTGCGCGAAGACGGCGCATATCTGACGCGTTCGCAGATGCTGGAGGAGGTGCTGGGCAAGCGCGTTCCTGACGCACGGCCCTTCATCGATGGTCTCGGAGCGCCACACGGCAGTTACGATGCCGTGGCCGCCGTCGATGGTGTGGAGCGCTTCTACGCCTGGCAGCGCGTGGCAGCTTACCCGGTGGTCGTCAGCCTGGGGTTGGACAAAGGCGTGGCGATGGGTGGGATCGCGGAAGCCGTCGATGCGGCGGTCCTGCACAACCTGTTCGGTTCGGCGCTGCTCGTGCTGGCCGCGGCCTGGATTACCTGGCTGTTTGCGCAGAAGCGCCGCGACTATGCGCATCTGAACGAAAGCCGGGAGCGCTTTGAACTCGCTCTGCGCGGGGGAGACCTCGGATCGTGGGACTGGGATCTTTCGAGTGGCAGGATTCAGGGCAATGCGCGCTGGGCGCAGATGCTGGGTTATGACGCGGACGAGGCCGAGCATGACCTCAAGTCTCTGTCCAGGCTCGCGCACCCGGACGACTGGGACGCCGTGAAGTCTGCGCTCGATGCGCACTTCCGGGGCGAACGCGACCATTACGAAGCCGATTACCGGGCACGTCACCGCGACGGTCACTGGGTCTGGGTGCACAGCCGTGGCGAGATCATGACCCGCGACAAGAACGGCGACCCAGTGCGGATGGTTGGCACGCATCTGGATATTACGGAGCGCAAGCTGGCCGAAGCGCGCGAGCTCGATCTGCGGGTGCGGCTGTCCAAGCTGGTCGCGCAGGTGCCGGGGATGGTGTATCAGTATCTCGAACGCACCGACGGCACGTCCTGCTTTCCTTACGTCAGCCCCGGGGTTATCGACATCTATGGCATTTCGCCGGCCGAGGTCGAGGTCTCGGCAGAAAAGGTCTTTGCCGTCATTCATCCGGACGATCTGCTGCGGGTCAAGGCCTCGATTCGCGACTCGGCCCGTCAGCTCTCCATCTGGCGCTGCGAGTATCGCGTATGTACCGAAGACGGCAAGGTGCGCTGGCTGCTCGGGCATTCCAACCCGGAGCGCACGCCCGAGGGCCATACGCTGTGGCATGGCTACATTCAGGACGTGACCGAGGCCCATGCAGCGGCCGACGCCCTGCGCCACAGCGAAGCGCGTCTGCGTCTGACCGTGGCCGCGGTTCAGGACGGCTTGTGGGAATGGAATCTTGAGAGTGGCGAAGCTCAATGGGATGCGCGCTGCTACAGCATGGTGGGATATGCAGAGGGCGCCATCGAGCCCACCTACGACGCGTTCATGGCGCTCGTTCATCCCAGGGATCGGGCGCGTATCAAGTCGAGCCTGGCCAATCAGATCCGCTTCAGGCCGGATGAGGTCGCCACCGAAGAGTTCCGGGTAAAGAAGGGATCGGGCGACTGGCTGTGGATCGAATGGCGGGGAAGCGTCGTCGAGCGTGAACACGGTGTCCCGAAAAAGATGATCGGCACGATTACCGATGTCACCCAGAGGGTGGCCGCCAACCAGTTCCGGCGTGCGCTGCTGGATCAGAACGCAGCCGCGATCGTGGTGTCCTCCCCTGATCGGTATGTGCTGTATGCCAATGAGCGCGCACACCAGATCTTTGCGCCGCCGGGGGAGATGCTGCAGGGGGTGGGGTTGCGCACCCTGCATGTCGACGATGCGTCGTGGCAGGCCATGGGCGAGTACGTCGAAGGGCTGCGCGCAAGCGGGTTCGCGCGCTTCGAGTATCCGCTGCGCGACGCCGACGGCAAGGCGCGCTGGTTCGACATGCACGGCACGCTGCTCGATCAGGAGCAGCCTGACAGCGAGATGCTGTGGACCCTGGTGGATATCACCGAACGCAAGGCCGCAGAAGCGGCGCTCATCACCGAGCGCACACGTCTGACCGCACTGCTCGAGCGCTTTCCCGGTGGCGTGCTGCTGGAAGACTCGGCCGACCGGATCGTGATGGTCAACCAGGGCCTGTGCGAGCTGCTGTCGATTCCCTTGCCGTCGTCTTCGCTGGTGGGCATGACGCGACAGTCGCTGGGCGAGCGCTTCCCCGATCTCGACCTGAGATGGCTGCAGCTCGAAGAGGGGACACACGTCGGGCTGGCGCACACGATCGAAGTCGACGCGGCGGGCAACCAGTCGTTTGAAGTCGATTGGGTGACGATCATGCATGGTGACGAGCGCCTCGGCCATGTATGGCTGGTGCGCGACATTACCGGGCGCAAGCTCTACGAAAGAAAGCTCGCCACTCTGGCGGCCACGGACCCGCTGACCACGCTGCCCAACCGCCGCAGCTTCATGGCCGAGCTCGAACGCACGGTGGCCGAACAGCAGGGCGTGGACGACCGCCCGGGTGCCCTGTTGATGCTCGACATCGACCACTTCAAGCGGGTCAACGATACGTACGGTCATCCGGTAGGCGACCGCGTGCTCAAGCACCTGGCAGACCTGATCACCAAGGTGCTGCGGCGAGAGGATGTCGCCGGGCGTCTGGGGGGCGAGGAGTTTGCCGTCCTGTTGCGCGGCACGACGAACGAGACGTCCTTCGGCCTGGCCGAACGTTTGCGGCGGGCGGTATGCAATGCGCCGCTCGATTGCGACGGTGGCCTGATCCAGATTACGATCAGTATTGGCCTGGCCGTGTTCGATGGTGCTCCGGCAGAGAGCATGCTCTCGCGTGCCGACCAGGCCCTTTACGAGGCCAAGGAAGGCGGGCGTAACCGGGTGTGCATGTGGTCGGGCGTCTATTGAGCGCCGGGTAAGGCAGGAATTTCCTGCCCTTCATTCCACCGCCACGCCTGAACGGTTAGGCTTCGGCCGGTCGCCCCCAACGCCCCCTGTCTTTCATGGATCACCGCACTGTTCTCCGCATCGCCCTGCCGGTGATGCTCTCCAACGCGTCTACGCCGCTGATCGGCGTTGTCGATACGGCCATCGTCGGGCGCATTCCCGATCCCGCCTATATCGCAGCAGTGGCGCTGGGCGCACTGGTGTTCACCTTCGTGTTCTGGGGCTTCGGCTTCCTGCGCATGGGCACCACGGGCCTGACTGCGCAGGCGCTAGGCAGCGGCGATACCGAAGAGCTGGTGGCCGGGCTGGGGCGGGCCTTGCTGATCGCTGCGGTGGTCGGTGCGGCGCTGGTCGGCCTGCAGTGGCCGATTCGGGAGATCGCCTTTGCGCTGCTCGAAGCCAGCGACAGGACCGAGGGCCTCGCGCGCAGCTATTTCGATATCCGCATCTGGGCCGCACCTGCCACCCTGGCCAACTATGCGCTGCTGGGCTGGTTCATCGGGCTGGGCCGCACCGACATCGGTCTGGTGCTGCAGCTGGTGCTGAACCTCGTCAATATCGCGCTCGACGCCTTCTTCGTGCTCGGGCTGGGGCTCGACGTGCGCGGTGTGGCGCTCGGCACCCTGTTTGCCGAATACTTCGCCGCCCTGGTCGGGCTGGCGATCGCCGTGCGCTACATGCGCCGTCACGGCGCGCAGCTGCGTTTTGGCAATCTGCTGGTGACCGACCGGCTGAAGCGCACGCTGGCGGTGAACCGCGACATCATGATCCGCTCGCTGGCGCTGATCTTCGTGTTTGTCTGGTTCATGGCCCAGGGCGCACGCTATGGCGACGTCACGCTGGCTGCCAATGCGGTGCTGATGCAGTTCGTATCGATCAGCGCCTATTTTCTCGACGGGCTCGCCTTTGCTGCAGAGGCGCTGGTGGGGCGTGCGCTGGGTGCGCGCGACCGCGCCGGTTTCCGCGCGGCGGTCCGTGTCAGCACCCTGTGGGCGGTGCTGGTGGCCCTGCTGGTCAGCAGCGTCTACTTCATTGCAGGGCCCTGGGTGGTGGATGCACTCACCACCGACCCGGACACCCGTGCGGCGGCCCGCATCTATCTCCCGTGGGCGGCCCTGGCGCCGCTTGCCGGCGTACTGGCCTTCCAGCTCGACGGCATCTTCATCGGTGCCACGCGCAGCGTCGAGATGCGCAACGCCATGCTGTTCTCGACCGCGGTCTTCGTGCTGGCCTGGTGGCTGTTGCAGCCCTGGGGCAATCACGGCCTGTGGGCTGCGCTCTATGTGAACTACGTGGCGCGCACCTTCTCGCTCGGCTGGTATTACCCGGCGCTGGCGCGGCTCGACTGAGGCGCGCGGGCAGGGCCCGCAGCCGTGGTGTTCGGGTGTGGCCTGCTGCAGGCGATAGAATGAGGCCATGACACATGCCGCTCCTGCCTTTTCGCTCGACCATGCCGGCCTGCTCGGCACCCTTGCCGCCCACGACAGGCTGCTCATCATCCAGGACCTGGACGGTGTCTGCATGGGCCTGGTTCGCGACCCGCTGACCCGCAGCATAGAGTCCCGCTACGTCGAAGCGGCGCGCAGTCTCGCGGGGCAGTTCTACGTGCTCACCAATGGCGAACACGTCGGCCGTCGCGGCGTGAATGACATCGTCGACAAGGCACTCGATGCACCTGCCGGTGCGCAGGATCACGGCCTCTACCTGCCTGGACTGGCCGCCGGTGGCGTGCAGTTTCAGGATCGTTACGGCGCGGTGTCGCACCCCGGCGTGAGTGACGATGAGCTGGCCTTCCTGCAGGCCGTGCCCGCGCGGGCGGAGCGCTTTCTGCGCGAGCTGCTGGCGACGGCACCGTACGGGCTCGATGCGGGCGAGATTGACGACGCAGTGGCGTCGACCGTGCTCGACAACATCGCTTCGCCCACCATCAACATCAACCAGCTCTACCACCGCTTGGGCGCACAGCCCGCGCGCTACCGCCAGCTGCAGCAGGCAGTGGAAGCGTTCATGGACGGGTTGCAAAGCGAGGCGGTGAGCGCCGGGCTGGAGCAGGCCTTTTTCGTGCACCTCGCGCCCAACCTCGGCACGGATGCGCAGGGACGGGAGCGCATCAGGCATGGAGATGACAGCAGCGCCGGCACCACCGATTTCCAGTTCATGATCCGGGGTGCGGTCAAGGAAGTCGGCGTGCTGGTGATCCTCAATCAGTACTACTTTGAGCACACCGGCCACTATCCGCTGGGCGAGCACTTCAACGCCCGCCAGGCGCCGCGCGATCATGGCGAGCTGCTGCAACTGGCGCGCGCGCACTTCGATCCCGCGCACATGCCGCACATCGTGGGGGTCGGTGATACGGTCACGTCCAGTACGCAGACGGTGGACGGGCTGCGCCTCCAGTTGCGCGGCGGCAGCGATCGCGGCTTTCTCACGCTGGTGCAGGCGCTGGGCGAAACCTTGGGCGCCGGCAGTACGGTGATCTATATCGACAGCAGCGGTGGCGAGGTGCGTCGTCCCGGACTTGACGCGACCCACCTGCAGCAGCGTGCTGCGGACCCGGTGCTCGAACCCTGGCCCGCGCTGGAAGGCATCACCGACCCCGCCGACCCGCTGCGGCTCGATTTTGTGTTCTGTGGCGGTCACGCGCAGTACGTGCCCTTTTTCTGCGCACTGGCCGAGCGTCGCGCACCACGCTGACCAGGGCGCGCGAGTGTTGCTGGCTTACGCCGCTGACGGTGCTGTGCTGGCGCGCGATTCGATCTCCACGATTCCGTTGACCACGCGCAGCGGGATTTTCGGCAGGGTGCATTTCTCGCCCCGCACGCAGCTGCCGTCGCGCCCGTCGAACACCCACTCATGGACGGGGCAGGTGAGGTAGCGGCCGTTGAACTCGCCACGGTAGAGCGGCACGTTCTGATGCGGGCAGAGGCCGTTGAAGGCCTGCAGCTCGCCGCCTTCCGGCCACAGCAGGATGACTTCGCGTCCTTCAACGGTGTAGGGCGCCGCATCGCCTTCCATCAGGCTGCTCAGCCTGCACACCGGGGTGTAAGGCATGTTTCGATCTCCGTAGGGTTTGAGGCAGGAAGGCGGGAGTTTGCCCTCGAACCCGGATGCCGAGCAATTTCGAGGCCTGTTGCGGCGTTTCGTCCTTGTCCGTGCTTGCACCGGGTGGCGTGCGACGTAGAATCACCCTTTTATCTGACAGGATATGCGATGAGCCAATTCCAGAAAGGCATCCTCGCCCCGCTGCCGGCGCAGGCGCGCCATCTCTTCTTCGCCATCGAGTCGACCGAGGCACTGCCGGCTGCGCTCGATGCGCTCGCGTCCCTGGTCGACGGCGAGTCGACGGTAGCGGGTTTCGGCGAGTCGGTGCGTCATGCGCTGTCGGGTTCGCTGGACGGGCTGCGGGTGTTCCCGCCGATTTCGGGCGTCGGTGTCGACGTACCGTCGACCCAGCATGCCCTGTGGTGCTGGCTGCGCGGCGAGGATCGCGGTGAGCTGCTGCACCGGGCACGCGCGATCGAGGCTGCAGTGGCTCCGGCGCTGGTGCTGGTGCAGGCGACCGACACCTTCTGCTATGACAACGGTCGCGACCTGACCGGCTACGAAGACGGCACCGAGAACCCCGAAGGCGACGACGCGCTGGCCGCAGCTTTTGTCGCAGAGGGCGCAGGACCGGGTGCGGCAGGTGGCAGCTATGTTGCGGTTCAGCACTGGCGGCACGCGCTCGACGCCTTCGCGGCCATGCCTGCAGCGGAGCAGGACAACGTGATCGGGCGGCGCAGGAGCGACAACGAGGAACTCGACGATGCGCCGTCGTCCGCGCACGTGAAGCGCACGGCGCAGGAGAGCTTCGAGCCCGAAGCCTTCGTGCTGCGGCGCTCGATGCCGTGGGTGGAGGGGCGTGAGGCGGGGCTGCTGTTCGTTGCCTTCGGCCATTCGCTCGACGCCTTTGAGGCGCAGTTGCGACGCATGGCGGGGCTGGACGATGGCATCACCGATGCGCTGTTCCGTTTCAGCCAGCCGACGACGGGTGGCTATTACTGGTGCCCGCCGATGTGCGACGGGCAGATGGATCTTCGGGTGCTGACGGGCTGAAACGAGTTCGGCGCAAGCCCGTGGGCCTGCGCCGAATTCGCTACTGGACCTTACTTCAGGTCGAAGCGGTCGAGGTTCATGACCTTGGTCCAGGCTGCCGCAAAGTCGCGTACGAACTTCTCCTTCGCGTCTTCCTGCGCATAGACCTCGGCCAGCGCACGCAGCTGCGAGTTGGAGCCGAAGATCAGATCCACGCGCGTGCCGGTCCATTTGACCGCGCCCGTCTTGCGGTCGCGTCCCTCGAACTTCTCCCCGCTCTCGGAGGTCGGCTTCCAGGTCGTAGCCATGTCGAGCAGATTGACGAAGAAGTCATTGCTCAGGGTCTGGGTACGCTGGGTGAACACGCCGTCCTTCGAGCCGCCGGTGTTGGCGCCAAGCACGCGCAGGCCACCGACCAGCACCGTCATTTCGGGCGCGCTCAGCTTCAGCAGCTGCGCCTTGTCCACCAGCATGGCCTCGGGCGGCACGGTGTAGTTCGCCTTCCGGTAGTTGCGGAAACCATCGGCCTCCGGCTCCATCACCGAGAACGATTCCACGTCAGTCTGCGCTTGCGACGCATCGGTACGGCCCGGCGTGAAGGGCAGGTCCACCGCATGACCACCTGCCTTGGCGGCGGCCTCGACAGCGGCGTTACCGGCCAGCACGATCAGGTCGGCCAGCGACACTTTCTTGCCACCGCTCTGCGCGGCGTTGAAAGCCTGCTGGATGCCTTCGAGCGTCGACAACACCTTGGCCAGCTGGGCGGGCTGATTGACTTCCCAGTCCTTCTGCGGCGCAAGCCGGATGCGCGCACCGTTGGCACCGCCGCGCATGTCCGAGCCACGGAAGCTCGAGGCCGAAGCCCATGCGGTGGACACCAGCTCGGCAACCGACAGGCCGGATGCCAGCACCTTGGCCTTGAGTTCGGCGACGTCGTTGGCGTCGATCAGCGGGTGGTCGACCGCGGGGACCGGGTCCTGCCAGATCAGGTCTTCAGCCGGGACTTCCGGGCCCAGGTAACGCGCCTTCGGCCCCATGTCACGGTGAGTGAGCTTGAACCAGGCACGCGCAAACGCATCGGCAAAGGCCTGCGGATCCTTGTGGAAGCGACGCGCAATCGGTTCGTAGATCGGATCAAAGCGCATCGACAGGTCGGCCGTGGTCATCATCGGCGGGTGCTTCTTCGACGGGTCGTGGGCGTCGGGAATCATGTGCTCCGGCTTCACGTCCTTTGCCACCCACTGGTGGGCGCCGGCCGGGCTCTTGGTGAGCTCCCATTCGTAGCCGAACAGCATGTCGAAGTAACCGTTGTCCCACGTCGTCGGGTTGGGCTTCCACGCACCTTCGATGCCGCTGGTGGTGGTGTCGCCACCCTTGCCGGAGCCAAAGCTGTTGATCCAGCCCAGACCCTGTTCTTCGATGGGCGCACCTTCCGGCTCAGGGCCGACGAGGGCGGGGTCTCCCGCACCGTGCGCCTTGCCGAAGGTGTGGCCGCCTGCGGTGAGCGCGACCGTTTCTTCATCGTTCATCGCCATGCGGGCGAAGGTCTCACGCACGTCACGGCCGGATGCTACTGGGTCGGGATTGCCGTCCGGGCCTTCCGGGTTCACATAGATCAGGCCCATCTGCACTGCGGCGAGCGGGTTTTCCAGTTCGCGGTCGCCCGAATAGCGGCTGTTGGGCTTGTCGCTGGTGGCCAGCCATTCCGCTTCGGCACCCCAGTAGATGTCCTCTTCGGGCTGGAAGATGTCGGCGCGGCCGCCAGCAAAACCAAAGGTCTTGAAGCCCATGGATTCCATTGCGCAGTTGCCGGCCAGAACCATCAGGTCGGCCCACGAGATTTTGTTGCCGTACTTCTGCTTGATTGGCCACAGCAGGCGGCGCGCCTTGTCCAGGTTGCCGTTGTCAGGCCAGCTGTTGACCGGCGCAAAGCGCTGGTTGCCGGTACCCGCGCCACCACGGCCGTCCGCCGTACGGTAGGTGCCGGCGCTGTGCCAGGCCATGCGGATGAACAGGCCGCCGTAGTGACCCCAGTCAGCGGGCCACCAGTCCTGCGAAGTCGTCATCAGCGCGACGAGATCCTTCTTCAGCGCAGCGAGGTCGAGCTTCTTGAATTCTTCAGCGTAGTCGAAGTCCTCGCCCAGCGGGCTGGACGCCGGCGCATGCTGGTGCAGGATGTTCAGGTTCAGCTGATGCGGCCACCAGTCACGGTTGGAACGCGTTCCAGCCGCAGCGCTCGCGGCATGATGTCCTGCGAAGGGGCACTTGCTTTCGTTACTCATGGTTGTCTCCCGTTGTTACTGTTGATCGAGGTAAGCGGTACGCCATGTGGTCACAATAGCTGTGCGATATGACTACTTCTAACGAATTAAATTCATCGGCTGCATAGTTACGTTGTATTGGCGCATCGCAGCATTAATTAACCCCGGCTATCGCCAGATTTCTCTCGACGTTGACGCCGTTTACCGTGGACGGCGCTGCGGCGCAGCAGATGAGGATCAAAAGGGTCAGAGTCGTTTGATCGATGCCTTGGCCGCGATCCACCTGATCGCACCGGCTTCGGGAGCCGCAGAGAACGCATCTGATTATATGGATTTGTCGAATACTGAACTCATTTAGTGGGGCTTTTACATCGTCTCATCGAAAGATATCTTGCATGCACTAGCTAATCACACAGCCTCAGGAGAGTTTCGATGAAAGCGATGGTCCTCAATGAATATGGCGCCAGTTCCGAATTCCAGGTCGCAGACCTGCCCAAGCCCGCCGTAAAGGCAGGTCATGTGGTCGTGCGTGTTGCCGCCACCAGCGTGAACACGGTCGATACCATGATCCGCCAGATGGGCAAGGATCTGCCGCTCTCGCCGGACCTGCCCGCCGTGCTCGGGATGGACTTCGCCGGCACCGTCGAGGCGGTGGGCGAGGGCGTAACCGGCTTCGTGCCGGGCGACGAGGTGTACGGCTGCGCCGGCGGGCTCGCCGATCTGCAGGGTGCGCTTGCCGAATACATGCTGGCCGACGCCAGGCTGATCGCCCACAAGCCGAAGAGCATTTCGATGCGCGAAGCGGCCGCACTGCCGCTGGTCGGCATCACCGCCTACGAAGGCCTGCAGCGGGCTGGCGCCCAGGCCGGGCAGAAGGTGCTGGTTCATGGCGGCACGGGTGGTGTCGGACACCTTGCGGTGCAGCTGGCCAGGCACCTTGGCGCAGACGTCTATGCCACCTGCGGCGGTCAGAAGCAGGCCGAGATCATTGAAGGCTATGGCGCGACCGCCATTGACTACAAGACCGAGAAAGTTGCCGACTACGTCGCAAAACATACCGCCGGTGCAGGCTTCGACGTGGTCTTCGATACCGTTGGCGGTGCCAACATGAGCAACTCCTTCGAGGCCGCCGCCCTGAATGGACAGGTCTCCACTACCGTATCCCTGCTGGAGCTTGACCTCTCGCCCGCGCACTTCAAGGGCCTGTCGCTGCACGTCGTGTTCATGCTCATCCCGATGCTGTACACGCACAAGCGCGAGCAGCACGGCGCCATCCTGGCCAAGCTGGCCGAGATCGTCGACGCGGGCGCACTCAAGCCCTTGCTGGACCAAACCCGCTTTGGCCTCGATGAAGTCGGCAAGGCACACGCCCGTCTGAGCAGCGGACAGGCGATTGGCAAGGTGGTGGTTGAAGTCTGAGTGCCACTGAACCACCCCGTCGAATGACGGGGTGCCCCCACCTGGCAGCTAGCGGTGGGGTGCGGGAAACCAGCGCCTCCGCTGACACAGGGAGGTCGCCAATACCGTGGTTTGCTTGAAGAACCCGGGTCAAGGCTTCTGCCATGGCCCGGGTTCCGCCATCTGAAGGGCGAGCCACTAGAATGGGCCATTCAGATTACGAATTTTCAGGATCCTCGATGCGCCTCGACCCGGTTTCACTCAAGCTCTTCGTCAGCATCGTCGAAACCGGCACCATCTCCGCAGCAGCCGAGCGCGAGCATGTGGCCGCGTCTGCGGTGAGCCGGCGTATCAGCGATCTTGAGACGGCGCTCAAGACGACACTGCTGCGACGGACCAACAAAGGGGTGGAGCCGACTGCCGCCGGACTCGCGCTGCTGAACCTGGCGCGTGGCGTACTCCACAGCCTTGACGAGATCGCGGCGCAGATGGCCGAGTACTCGACAGGGGTGCGCGGCCAGGTGCGCGTTGCAGCGAACCTGTCTGCGATCACGCAGTTCCTGCCCAGCGAAATCAAGCAGTTCCTCGGGCTGCATCCCCAGGTCCAGATTCACCTTGAAGAGCTGATCAGCACAATGGTCACCAAGGCGGTGGCCGAGAATCAGGCCGATATCGGCATCTTCGCCCACGTGCCGTTCGGGCAGGAGGTCGAGACCTACCGCTACCGCAAGGATCACCTTGTCCTGATCACGCCGCGTGACCACCCGCTGGCAGCGCGCGGGCAAGTGAGTTTTGCCGAGGCGCTGGACTATGAGTTCGTCGGCCTGCATGTCGGCAGTGCGATCAACCTGCAGCTGGTCAAGGCCGCGACCGACCTCGAGCGCACGGTACGCATGCGCATTCAGGTAACAAGCTACGAGGCGCTGTGCCTGATGGTTGAAACCGGTCTCGGCATCGGCGTCCTCCCTGAAGCCGTCGCGCGGCGCTACCTCGGCACCCTGGAAATCGCACAGCTGCGTCTGGACGAACCGTGGGCCGAGCGCGAGCTCAAACTGTGCGTTCGTTCCCGCGCCGCACTCCCGGTGGCGGCGCGGCTGTTGCTGGATCACCTGCGTCAAGACGACTGAGATCGGGCCGGCCCCCTTGCCCTGGATCGCCACTGCGCCCGAATCCTTTATCCGGTGGTTCAGCTATCGCGTTACGGCAATTGTGCGGTGCAATATCGTTAGATTTCGGCTTGCCATCTCAAACCGCGATGGCAAGCTCGCGAAATGTCGATTTTCACACCGCCTTGTCTTCGTCATTATCGCGTCCCGAAACGGACAGCTCGCGTACGACTGTCCGACCTCAACAGATGCGAAAGGACCGATGCGTGATGGCGAGCCCAAACTCCAATGAGCAGGCTGACAGTTCCACCAAGGATCAACCGCAGCCGCTCGCTGGCGTCAGGGTCCTCGAGCTTGGCACGCTGATCGCCGGCCCCTATGCAGCGAGCCTGCTCGCGCAGTTCGGCGCCGAGGTCATCAAGGTCGAGTCGCCCGGCGGCGGCGACCCGCTGCGCAGCTGGCGCAAGCTGCACAAGGGGACGTCCTACTGGTGGTACTCGCAGAGCCGCAACAAGAAGTCGGTCACGCTGAACCTGAAGTCGCCGCGTGCGCAGGAGATCGTCAGGGATCTGGTCAGGAACACCGACATCGTCATCGAGAACTTCCGCCCCGGTGCGCTTGAAGCCTGGGGGCTCGGCTGGGATGCACTGTCGAAGATCAACCCGAAACTCGTGATGGTGCGCGTCTCCGGCTACGGCCAGACGGGCCCGTACAAGGATCGTCCCGGCTTTGCCGCAATCGCCGAGTCGATGGGCGGGCTGCGCAACCTCGCGGGCTATCCGGACCGTCCGCCGGTTCGCGTCGGCGTGAGCCTGGGCGACACCCTCGCATCGCTCTACGGCACCATCGGCGCCATGCTCGCGCTGCATCACATCAACGTGAACAAGGGCGAGGGCCAGTACATCGATGTTGCGCTGTACGAAGCGGTGTTCGGCATCATGGAGAGCCTGATCCCCGAATACGCCGCCCTCGGCCATATCCGCGAACGCACCGGCGCGAGCCTGCCCGGCATTTCGCCGTCGAGCACCTACATCTGCAAGGACGGGCGCTACGTCATCATCGCTGGTAACAGCGACAGCATCTTCCGCCGCCTGATGGTCGCGATCGGGCGCAGCGATCTGGCCGAGGACAAGGAACTGGCCCGCAACGACGGCCGGGTCAGGCACAACGGCATGCTCGACGCCGCGATCACCGCCTGGACTTCGCAGCGTGAGCTGGAGGAGGTGCTCGGCGCACTCGAGGCCGCCGAGGTGCCGAGCGGTCGCATCTACACCGCCGCCGATATCCACGAAGACCCGCACTACGCCGCGCGCGAAATGATCGGCCGTTACGAGATGCCGGACGGCGAGCCGATCGAGCTGCCGGGCATCGTGCCCAAGCTGTCGGCAACGCCAGGCAAGACGCGCTGGCTCGGCCCCGCACTTGGCGAACACACCGCCGAAGTGCTCGCAGGCCTGGGCATCGACACTACCGAGTTGGCGGCGCTGCAAGCCGACGGCGTGATCTGAAGGAGTTCCACCATGCTGTTCGAACATGCGCCCCGGCGCGTCTGCCTCAATGAAGTCTCCGTGCGTGATGGTTTCCAGAGCGAAGCGGTTTTCGTCCCGACCGAAGACAAGATCCGTCTGATCGATGCGCTCTCCGCCACGGGCCTGGCCCGGATCGAGGTCACGTCCTTCGTGTCGCCGAAAGCGATTCCGAACCTGCGCGACGCGGCCGAGGTGATGCAGGGCATCACCCGCGTGCTCGGCGTCATCTATACCGCGCTGGTCCCGAACGAGAAGGGTGCCGAGCGCGCACTCGCCTGTGCTGCCGACGAGATCAACCTGGTGATGTCGATCGGTGAGCGGCACAACCTCGCGAACATGCGCATGCGCTGCGATCAGTCGCTCGCGCAGTTCCGCAACATCATGAAGCTGGTGGCCGCTTCGCCTGTGCGCGTGAATGGCACAATTGCGACGGCCTTCGGCTGCCCCTTCGACGGCGAGCAGCCGCTCGATCGCGTGCTGTGGGCGGCCGGCGAATATCTTGCGATGGGCATGCACAGCCTGACGCTGGCCGACACCACCGGCATGGGACACCCGCAGCAGGTGGCAGACTTCTGCCGCGCCGTGCGCACCGCTTTTCCGGGCGTCCCTGTCACCGCGCATTTCCACAACACGCGCGGCATGGGTCTCGCGAACGTGCTTGCTGCGGTCGATGCAGGTGTCGACAGCATCGACGCCTCGCTCGGCGGCATCGGGGGCTGCCCCTATGCTCCGGGCGCCACCGGCAACATCTGCACCGAGGACACGGTGCACATGCTCGAGGCCTGCGGCATCGACACGGGTGTGGACCTCGATGCGCTGCTCGACCTTGCCCGCGAACTGCCCACGCTGCTTGGCCACCCGGTACCCGGGCAGGTGCTGCAGGCAGGCAAGCGCACACAACGTCAGGCTTGCCCCGAAGCGGCCTGAGAACCTTTCACGTACCCGCAACAACACTCATCTCGGAGGAGACTATGAAAAAAACGAACCAACTGCTTGCCGCCCTGATCGCCTCGACCGGCATCCTTTTCGGCGCGTCGGCCCAGGCTCAGAACGCTGCGCCCATCGTCATCAAGTTCAGCCACGTCGTGGCCGCCGAGACGCCCAAGGGCAAGGCTGCCGAGATGTTCAGAAAGCTCGCGGAAGAGCGCACCAACGGTCGCGTCAAGGTTGAGGTCTATCCGAACAGCGTGCTCTACAAGGACAAGGAAGAGCTCGAGGCGCTGCAGCTGGGCGCGGTGCAGATGCTTGCGCCGTCCACCGCCAAGTTCGGCCCGCTCGGGTTCAGGGAGTTCGACGCCTTCGCGCTGCCCTTCATCTTCGACAACTACGACGATGTGCGCAAGGTGCTGCAGGGCCCGATCGGCGGTGGGCTGCTGAAGAAGCTGGAAACACGTGGACTGGCCGGCCTCGCATTCTGGGACAGCGGCTTCAAGCAATTCACCGGCAACCGGGCGATGCACAAGCCGGAAGACCTCAAGGGCATGAAGATTCGCATCCAGTCGTCCAAGGTCATCGAAGAGCAGATGCGGTCTCTCGGTGTGCTGCCGCAGGTGATGGCCTTCTCCGAGCTGTATACCGCGCTGCAGACGGGCGTTATCGACGGTGACGAGCAATCGACTCCGAACATCTGGACGCAGAAGTTCTATGAAGTCGAAAAGCACATGACGGTCAGCAACCACGGCTACACGGGCTACGCGGTAGTGACCAACAAGAAGTTCTGGGACGAGCTGCCGCCTGAGATCCGCACTGAACTCGAAGGCGCAATGAAGGACGCGACCGCATTCGCCAACGACGTCGCACGCAAGGACAACGAAGCAGCTCTCGAGATGATCAAGAGCAGCGGACGGATGGCGGTGTTCACGCCGACCCCGCAGGAGCGCAACGAGTGGAAGCGCGCGATGGTGAAGGTGCACGCCACGATGGCACCTCGCGTTGGCCAGGAATTCCTCGAATCGATCTATCGTGAGACGGGTTTCGAAGTCGCCAAGAAGTGAAGGACGGGTGTCAGCGCATGGTGCTCACGATGTGCTGACACATGCGCCCATGCCGGCAGCAGATCAAAGGGGTCAGAGTCGTTTGATCCTCGCGACCGGAATGAGTGATCTTGGCGCTGAAAGTCTTGGCCCGAATCTTTGATCGCCTGCACGATGCCGTCGATGTTGCCTCAGTCCATGACCGGCCCGTCGGCGGCGCACATGCAATTGCGCCCGGCTTGTTTGGCGCGGTACAGCGCCCGGTCGGCTCGCTCCACCAGATACTCGGGTGGGTTGTGCCGGGAAGGCGTCAGGCTGGCCACGCCAAGGCTGGCGGTGACGATGCCTGCGGGTACGCCGGCATGTGGCAGTGCCAATGAACGGATTTCATCCAGCAGATGGGTGGCGAACTTCACTGCGTCATCTTCGCCAGTCTCGGGTAATAGCACCACGAACTCTTCGCCGCCGAAACGTGCCACCAGGTCTCCCGCGCGGCGTCCCGACCGCGCCAGCAACCTGGCCAGCGCCTGCAGGCACGCGTCGCCTGCGAGGTGTCCATTTGTGTCGTTGAAATGCTTGAACAGATCGACGTCGAGCATGATCAGCGACAGCGGCGCGCCGGAGCGCTGCCCGCGGTCCCATTCCCGGGAAAGCGCCTGATCGAAGCTCCGGCGGTTGGCGACGCCGGTCAGGCCGTCGGTGTTGCTCAAAGCCTCAAGCTTTCTGTTTGCTTCCGCCAGGGCGTGAGTGCGCGTTTCGATCAGCGCTTCGAGTTCGCGATTGCGCTCACGCAGGTTAACCATCGGGTAGATTTCATCGTCCCCGGCGAGACCGAATGGAATTGAGATGCCGCTGTGTGCAATTTTCCAGGCATCGCCTTCGAGGCGGAAGACCAGCACCAGGCGCGCTGTTTCTCGCGCCAGAATGTTTTCCGGAAAGGGAAGGTGGATGTGAAAGAAAGCGGTCACCGCGACCACATCGTCGGCCAGATCCTGAAGCGCCAGATCCAGCATTTCGATGTGGAGGCGCTCGGGCACCTGTGCGAAATCCAGCTTGGTGATGCGAATCCACTCAGCCCTGTCGGTGACCAGAAGATCGCTGCTGCCTGCGTAGCCACTGAAATTTTCGCTGAAGCTCGCTATCAGGCGCTCGTCGCGCGAGGCATACATCTCGATGTAGTCCTCGAACAGGGACTGGATCAGGCGCTGGCGTTCAGGTGGCATGGGTCCGGCCATCTTGACGGGATCAAAGGGGTCAGAGTCGTTTGATCGGTGGCGTTGGCAGCGGCTTTCATCTATACGATCACTTTGCCGTAGCTAGCTCGTTCCATTTCCACAACTTCGGCTGTGATCGAGGTGTTGCTGAAGCCAAGTGCGCGCAATTGCGCGACAACGGTACTGGACAGATGTGATCGCTGTTCGGGTGTCCGCCCGGACAGGATTTTCAGCGTAACGTGAATGAAAGCGGATTTCCGCGGACCTGTCAGATAGCTGCTGAAGCTCAGTGCCCGCACCTTTATGTCATTGCCATCCGTGCCAAAAAGACCGGACTGCAGGGCTGCAGTGAATACCTCGCTCACCAGCTGGTCACTATCAAAGTCTGTCGAGTGCTCGATGATGCAATGTGGCATATTGTGTTCCCTGGATGAAACGTCCCTGGCCTGAGGAATGCGGGGAGCGCCCTGGCTCAAACGCTCAGTAGTCAAACCGCGACCGCGCAATCCGCATCGCGTCGCCCCCGATACGATAGACGATACCGCAGTACCAATGGGGGCGGACAGCATGGATGCCGTCTTCAGCTGGCGCAGGGGCCGTCCCTCATTGGTGGGGGCGCGGTCAGCCGGCGCTCCTCGCTACCCGTTTTTCCTCGAACGAAGGCGTCTGAGCCCTTTGATCCTGCGTGCGCGGTTCTTCTGGGAGGAGGCGTGCCTCAGCTCCTTGCGTGACTGATGATGCGGTTGCGGCCGCTGTTCTTTGCATCGTAGAGCGCACGGTCGGCGGTTCGGATCAGGGCTTCGGTGGTCGTGCCGCCTCCGTGCGCGATGCTGATGCCGATGCTCAGGGTGATCTTCAGCGTTGTGCCGTCGACCAGAAAGGGAAACTGCTCGACGCTGCTGCGGATGCGCTCGGCGACAGCCCAGGCGGTGTCGTGCCCTGCGGCGGGCAGGATGACGGTGAATTCCTCCCCGCCGTAGCGTGCGACGAGGTCTTGCGGACGCACGCAGTCACGTATCAGGCGGGCCACGGACTGCAGCACGTGGTCGCCGCTGCGGTGGCCGTAAGTGTCGTTGACCCGCTTGAAGAAATCGATGTCGATCATCAGCAGTCCGGATGTGCTGTCATCGTGGCGGATGCGCTGCAATTCATTGTGCAGGGCCCGCATGAAGACATCCTGCCGCAGCAGGCCGGTCAGCGCATCGCGCTCTGCGCGCTCCAAATAGTCATCGCGCTCTTGCCGGGTTTCGTTCAGGCGGAGATAGACATGGGTGATGACCCGGTCGGCAATCAGCAGCGTGCCCAGCCCGATCAGCAGGCCCGCCCCCACCAGGAGTGCAATCGCGCGGCCGTATCGGTCTTCGCTTGCAGAAACATCCATCACCAGCAGCATCCGTCCCACACTGCGTCCGGACGCGTCGCTCAGTGGCGTGGCCTCCACGACCAGGCTGCGTGCGGCCACCCGCGCACGTGTTACTTCGGTGGAAGAGGTCGCAGCCAGCAGCAGGCTGTGTGGAATATCGGTACGGTCGGAGCCCTCGGGACGCCCCACCACCAAGTGGTCGGGAAAACGGTCCCAGTCGTGGTTGCGCCCGATCATGCGCATGCCGGCCTCCCAGCGCTCGCGCTGGACATATTTCTTTTCGATCAGTGAATAGAGCCTTACGCCGGTCAGCGAATGCAATTGCTCCAGTGTGCGGTCAATCTCGATTCCGAGTTCGATGTAGCCAATCCGCTGGCCGGTGGCGTCAGTCCAGGGATGGACCACGCGCAGCGTAAAGATGCCCATCGGCCCCAGCTCCAGGCCAGCGCTCGGTTTGCCCGTGCGCTCGGCCTCGCTGAGCGTGTAGCGGTTGATCTCGTCACCGCGGCGTTCCGGAGCCTGCACGCGAAGGAACATGCGGCGATCCGGCGCAATGAAGTAGAAATGGGTGATGTTGTGCCTGGCGCGCAGGACGTCGTAATAGGGCTGTGCCACCGCGAGCAGTCCGTTAAAATCACGGCGGACGAAGGCCTGCTGCAAGTTGGCATTTCGCGTGAGCACTTCGAGCAGGCCGCTAAGCTTGTCGGAGTCCCGGTCGATTGCAAGTTTCAGGGCGGACTTGACGCCTTCAACCGCAATCGCACGCTGTTCGTCGATCGCCCCGCGTTCGCGCAAGAACTCTGCCACGCCGACCACCAGCAGCAAGGTCAGCAAGCCTGCGGCAAGAGGCAGCAGCAGCGCCCGCTTGTAATCGGCAAGAGAGTTCAGCTTTGTGACCATGTCGGGTCGTGATCCTTGCCCGGAAACGCCCTGTAAACAGGAACAGTCGTGATACTGAAAGGGGCTCTGCATCGTCGCTATCTTTCGGGGCGATGTAAATTGGACGAAAGCCATAGAGCGCGCAGCCGCAACCTCTCAGACCATCTGCTTTCATGCCGTTGCTCCGCCGCACGCGGGCAATTTCCCCTTCAAGGAAGAATCAAAAGGGTCAGAGAATCAAAAGGGTCAGAGTCGTTTGATCCTTTCACGGATGCGCAAATGCCAAGATGCTCCGACCGCTCTGGCTTTTCCTGCGGCTTCAAACGACTCTGACCCCTTTGAAAAGCGGGCTGCCTTCGGGTGGTCCGTTTTGCTTTAGGCATAGCGCTTGCAGCGGTGATGTGCTGACGGCATGTAAGGTAGTACTTGCCTCGCATTATTGCCATGTGCTATTTCATAGCCTGAACCCATTGAACGCGCGTTGGCTGATCGCGAGCAAGCACGGGACGAACTTCCGGAGAGCAGATTGGCGAACGAGAGAGCGCTTGCGATAGGTCTGACACTGCTGATTGCAGCGGGGGCTGGTGTGTTCCTGTGGTGGGATGCGAACAAACAGCCCGTGGCGACGATTGCTCCGCATGTTCAGCCAGCACAGCCACCCGCACGCCCATTCGCACAGACTCCAGCACCGCCCCCGAAAGCAACCCGTCCCGCACCAGAGGCCAACGCGCTATTCCGTTGCGAACACCGTGGCACCGTCACCTATCAGTCCAGCCCCTGCCCATCGGGCGCCCGCCAGGCCCAAGTCGACCGCGGCACCATGAGCGTCGTCAGCCCACCGCCCATTGCGAGGTCAGCCCCTGCACCAGCACCACTGGCGCAGGCTGAAGGTGGCAGGGTTGGATTCGTTTCGCGCACACCGAGTCTTGGTAGCGGGAATGTTGTGCTGTGCGCTGGCTTGGAGAAGGAGGTTGCGCGGATAGATGCTGCAGCACGCAGGGGACTCAGTGCGCAGCAGCAGGAGCGGCTGAAGACGCGGAGAAAGGAAGTTAAGGATGAGATGTGGGGGCTGAAATGTGGGTTTTGAGGGGACTTTGCATTCTCAACCGAATCCGAACCTTGCATGCAAACACGAGCCCAAAAAGCATATTGAGGATCATATTGATAGCTGAAATGTTTATGGCGACTGCGTGTTCGAAACTTGTCGAGAAAGTGAATGAACTGTCACGAGGGAGTTGGCGCCTCTCAAGGATCCGCGCGTGGTTTGTCAGGCTGTTTATAAATGTTAATAAACATGGCTTGTCATGAAAAATAAATTACATCAGATGCTTACGGCTGCGGTTCGGGCCAGATGTACCGCAACGCAGCAGATGAGTCCGCAGATTTGCGGTCTGCAACACGTTAGGCCGCACAGGAACGCTCTATGAGTACCACGCTCACAAATACAGACTGGCTCACTCTCGCGCTCGTACTCATAACGGCTTTCTACGCTTGGGCAACCTTCAAGATCCTGCGCGCCAATCAAGCGGTCGTGTCTGCAATGAAGGAGCAAACCGAAGCGCAGCTTCGTCCATACATCGTGACAGCGGCATTCGCACGAACTGGAACAACGTTGCTGCTCTTAGAGGTACAAAACACGGGCAAGTCGCCCGCCGAGAAGTTACGACTCACGCTCGACAAGGATTTCTACCAACATGCCGAGAAGCATGAGAACCAGAATCTCGCGAAACTTCCAGCCTTCACACAAACCATTGAATGCTTAGCTCCAGGCGTGAAGCTTCAGTTTGTTCTGGGTGTCGGGCACAAGGTTCTCGGCGAAGGAGTCGAGGACTCATGCCCCAAAGTGTTCGCAGTGCAGGCTTCCTACTCCTTCTCTGGAGCAACCTATGCAGAGGCCACGACGGTTGATCTTCGCCCGCTCATGCACAGCGCCGTGACCCATGATCCAGTCGCAGAAGAAGTGGAGAGGCTTCGCCAGTCTTTGGAAAAGCTGCTGAAGAGGTGAACGGTGCGGCCTAACCCTTCCATCGATAGGGACGTCCAAGGGCTATCGCCCTCGGCCGCCCCTCATGTCAAACGTTATGCATCAGCAAGGATTTGATTTCAGTGGAAGATAAAAAGCCATACTTATATTTGAACGCATTCTTGGCCAAAGATGAGCATGCTTCGCTGAATACAGCAGACTACCTAAAGCAAGCGTCTCAAGTTAATGCTTATGAACTTGATAGAAAACATGAGCTTGAAGGAAGTCTATTCGTAAAAGTACCTGCAGAGAAAAAGCCAAAATGGAGTGGTTTTACGGAGAGTATTGCAGGCGTTTCACTAGATGAGCTTGCTAATCGTTCCAGCTCAGCAGTTCTTATTATAAAAACATCCACAGCTACAGTGGCTTTTACCTTCGGCTATGGTCGATTCCTGATAGATACGAAATATTTCGTGCATGATTTTGGGATAAAAACAGCGCTTAACACACTTAATCATGACAGTTTGCGAAGCGTTGACCTTTTCACGCTAGAGGAACAGGCAGTCCAGAAAAAGTCGCAAGCTTCTAGAGAGTCTTCTGTCGGTGTATTTGGTATTGACATTTCGAGGGATGTTCTCAGAGCTGTCACTGGCTCACCTAAAGATGGAGTGAACTTGAAGAACATCTCCGGCGGGGATGCTGTTTATTCATTTGGCGTAGAAATGGATGTGAATGAAATATCCAAGCTAGTTGATTTGCTCTCTGGATACTATGAAAATGATTCATATAAAAGCAACTTCTCTTGGGTCGATAATATTAGGAAGGTCAAAGAGAAATCCGAAATTGATCGGTTAGACTCTAAGTTAATCGACAAGATCAAAGCAAAGAGCACCGAGATAACCATAACTATTCCCGAGGTTATTCAATGGGACAGCATTTATGGTTTCAGCTTCAGTCGTACTAAGAGCGTCATAAAGCCAACAATTGATCCGAAAGAGTATCTCGACAACATAGATGCAGTGACAATTTCGGTTGACTCAATCAAACGTGACAGAGTATTTGTTTATGATGTTCATGAAAATGAGTATGAGCATCAAATATATAAGAGCATCTATTTCGAACATAAGGAAGCAGATAAATCCTACATATTTTTTGCGGGATTATGGTATGAAATCGATAATAATTTTGTGGCTAGAGTCGACTCTACGCTGGATCAAATAAATATATCGTCTTTATCTTTTCCTAGGGTTTATGTATGGGACGAAGTCAAAGACGGAAAAGAAAAATCAAAGATTGAATCAGAGGGTGATTACAACGAGCGCGCTTCGATTAGTCATGGCTATCATTTGCTTGATAAGAAATTGATAAAGAGCAATAGAACCACTACGCCTATCGAGCTATGTGATTTAATGACAGATAACAAGAAATTTATTCATGTTAAACATAGGAAAGGCGGATCAGCTGGTTTAAGTCACCTTTTCGCACAAGGCAGTGTCTCAGCTGAGATTCTAATCGGCGACAAAGAGTTCAGGAAAAAAGCAAGAACTGTTTTAAGGCGAGTGAGTAGCGGCTTGCAGGATAGTGTCCCTCTTGATAGCTTTAAAAGCGATGGTGTTGAAGTTGTTTTTTTGATTCTGGGAGAGAATTCAGCAAGCTTAAAGAGAAATCTGCCATTCTTTAGTAAAGTTAATCTGTCAAAGGCGTTCGAAAATTTATCGCAAAGAGGCTTTGAAGTAAGCATTGCTGGCGTAGGGACGGAGCCAAAGCCTAATGCATAACAAGGCGCTGCTACGGAAAATTTATTCGCTGGGACTCCTGAATTTCCGCAGAGCGCGCCGTTGAGCACCTCAATGAAACCATCGAAGATACTTGCTGACCTCATAAGCTCGGCAACAGGCGCCAAAGCCCACTACGACGTTTGGTGGGCACAAATGAGTGACGGTAAGCCGCAATACGTTGGTGTCATGAATGAACACAACGACTTCTTCCGTGCATCACAAGACGCCCACTACACGGCTTGCTTCATTTACTTGGCTCACCTATTTGACAAACGTTCCGACTCATCGTCGTTACCAACCTATCTGGCCGCTATACGCGGCTGCACCGACCCGACGAGATTTCAGAATATTGAGTCACGCTTCTCGGAGTTGGCTCGTCGCGCGGCTCCACTCGTTACGGTGCGCCACAAGTTGGTCGCTCATGTTGATGCCGGCCTATCCGATAAGGACGTATTTGGTCCGCTCAAGATCACTTGGAATGAAATTCGAAACATCATCTACGATTCTGCCGCATTCGTTGAAGAACTCGCTGGTGCCCCTAATCAAGGTGCTGTCGGCATTCCTCGCGACGGAAGGCTCGGTGAAGCCACATTGAAGCTGCTTCGTGCCCTCAAATGAGCCGCTGTTGCGCAACCCGGCGCTCAACCTCGCTCCTTTCAGTCGCTGGACGCTGCGCGATAAAGCCGCGCAGCGCCGGTTAGCTCTACGTTAGGTATCTAATCGGAGGCTAAGTGCCAAATCAGACCTGCAAAGACTAGGGATCAAAGGGGGCTGAGTCGATTGATCGGCCTCGCCAGCACCAGCTTTCAACTACACGACCACCTTGCAATAGCTACCCCTTTCCATCTCCACAACTTCAGCCGTAATCGAGGTGCCACTGAAGCCAAGCGTGCGTAACCGCGCAACAACAGAACTGACTAAGTGTGATCGCTGCTCAAGGGTCCGCCCGGACAGGATCTTCAGCACAACGTGAATGAAGGCAGATTCTTGTTGCCCAGTCAGATAGCTGCCGAAGCTCAGCGCCCGCACCTTGATGTCTTTGCCCTCCGGATCGAAAAGGCCGGAATTCAGGGCCGCGGTGAAGACCTCACTGACTAGCTGGCCGCTATCGAGGTCCGGCGAGTGCTCGATGATGCACTGTGGCATCTCGTGTTCCTTCAAGCTGACGATCACTGCTGAAACCGCAACCGCGAAATCTGCACTGCATCGTCCTTGATGCGATGGCTACAGCTCTTCCAGCCCCTCATGCAGCCTTTCCGCTGCCCGCAGCCGGTTGCCCGCCTCGACTTCCGGCCGGTTTGCCAGTGCTGATACGAGCAGGTTGAGTACGCTCATTGCCGCGGCGTAGGAGTCGAATCGGCCGGAGCCGCTCGTTTCGCAGGCGATGCGCCAGGTGGCGTCGACTTCTTTTGCCGGTGTTGTTGCGTCCATCAGCACCAGCACCGGCACGCCGGCTTTCTTGGCGTGGCGGGCGATTTCCGCGACCACTGGCACGCGGCGGCGGAAGGCGAGGATGACGAGCATGTCGTCGGGGCCGAAGGCGGCGAGGTCTTCGCCGATGGTCTGGCCGGCCTGGGGGAGCAGGGCGACGTGGTCCTTGAGCAGCACGAGCTGGCGGGCGAAGTATTGCGCCAAGGCGTGGCTGTTGCGGTAGCCGACCACGCCAACGCGGCGGGCGCGGGCGAGGCTGGTGATGGCGGGCTCTACGACGCCGCTGGTGAGCTTCTCGAAGGTGCGGGCAAGGTTCTGCAGGTCACGCCTGAGGTGTTCGCCGAAGGCTTCTTCCGAGGCGGCGGGCAGATCGGATGCGGCTTGCAGGCCGGGCGCACCCCAGCGCTGTGCTTCGCGTGCCTCTCGCCGGGCGGAGGCGAAACCGTCGTAGCCAACACGCTGGATGAAGCGCGTTACCGCGGCCTTGGAGCTGCCGGCGATGGCCGCGAGCTCGGTGGCCGAGTGGGTGGCGAGCAGGGCGGGTTGCGCGGTGAGCAGCTGCGCGAGCTTGTGCTCGGAGTCGGGCAGGGTTTCGCTGAGCGCTTCGATGCGTTCGTCGATCGGCTTGAAGCGTTTGGCGGGCTTGGGCGTCATGCGCGGGGCTGCTCTCGGGCGTGGGTTCTCATGGACGGGGTGTTGCTGCCGGCGCCACCCGCGGCGCCGGCAAGGGCTCAGGCGGGTTCGACTGGGCCCTTTGTTTCGACGATCAGGCGATAGGTTTCCGGTTCGCGATGCAGGCCGAAGTTGAAGACATTGTCCTTGAGCTCGCGACAGCGGTCGAGGTCGCACACCGAGGTCACCAGTTCATCTTCCACCGTGGAGCACATCGCCACCATTTCGCCGGTGGGCGCAATGATGCAGCTTTGGCCGAGCAGATCGCAATCTTCTTCCTTGCCGGCCTTGGCGATGCCGACGATCCACATGCCGTTCTGATAGGCGCCAGCCTGCATGACCAGGTGGTTGTGGAAGCCTTGCAGGTGGTCGTGCTCGGGCACCGGCGGGTAGTGGATGGGGGTGTTGTAGCCGATGAAGGCCATTTCCACGCCCTGCAGGCCAAGCACGCGGTAGGTTTCGGGCCAGCGACGGTCGTTGCACAGCGCCATGCCGAAAATGCCCTTTTCTGCGGCGGCCTGCGCGCGCCAGGCGCCGAAGCCGAGGTTGCCGCGCTCGAAGTAGCGCTTTTCGAGGTGCTGGAAGGCGCGCCAGGGTTCGTTCTCGCGGTGGCCGGGCAGGTGCACCTTGCGGTACTTGCCGACGATGGTGCCGGTCGGGTCGACCAGGATCGAGGTGTTGTAGTGGTGGGTGACGCCGTCTTCCTGCGCCAGTTCGGCGTAGCCGAGGTAGAAGCCGATGCCGAGCTTTTTGGCTTCCTCGAACAGGGGCAGCGTTTCCGGGCCGGGCATCTCGGTTTCGAACCAGGCATCGATCTCGGCCTGGTTCTCGGTGTACCAGCGCGGAAAGAAGGTGGTGAGTGCCAGTTCGGGAAAGGCCACGTAGTGACAGCCACGGGACTTGGCTTCGCGCATCAGGTCGATCATGCGCGCGACGACCTGACGCCGCGACTCTGTGCGGGCGATGGGGCCGAGCTGGGCGGCGCCGACGGTGATCTTGCGGCTCATGCGGGTTCTCCTGCCGGCAGTGTGGCGCCCGAGAGTTCGCACAGAACGGCGAGCAGCACATTGGCTCCGGCTTCGATATGTTGGGGGTGGGTGTATTCGCGGACGTTGTGGCTGATGCCGTCGACGCTGGGCACAAAAATCATGGCCGTCGGGCACACCGGGGCCATCATCTGCGCGTCGTGGCCGGCGCCGCTGGGCATGCGCCGGGTGCTCAGGCCCTGGGCGAGGGCGTGGCGTTCGATGCGGTCGGTCATTTCCGGGGCAAAGGGCACCGGGGCAAAGCGGGCGAGCTTGCGGGTGTTGATGTCCACCTTCTCGGCGTCACGCAGGGCGTCGAGGTGCGCGGCCAGCCGGGATTCGGCGCGTTGCAGCAGGGCTTCGTCGGTGTTGCGCAGGTCGACGGTGAGCACGGCGCGGTTGGGCACCACGTTGACCAGATTGGGGAAGAACTCGATACGGCCGACGGTGGCGACCTGGTCGCCGCCAAACTCCTGCGCCAGTTCGCGCACGAAACTGATGATCGATCCCGCCGCCCAACCCGCGTCGCGACGCAGCGACATTGGCGTGGTGCCGGCGTGGTTGGAGGTGCCGAGAATCTCGATCTCGGTCCAGGAAATGCCCTGCACGGATTCAACGACGCCAATCTCGATGCCTTCGCGGTCGAGTACCGGGCCTTGCTCCACGTGCAGTTCAACAAAGGCGTGCGGTGCGGCGGCCGGTGTCGGTGCGGTGCCGGCATAGCCGATGCGGGCGAGGTTGTCCGCCACGGTGCTGCCGTCGATGCCTTGCGTCTGCAGCGCATCGTCGAGCGCGAGCTCACCGGTGAACACGAGGCTGCCCATCATGTCGGGGGCAAAGCGTGCGCCCTCTTCATTGGTGAAGAAGGCCACCGCGAGCGGGCGTTCGGTCTCGATGCCGGCGTCGTTGAGGCTGGCAATCACTTCCAGCCCGGCGAGCACGCCCAGATTGCCGTCGTAGCGGCCGCCGGTGCGCACGGTGTCGATGTGCGAGCCGGTCATCACCGCAGCGCCCGGCACGCGGCCGGCACGGGTGCCGACCACGTTGCCGATGGCGTCCACCGTCAGGCTGAGCCCGAGTTCGCGCATCCAGTCGCAGACCAGGTCGCGCCCGGCCTTGTCCTCGTCGGACAGGGCCAGACGGGCGCAACCGCCGCCGTCGATGGCGCCGACTTCGGCCAGCTGTGCGATGCGCTGTTGCAGGCGTTCGCCCTTGATGCGCAGGGTGGCGCTCATGATCTTGCTCCAGACTGTCCTTCCACCGCCTCGGCGCTGCGCCCCACGAGCTTGGTGTACAACTCGGGGTCGGTGGCGCCTTCGCTGCCGAAGAGCAGCACCCGGCTGTCCGGGCCGAGGCCAAGGGTGGCTGCCATCTGCGGACGGGAGCACGCCATCAGCAGCGCGGCAAGCCCGGCAACGGCGGATTCGCCGGCGGCGAGCGGCTGGTCGCCGAAGGGCGCATCGGCCAGCAGGCGCATGGCGGTGACGGCCGCTGCGTCGGGGATGGTGAGGAAGTCGCTGGTGCCGGCCTCGAGCACTTCCCACGCGATCAGTGATACCTCACCGCAGGCCAGGCCCGCCATCAGGGTGTCGAGATCGCCGTGGACGGCGGTCGGGGCGCCGGCCAGCGCCGATGCGTAAAGGCAGGCGGCGCGATCGGGTTCGACCACGATGAAGCGGCCGCGCTTGTCGCCGAGGCGCTCCCACATCTGCGCGCACACGGCTGCAGCCAGTCCGCCAACGCCGCCTTGGATGAGGACGTGGGTGGGGGGCTGGTCTTCCGGCCACTGGCGCAGCGCTTCTTCCACCATGACCGAATAGCCCTGCATGACGTCGCGCGGCACATCGGTATAGCCGGGGTAGGAGGTGTCGGAGACGATGAAGCGTCCGTGCGCCTTGGCGTCGACGTCAGCGGTGCGCACGGCGTCGTCGTAGTTGCCGGTGGTGCGGATTACCTCGGCGCCATAGCGGGCGATCGCTTCGCGGCGAGCTTCGGACACGGTGGCGTGAATGTAGATCACGCACTTGCAGCCGAAGGTCTGTGCCCCCCAGGCCACCGAGCGGCCGTGGTTGCCGTCGGTGGCGCAGGTGACGGTTATGCCGGAAACGATGTCGGCAAATTTGTCGTCGATCAGGTCGCGGCTGCTGGCGTCCTGCCCGGTACGGCGCAGGATCTCCTTTTTCAGCAGGCGCAGCACGGCGTAGGCGCCGCCCAGGGCCTTGAAGCTGCCGAGGCCGAAACGGCTGGACTCGTGCTTGTAGTGGATGGCATCCACGCCGGCGGCGCGGGCCATGCCGGCAAGGTTCACCAGCGGCGTCGGCGCGTAGCCGGGCCACTCGCTGATCTCGGTCATGGCTTCGGCGTGTGCGGCCAGGCTGAGGATGGGCTTGAGCCGATCCGGGTAGGGGCCTGCTGCCGGCCCTGCCACGCCGGCGCAATGCGCCAGCGGCAGGACGGCCAGCTGACCGGGAAGGTCTAGCGTGGACATGGACATGCTCACTTGGAGGCGGCCTCGACAGCCTGTTGCAGGGCGCCCAGCATCTCTTCGCCTTCCTTGCCGAAGGTATCGACGATGTAGGCCTTCACGGCCGGCTGAGCAGCGTCACGGAAAGCGGCCTTCTCCTTGGCGGTCAGCGTGGTCACGGTCATGGTCTTGGCCAGTTCCGGCAGACCCTTGGACGAAGCTTCGATGATGCGGCTGATGCCACGGTTGGCAACGATGGCGCTCTTGGCGGCGTTCTTCACCACCACCTGCTCTTCAGGCGTCAGGCTGTCGAAGAACTTGCGGTTGATCACCCACACATACGGTGCGAACAGGTGGTCGGTCAGGGTGATGTGCTTCTGCACTTCGTTGAACTTGGCCATGGCCACGATGGGGATCGGGTTCATCTGGCCGTCGGCAACGCCGGTCTGCAGTGCGGTGTAGACCTCGGCCCATGCGATGGCCGCCGGCTGACCGCCGAGGCTGCTGATCACGCGCTTGTGCGATTCCAGCGTCTGGGTGCGGATCTTCAGGCCCTTCATGTCGTCCGGGGTCTTGATCGCTTTCTTGGAGTTGGTGATGGCAAAGAAGCCGCCCGAGTCACCGAAGCCGAGCACTTCCATGCCGGTCTTCTTCTCGATGTCGTCGCCCAGCTTCTTGCCGAAGGGGCCGTCGAACACGGTGTAGGTGGTGGAGATGTCGGGGAAGACGAAGGGCATGTCGAGCACGCCGATCATCGGGTAGGTGCTGGCAAAGCCACCCACCGAGAACACGCCCGACTGCACCAGCCCGGCCTTGACCTGAGACAGCACCTCGTTGTCCTTGCCGAGCTGGCCGCTGGGGAAGGTCTGCACCTTCACCGAGCCACCCGTGCCGGCTTCAACCAGGTTCTTGAACACGGTGACAAGTGCACCGGTGGTGCTCTCGAACGGATCATCGACGTTGAGGTGGTGCAGTTTCAGCACTTTTTCAGCGTGCGCCGGAGCAACGGCAAAGACCATGGTGGTGGCGACGGCGGTAAGCAGGGTCTTGAGCTTCATGGATGCAACTCCTTAAGGTTGGACGTAACCGAACAGGCGGGGGACAAACAGGGTGAGATCTGACCAGTAGGTGATCAGGAACAGGATCGCGACCTCGGCAAGCAGGAATGGCATGAGGGCGCGGGCGATACGTTCCATCCGCTCACCGGTGACCGAGCACAGCACGAACAGGCAGGCGCCGACCGGCGGGGTCATCAGCGAGATGTTGAGCGCGAGGATGATCATGATTCCGGCATGAACCGGGTCGATGCCGATGGCCGCGGTGAGCGGGCCGAGCACCGGGGCGAGGATGATCAGCGCGGCGGTGATGTCGAGGAACATGCCGACGAAAAGCAGCAGCAACAGGATGAGGCCGAGCACGCCTTCCTTGCTCGACGCCACTGACAGCATGGCCTGCGCGATCATCTGCGGGATCTGGTGGAAGGTCAGCCACCACGACAGGATGGAGGCGGCGGCAATGATCAGGAACACGCTGCCGGTGATCCGCGCGGTGCGGATCAGCATGATGCCGACCTGGCGCAGCGTGAGGCTGCGGTAGATCACGAAACCGACGAACATCGCATAGCCCACTGCGATCGAGGCCGCCTCGGTGGGGGTGACGATGCCGAACAGGATGCCGCCAAGGATGATCGCCGGCATGGTGAGCCCGATCAGGCTGTCCTTGAAGCTGACCAGAATGGACATCAGGCTGGGGCGGTTCTCGCCCTTGGGCAGGCCGAGCTTCTTGCCGAGTGCGGCGATCACCGCCATGCAGATGGCGCAGATCAGCAGGCCGGGCACGATGCCGGCAGCGAACAGGCCGGCAATCGACACGCCCATGATGGAGCCGTAGATCACCATCAGGTTGGATGGCGGAATGGTGGGGCCGATGATCGAGCCCGCTGCGGTCACCGCACAGGCGAAGGGCTTGCTGTAGCCCTGTTTCACCATGGCCGGCACCAGGGTGTTGCCCATCGCTGCTGCATCCGACACGGCGGCACCGGTCATGCCGGCGAACAGCACCGAGGCCACCATGTTGGCGTGGGCGAGGCCGCCGCGCAGATAGCCGACCAGCGACAGCGCAAAGGCAATCAGGCGCTGGGTGATGCCGGAGGCGTTCATCAACTCGCCGGCGAGGATGAAGAAGGGCATGGCCATGAAGGTGAACATGTCCAGGCCTTCGAAGTAGCGCTTGGGCGCCATGGCGAGGAAGGACACGTCGCCCAGCTGAACCAGCCCGATCGCGCCAGAGATGCCGATGACGACGCCGATCGGCATGCCCAGCAACATGAGACCAAAGAAGGCGACTGCAACAATCCACATGGTGGCGGGCTCAGTAGGGAACAGCGGCCGTTTCGGCGCGCGGCAGGTTGACGAAGTCGGTGAGCAGTCGCACCCCGAACTGGAAGGCGGCCAGCGCCGAGGACACCGGCACGGCGGCGAAGGGGATCTCCATCGTCATGCCAAACAGGGTGGAGAACTGGGTGCGCCCCTCGAGCGTCATGTCGATGCCGTAGATGAACATGAAGACGAAGAAGCCGACGGTCAGGCCATCGGTGGCCAGCTTCAGAAAGCGGCGTGCGGTCTCGGGAAGGCGGGAGGGGATGAGGTCGAGGCCGACATGCTCGCGCCACCATGCGCCGCATGAGACAGCCAGCAAGGCCGCCCAGATCATCAGGTAGCGCGAAAGCTCTTCGGTCCAGCTGATGCCGTCCTGGGTGAAGTAGCGCCCGCCGACACCGAGCCACACCACCAGTACCATGACCGCGATCAGGCCGGCGCACAGCCATTCGACCACCCGGTTCAAGCGGCGACCGATGCCTTCCATCCTTTGCGCCAACGCGGTCAAGCTCATGCATGACTCCTGAATAATGTGAAGAGTGTTTCGCTGTCGTCGGGGCGACGTGTTGAATTCACTCTAAAACACAAATTTCAGAATCGCAAGATTGAAATTATTGTTTCCAATGTGGTGCGTTCGTCGTACTTAGGGCACCAGCATTGTGCGCTGCAAGGTATTGAGTGATAAGAGAAAATGGGGTTAATGGAGCCTGCACGGCGCGGGTGCGCACTGAAACGAAGCATGCTGCACTGCGAGGGAAAAGTGGTGTGTCACGCGCGGAGCGGCGCGACCCGTGACGAAGACGACGCTGCATTTTTCCTGCAGCAGACGCGGGAACTGGCGAAGTCGGTGAAGGCCGTCCGAAGATGCCGGCTGCGCTTGCGGCCGGCCCCGGCACACCAGGTATGGCAGACGCCCGGCGGTTCGAGGGGCGGTTCGCGGAACGTTCAGCGCGTGCGATAGAGGGCGTGGCAGGCCACGCAGGAGCCCGTCAGCCTGGGCAGGGCGGCCATGGCCTTGGTGGCATCGCCGGTGGCGGCTGCGCGGGCAAACGCGCTGGCGGCGGCATGTCCGTCGCGGCCGAGGCCGTGCATCTCGATCGGCATCTGCGGTCCGGGGCGGGCGTCGTAGGGCAGGGCGGCGTTCTTGCCCATGGCGGTCTGCCCAAGGCGCAGTTCGGCCACTTCGCCGGCTTCGCGCACCTTGTTGGATGCCATCAGGGTGATGATCTCGTTGAGGGCGATGAGGTTGTCGAGCATTTCCTTGCGCAGGGTCTCCTGTGCTGCGGGCGGCAGCGGCGCCAGAAAGCGCGTGTCCTGTGCGAGGGCGGGGGGTGTGAGCAGGGCAGCAAGCAGAAGCAGTCTTTTCATGGCGTTATCCATCCATTCGTAATCGAACAATGCGCGCTCTGCCTGCCGCCCCGGAGGGCATGCGCCCGGGCTCAGACCTTGCGCAGGTAGCAGGCCTTGAGCATGAAGTTGCCGGCGTCCATCTTGCAATCGACCTCGTGATCGCCGCCGACGAGGCGGATGCTCTTGACCTTGGTGCCGACCTTCAGTGTGGTCGACGAGCCTTTGACTTTCAGGTCCTTGATCAGCACCACCGAGTCGCCGTTGGCGAGGACGTTGCCATTGGCATCCTTTACAGCAGCCTCGTCATCTTCGTCGGCGCCGGCCACTTCGGCCATCGGCCATTCGTAGCCGCAGTCCGCGCACACGTAGTTTTCGCCGTCCGGATAGGTGTTCTCCAGGGTGCATTGGGGGCAGGCGGGTATGGCGGACATGATCGTGTTCCAGTGACAGTGAGCCCGCTAGTTTAGGTTATCGGACCCGTGCGGGGAAATCCGATACACGCGTACTTCATATTCACTCAATTCAAAAGACATTAAATCGTCATGCGATGTGAATTTTGTGTTGGTCAGTACGCAATCGGCATGGCGAAGGGTGAAGCCGGCATGGCGGTAGCGTGCCGGCCGCGCGCTGAGGTTGCAGATCACCACGAAGCCGTCGTCACCAAGCACGCGGGTGTAGGCGTAGATCTGCGGGTTGTCCCTGAGCAGCAGCGTGTAGCGGCCATGCACCAGCGCCGGCTCGGCGGCGCGCAGGGCGATCATGCTGCGGTAGAAGTTCAGCACCGAGTGCGGATCGCGCTGCTGCTGCGCGACGTTGACCTCAGGGTAGTCGGGGTTAAGCGGCAGCCATGGCCTGCCGGTGCTGAAGCCCGCGTTGTGGCTGTCGTCCCAAGGCATTGGCGTGCGTGAATTGTCGCGTGCGGTGAGCGCCATCTCGTCGAAGATGGCGGCTTCGTTCATGCCGCTGGCGCGCATCTCGGCGATGCGGTGGCGGGCGAACACGTCGTCGAAGTCGGCCAGGCTGTGGAATACGGTGTTGGCCATGCCGAGCTCCTGCCCCTGGTAGATGAAGGGCGTGCCCTGCATCAGGAAGTACATCGCGGCGAGTGCGGTGGCGCTGGCGTGGCGGTGATGGCGCGGGTCGCCCCAGCGCGATACGACGCGGGGCAGGTCGTGGTTCTCGAGGTAGAGCGCGTTCCAGCCGCGGCCGTCGAGCTCGCGCTGCCAGCGGCTCAGGATGGTCTTCAGCCGGCGCACATCGAGCCCGGCGCGCGGGTTGCCCGACCACAGGTGCCAGTGTTCGAATTGCAGGATCATCGACAGCCGCCCGCGGGTGTCACCCACCCAGATTTCGGCCTGATGCGCGCTGATGCCGTTGGCTTCGCCCACCGTCATGATGTCGCCGTGGTCGAAGGCGTCGCGGGCCATCTGGTCGACGTAGTCGAGCACGCCGTCGACGTTCATGTGGAAGTCATAGGCCGGCGCAGGTCTGTGAGGTGGCGCACCGGGCACATCGGGCAGGCCGGGCGCCTTCTTCATGTGGGTGATGGCGTCGATGCGGAAACCGTCCACGCCCTTGTCCATCCACCACCGCACCATGTCGCAGATGGCGCCGCGCACGTCCGGGTTCTCCCAGTTGAGATCGGGCTGGCGCGCGGTGAACAGGTGCAGGAAGTACTGGCCGGTGGCGGCGTCGTACTGCCAGGCCGGCCCGCGGAAGATGCTCTCCCAGTTGTTGGGCGGGTGGCCGTCCTTGCCGTCGCGCCACACGTACCAGTCGCGCTTCGGGTTGTCGCGCGAGCTGCGCGACTCGATGAACCACGGGTGCTCGTCGCTGGTGTGATTGACCACCAGGTCGAGAATGATGCGCATGCCGCGGCGCCGGGTCTCGGCCATCAGGCGGTCGAAGTCGGCCATGGTGCCGAACTCGTCCATGATGGCCTGATAGTCCGAGATGTCGTAGCCGTTGTCGTCGTTCGGCGAGCGGAAAATCGGGCACAGCCAGATCACGGCGATGCCGAGCCATTGCAGATAGTCGAGGCGGGCGAGCACGCCGGGCAGATCGCCGATGCCGTCGCCGTTGGTGTCCATGAAGCTGCGCGGGTAGAGCTGATACACAACCGCTTCGCGCCACCATTTGTTCTTCATTTCTCGCGGCTCCCGGGTGCCATTCTGCGATCCTGCTGCGTCGTCGATTGTAGGCTTCGTGCATGCCGCCGGCGAGTGGATTCTGCGCGAGGATTTTCGCGCCGGATGACGCGGGTAATCGCCCCAAGGCGCGCGCCCAGGCGTAATCTTGTCGGCATGGCAGCGCATGTGCGTTCCTTGTTCAGGGCGCGTGAAGATGACCCTTTTGCGGGAGGTGTGCGATGGATGCGACAGGCATGAAACTGCGTGGCGTCAACCTCGGTAGCTGGCTGTTGCTGGAAAAGTGGATGGTGCCCAGCGTGTTCGAGGGGCTGGCGGCGACCGATGAAACCACCTGGTGTGCGGAGATGGGTTCGGGAGCGAGCGACAGGCTGCGCAAGCACTGGGAAAGCTTCGTGACCTACGAGGACTTCGCCTGGATTGCCGAGCGCGGTCTCAATGCGGTGCGGATTCCGGTCGGGCACTGGATCTTCGGCCCCGATTATCCCTACCACCCCAGCTATGGCGAGAACCGCCACCCCTTCGTCACCGGCGGCATCGATGTGCTCGACCGGGCGATGGACTGGGCGCAGAAGCTCGGCCTGCGGGTCATGCTCGATCTCCATGCCGCGCCAGGGTGCCAGAACGGCTTTGACAACGGCGGCATCATGGGGGTGGTCGAGTGGCATACCAAACCGGAGTACCTTGAGCATTCCCTGCTGGTGCTCGAGCGCCTGGCCGAGCGCTACCGCGCGCACCCCGCGCTGCATGCGATCGAGGTGCTCAACGAGCCGCGCTGGGACGTGCCGACCGAGTACCTGAAGGCCTACTACCTTGCGGCCTACGACCGCATCCGCAAACACTGTCCGGCAGAGCGCGTGGCGGTGGTGTTTCATGACGGCTTCCGCTCCTACCGCGAGTTCCTTGGCTTCATGCAGGCGCCGCAGTGGCAGAACGTGATCTTCGATTACCACCGCTACCAGTGCTTCGACCGCCGCGACATCGATACCGACATCTACGGCCACATGACCAAGGCTGCCGTCGAGTGGCGCGACGAGGCCGATTCGATCAACGCCGCGATGGGCTTGCCCGCGGTGTGCGGAGAGTGGAGCCTGGGGCTGGATCTGCGGGTGGTGTCGCTGTGGGCCGAAGGGCCATACAACCACGCGCTCGAGCACATGGACGCGTTCCAGCAGGATGTGGCCAGCCGTGGTTATGCCTCGGCACAGTTGCTGGCCTTCGAGAAGCTGTTCGGCTGGTTCTTCTGGAGCTACAAGACCGAAACCACGCCCGCCTGGTGCTTGCGCGAGTCGGTCGAGCGCGGCTGGCTGCCGTCAAGTTTCCGGTAAGAGCTTCGTCGCCGGCGCGGTGGTGCCTGCCGCGCCGGTCTTGGGTTCGGTCGCAGCCGCCTGTGGCGGACGCACGCGTCCGCCGCGCAGGCGATTGAGCACCAGCTTGCGGTCGTAGAAGTGATCGAGGCCGTTGTGCAGGCTGATGTTGAGCAGGGTCGCACTGGGCAGCTCATGGTGCAGCAGTTCCAGGGTGTCGATTTCGTCCTTGGCATCGAAGGCGTCGGTCGCTTCCTCGATGAAGACCCAGCCCGGCTGCTGCAGGAACAGCCGTGCGATGCCGAGGCGCTGCTGTGCCCGCAGTGGCAGTGCCCGTCCCCAGTCGTCATGATCGTCCAGCCGGGGCGCAAGCCAGGCAATGCCGGCGCACTCCAGGGCACGGTGCAGACAGGGAGCGGTGTAGTGGCTGGCGTCATGCGGGTAGCTGAGCACCGCGCGCAGGCTGCCTTCGGGCAGGAAGGGGCGCTGCGGAATGAACATCATGTTGTGTCCCGCAGGCAGGCTGATGACGCCGCTGCCCCAGGGCCACAGTCCGGCCACGGCCTTGAACAGGCTGATGGTGACCGCAGGGTCGCCGGTGATCAGGATGCGTTCGCCGTGTCGTACGTGCAGGTTGAAATCGTCCAGCAGCACCTGCCCCGAAGGCGAGGCCAGTTGCAGGTGGCGGATGTCGAGTTCGGCGTGGACCGATTGCTGCAGCTCGATCTTTTCCTTGCCGGTCACTTTCTGCCGATCCTGCGCTTCGAGCTCCAGCATTTCCTCATGCAGGCTGACGATACGGTCGATGGAGGCGCGGCAGCGTGCCAGCTCGCCGAGGTTGTCGATCGGCCACGAAAGCGCCGAGGTCAGGCGCTGGAAGGCCTGTGCGGCCTGCATCAGCAAGCCGAGGCTCATTGCACCGGCGATGTACTGCGGCGCGGCGATCAGGATCGGAAACACCGGCAGCAGCGTGCCGTAGCCGGTCGAAAACGAGATGATGCCCAGATAGGCAAAGGTCTGGCGGTCCCAGCCGCGACCGACGTCCTTGAACAGGCGATCGGCACTGCGCCGCTCCAATGGCTCGCCATGCATCAGGGCAATGGCTTCGGAGTGTTCGCGGGCGCGCGCCAGGCCGAAGCGCAGGCTGGCTTCAACTGACTGCAAACGGTTGGTGGTGCGGATCAGCGGTCGCCCCAGCAGCAAGCCGAAAATCGTGCCAACACCGGCATAGACGAAAGCCATCAGCACCATGTAACCCGGTACGGAGTACTCGGTGCCGGGCAGGTTCGCGCTTCCCGATACGCTGAGCAGGATGTCGATGAAGCTGCCGAGGATGAGAATCGAGTACAGCAGCGAATGCGCCAGCCCGACTGCAGCCTCGGTGGCGATGCGGATGTCCTCGGCGATACGCCCGTCCGGATTGTCGTGCTCGCCGCTGGAGAACTGCAGGCGGTAATGGTTGGCGTGCGACAGCCATTCGTCGAGCAGCAGGCTTGTCATCCATCGTCGCCAGTCGAGCTGGACCCAGCGCTTGACGTGCATGTGCAGCGCGGTGACCCCCATGGTGAGGGCAAAGATCAGCAGGAAGGTCAGGATCAGGCGCAGAAACTCGCTGAGCGAGCGATCCTCAAGCGCGTCGAAGAGCTCGCGATGCCAGTAGCTGACCCAGATGACCAGGCCGACCTGGGCCGCGGTGAGCACGAACAGCGACAGCACCGCGCCGCGGACGGTCCATTTGCGCTCGCAGTTCCAGTAGTCCCGGGCCATGCGTGCGAACTGCCACGCTGCGTCGCGGCGTACGGCGGGTGGAGGCGATGTGGAGGCTGCGTCCGCTTGCATCTGTGTCATTCCGGTCGCAGCGGATCCCCGCGATGTGGCAGGCCGCAGGCCGCGGAAGCGGGGGGATGTGGCTGCAACTGCAGCCGGTTAGCGCTCTTGTCTGCAGCCCTCATGATCATCGCGCCTTCGCCGCATACACTCTTGTTTCGTATACCGCTGAGAGTATCGCAAAGGCCCGGATTTGCCGTGATCAGTTTGCACGTTCGGATAAAAAATTTTGCGTGGCACACCGTGCGGAAACGCACCCGCTGCGCGTGTCGCCGGGCGAGGGTGTCAGTGGCGGCGCAGTGCGCCCAGTCTGAGCAGCACCATGTTGAGTTCGCGCTGAAGCAGCGTCCGCTGCTCGTCATCGGGGTTCCGTGCGAGGGCCTCCCGCAGGTCGGCCAGTTCCTTGCGCAGTCGTACCTCGGGCGGGGTGAATCCGGCGTTCTTGAGCACCCGGTTGATCATGCGCTGTTCACCGGACAAGAAGAGTTCGTCGTCGAACACGAGCGGACGCCCCGCGCCGGGCAGGTTGTCCAGCTCGCCGCGACGGATGGCGTCTGCGATGCGTTGTTCGGCGAGGATCTCGAAAATCGACATCGGCGTGCGGCTTCAGACCCGGTAGCTGATCTCGTGGCCGGTGTCCGAGTCCGTGCAGGTCACCGTGGCGGTGCGGAAGTTCAGGTCGACGAACACCAGCGCACTGTGCGGGCCGTTGCGCCAGCCCATCGACACGCTGGAGTCGTTCGAGTAATGCAGCTCGAATTCGCCGTCGAAGGCCGGGTGCGTCGAGCGCAGTTCCATCAGCTTGTACTGGCGCTGGGCGACTTCGCTGCCGAGGGCTGCGACCGCTTCGTCCACGGTGTAGTAGTGGCGGTTGATGTCGCGCGCCTCACCGGTTTTCTCCATCAGCTCGAAGTCGTTGCGACCGGCCAGCAGGCCGACGTAATAGAGCTGCGGGATGCCGGGCGCGAACATCTGGATCGCGCGCGCCGCAATATAGGCGTCGTCATTGCACTGCAGGGCTTCGAAGAAGGTGCAGGTGAGCTGGTAGATGGCGCCGACGCTGTGCGCATTGGCCGCCGAGCGGCGCAGGATGGGGTCGGCGCTGCGATCGGAGACGTTCTTGATGACCGCTTCGACGTGGTAGCGCGGCAGGATGTCCTCGACGTCGGGAATGCAGATGCCGTCGTGGGTGTCGAGCACGGTGACCTGATTGTGCGGGCACATCCGCAGCCAGGACTTGAGATAGCTGCTGTTGAGGTCCATCAGCGCGTGCAGCAGCAGGGGCGGCAGGGCGAAGGCGTAGGCCCACATGCCACGGCGGGCAATCGCGTACTGATAGCTCGGGTGGTCGTGGACTTCGGGCATGATCTCGATGCCACGTTCGGCGGCGGTCTTGCGGAACCATTCCAGAATGCGCCACACATCGGGTTCGACCAGGAAGCAGCTGGTGCCGATCTTCTTGGTGGTGTAGCCGAAGGCGTCCAGTCGCAGCAGCTTGACCCCACGTTCACCGAGGAAGGTGATGGTGTCGGTCATCATCGCGTAGGTTTTCTCGGCGTTGTAGTCGAGGTCGATCTGGCTCTCGCTGAAGGTGCACCAGACGCGGCCATGCGTGCCGTCCGCGAAGGTGACGTCGCGGAAGGGCTCCTTCTCCTTGCGAATGTGGATCTTGGCGAGATCGTCAGGGCCGATTTCGCCCAGCGCGTCGACATCGACGAACAGGGACGCGTATTCGGAGGCCTTGCCCTTCTTCTTGAAGTCCTGAAACTCGAGCGACTGATCCGAGATGTGGTTCAGAATCAGGTCGAGACAGACGTCGTAACGGCTGGCGATGCGCTCAACGTCTGCCCAGTCGCCGAAGACCGGATCGATCTCCTTGTGCGTCAGGGGCGAGAAGCCGCCGTCGGCATTCGACGGAAAGGGGGGCAGCAGGTGCAGTCCGCCGATCGCCTTGCCGAGGTGCTGTTCGATGAAATCGGCAAGATCGTTCAGGTGGGTGCCGATCCGGTTCGGATAGGCAATGAGCTGCACCTTGTTTTTGAGCGCCATCTATAACTCTCCCTTTTTCAGGTGCCTGTCGCGTCACGGCGCGCACACCACATCTCGTTCTTTTACAAGATACGGGGCCACCGCCCCGGGCGCAAGCCGGTGCCGTGCGTGATGCACACGACTGGGGCGGCATATGAACGAAGCGCACTGATGCGGTGCGTGTCACTGCTTGTGCAGCACGATGGCTGCGCGCTGCTGGCAGGCCTGCCCCTTGCTTGGGAGCACTACTCCGTTCCCATCGACAGTCACCGTGCTTCCCAAAACTTTCCACCGCAGCAATGAGTCCATGCACATGAACATGAACGTGACCATGAGCAGGATGCTGGACGGTTCGCGCATCCTCGATACCCTGATGAACAACCTCGAGGGCATGGCTTACCGCTGTGTGGACGACGAACACTGGACGATGATCTTCGTCAGTCAGGGCTGCGCAGGCCTGACCGGATACACGGCGTTGGAACTGATCGATCAGACCTGCATCTCGTGGGAACAACTGACCTTTGCCGAAGACCGGCCCCGGGTGCGTGCGGCGATCCGCGAGGCGGCCGACCGGGGGCGACGCTTTGCCGTGGAGTACCGCATCGTCAAGCGCTGTGGCGAACTGCGGTGGGTGGTCGAGCGCGGTGTGGCCGTTGCCGACGAGCATGGCGAGTGCGTCATCGAAGGCTTCATCGAGGATGTCACCGAGCGGCGTGCAACGCTCGGCGCGCTTGAGCAGGCCGAAAGCCGCTACCGGAACATCTTCGAGCACGCTTCGGAGGGCATATTCCAGACCACGGAGGATGGGCGCTACCTCGCGGCCAATCCGGCCCTGGCCCGGCTGTACGGTTACCCGTCGCCCCAGTCCCTGATCGAGAACCTGTCGGATATCGGGCGGCGCCTGTATGTCGACCCGAAGCGGCGCGATGAATTTCACCGCCTGATGCAGGCTCATGGCGAGGTGCTCAACTTCGAGTCCGAAGTCTTTCGCCATGACGGTTCGCGCATCTGGGTGTCGGAGAATGCGCACAGCGTGCGCGGTCCGCAGGGTGAGCTGCTCTGCTACGAAGGTACGGTGCAGGACATCTCGGAGCGCAAGCATTACCAGGCGCAGCTCGAGCGTCAGGCAAATCACGACATGCTGACGGGTCTGCCCAACCGGGTGCTGCTGGGCGACCGGCTCAATCAGGGCATTGCCCGCGCCGAGCGCCTTGGCTGCCGCCTGGCGGTCGTGTTCATCGACCTCGACAACTTCAAGTTCATCAACGATAGCCTGGGCCACAAGGCTGGCGACGATCTGCTCACCGCGATCGCCGGACGTTTCTCAAGCTGTCTGCGCAGTTCGGATACCGTGGCGAGGCTGGGCGGTGACGAGTTCGTGCTGGTGCTGAACGATCACGACGAGCTCAGCAGCGTCATCTCCCTACTCGACCGGGTGCTGGCCGAGATCGGCCGCCCGGTGGCGCTGTCCGGGCGCGAATTCCAGGTTGGTGCGAGCCTCGGCGTGGCGCTTTATCCCGACGACGGGCGTGATGCGCAGAGCCTGCTCAAGCACGCCGATGTCGCAATGTATGCGGCCAAGGATCGGGGGCGAAACAACTTCCAGTTCTTCACCCGGGAGCTCAACCGGGTCGCCGAAGAACGGCTCAATCTTGAAGCGGCAATGCGTGCCGCGCTCGAGCGGGGCTGTTTCGAAGTGCATTACCAGCCGAAGGTGAACCACCTGCGCCGCATCGTTGGCGTTGAAGCGCTGGCGCGCTGGAATGACCCCCAGCTCGGGTCCATCGGTCCTGACCGCTTCATTCCCGTCGCCGAGGAGACGGGTCTCATCGTCCCGCTGACCACGACCATCCTGCGCCAGGCCTTTGCAGCCGCGCGGCGCTGGAACCTCGGCCGCGAGCATCCCCTGCGCGTGGCGGTGAACCTGTCGCCGCGGCTCTTCCTGAGCGGTGATGTCGTCGCGCATGTCGCTTGCTTGCTGGGCGAAGTCGGTCTGTCGCCATCTCAGGTCGAGCTTGAGGTGACCGAAACCGTCTTTCTCGGCGATAGCGACAGGGCGGTCAGTATCCTGCGCGAATTCAAGTCGCTCGGCGTCAGCCTGGCGATGGATGACTTTGGCACCGGCTACTCGTCACTGAGCTACCTGCGGCGCTTTCCGCTCGACATCATCAAGCTCGATCGCTCGCTGGTGACCGACCTTGAGCATGAAGAGGAAGTGGCCATGATTGCCCGTGCCGCGATCTCACTCGGGCAGAGCCTGCGCAAGACGGTGGTTGCCGAAGGCGTGGAAACCCAGGCCCAGTTCGACTTCCTGCGCTTTCAGGGGTGTGACGAATTCCAGGGCTACCTGTTGTCGCGGCCGGTGCCCGAGGCCGCGCTGAGCCAGCTGCTCGCCGATGGTGGTGTGATCCCGAAGAAGCCGGTCTGAACGCCCCAGTCGGGTGCAGGGGAACTTCCGGCGCCGTGGAAGCACCTATAATGCGCCCCTCCATCGGGCTGCCTGTTACCCGACCCACTCCTCACCGGATGCCCTGCATGTCGCGATTGATCCTGTCTTCCATTCTTGTCCTGCTTGCCCTGACTGCCTGTAATCAGACTGTGGAGGATACCGGGCCGGGGCAACCGGTGAAGCATCGCCAGGACGCGTTCAAGGCGATGCTCCGCGCCTTCGAGCCGATGGGCGTCATGCTTCGCGACAAACAGTACGACGCCGGAAGATTCGCCGAACTGTCCGCCGAACTGGTGGCGCGCCGGGATGCACCGTGGGCGTACTTCACCGCCGATACGCTCTATCCGCCGACCAAGGCCACGGCCGCGGTGTGGGAGCGTGCAGATGAATTCGAGCGCGAGCGCGAGGCCTTCTTCGCGGTGACCGACGCGTTGCTTGCAGCGGCGCAGACGCGTGAGCTCGAGCAGGTCGGGCCCGCGTACGAAAAGGTGTACGACAGCTGCAAGTCCTGCCACAACGACTTCAAGAAGAAGTGACCCGAGGAGGATCCGTCGTGGCCCTGCGCCGGATTTCTCCACTGATGGTGTGACCCGCAGCTGAGCTTCGCTCGCTGCAGCCTTGACCGGCGTCGCCTGTTTCCGCCCTGCAATGCGCGATCCCCGCGGGCGCGGGTCTGCCCGTCCCCAGCGTCATTCTGCTGGGCGTTGTATTTGTGCACAAACTGATGCATTCGGTCTCGCTAAAACTTAAATCCACTGCATTTGCGTGGGTTTATGAAATATGATTTGCGGCTTGTGTCGTGCGGCACACCGCAGTCATGAGGCAGCTGGGCATTGATGCGCACATTCCTGAAACGATTCACGAACGGTCCGGCCCCCGGGGGCCAGAAATCCCGATCAGAGCCATGCTGACGCCGGGCCGCACTGCCATCTTTGTGCTGTTCTGCCTGCGTCGCGCATGCGTCGCGGCGATGCGGCCGGCGCTGGCGTCCGGCCTCCTGTGGTTTGCGTTGGTGAGCGTGTCGTCTGTCCATGCGCAGGGCATCGTGCTGGACGGTCTGTCGTCCGGGATGCTCGGGCGCGCGGGCACAGTGATGCTCGAACATGGCAGTGCGTTCTCCGCGGAGGAGGCGCTGGCACTGCAGCGCCAGGGCGCGTTCAAGGGCGCAGGGGTGGCGGTTCCCAAATTTGGTATCGGCTCGCAGCCGGCTTGGTTCCACCTGACCGTCGACAATCGCGGTGACCGTGCCGTGTCCCGGCGACTGCTTGCGGGGGTGTCCTGGATCGAGCGTCTCGACGTCTTCATCGTGCGCGGCGGGGTGCCGGTCTCGCAGTGGGTTGCGGGCGATGGCGACGCGAGCCGCCGTCATCCGCTGGGAAGCCTGGGCTACGCCTTCGATCACGACTTCGAGCCCGGGATCACCGAGATCCTGATGCGCGCAGAGACCGCCGATCCGCTGGTGTTACCGGTGCGCCTGCTGAGCCCGGATACTGCAAGCGCGGCAATGCGTGCCCAGGACTACGGTTACGGCGTGCTGTATGGCTTTCTGCTGGCACTGATTGCCTACAACGCGATGCTCTACGCCGGACTGCGGGACAGCAGTCACCTGAACTACGCGCTCTATCTCTCCACCTTCATCCTGCTCAATATCTCCTACTCGGGGCGCGGCTATGAATGGCTGTGGCCGGAAAGCGTCACTTTCCAGCAGTACTTCACGCTGGTGCTGATGGTGCTGTTTGGCTGTGCGGGGCTGCGCTTTGCTTCCAGCTTTCTCGAGCTCGGACGGTTGCATCCGCGAGCCGAGCAGGCTGTGCGCCTCCTCATGCGGGCCGGACTCGGGAGCATTGCGCTGACTGTCGCCATGCAGTTGCAGACCGCGGCAGCGGTGGTGGCGTTTGTCTTCGTGCTCGTGTTCTCGGTGCTGATGGTCGGGCTCGGCGTGCTGAGCCTGCGCCATGGGCGGCGGCCTGCCTGTTACTTTCTGGCCGGTGCGGTGGTGGCGATGGCGGGGGCTGCGGTGACCGCGACGAGTGTGTGGGCCGGCTTGCCGTACTCCGAAGCCTTTTTTCATGCCGCGGAACTGGGCATGGCGCTCGAGGGCAGCCTGCTGGCGCTCGCCCTGGCTTACCGCATGCGCCTGGTTCAGGCTGCACGCACCGAGGCCGAGCATCTGTCACGCATCGATCCGCTGACCGGCTTGCTGAACCGGCGCGCCTTTCTCGGTCAGGCCGACGGGGTGTGGAGTACCGCGGTGCGCAAGGGGCGCCCGCTGTCGATCATTCTGATCGATCTCGATCATTTCAAGGCGATCAACGATACCTATGGGCATGAAACCGGGGATCGGGCGCTGATGGCGGTTGCCGGCGCCCTGAACCGCAACTGCCGGCGCGGAGACATCTCCGCGCGGTGGGGGGGCGAGGAGTTCATCCTGCTGTTGCCGGAAACCAGTGCGGAGCAGGCCCGCGCCATGGCCGTCCGCCTGCTGTCGGATATCCGCGCCATGCCGGTTGCGGATCACGCCGGTGCCGCCTGTCTGTCGGCCAGCCTCGGGGTTGTCGAGCGCAGGCAGCATGAGGTGCTCGAAGCCCTGATCCGCGAAGCCGATGGTTGCATGTACGAGGCCAAGCGCGCCGGACGCGGCTGTGTTTACGGCGTGTCGCCTGCAGGCGGGGGCGCCGCGCTCGCAGCCGATTGACTGCCGCGGTCCGGACGTTCTTCCATACGCCCCGTGGGGCGGCTGGTTCAGCCCAGTGGCTTGATGAAATAGCTCATGATCGTTGCCGATGCCTCGCCATCAGCCAGGATTGCAGCGGTCCATTTCGGGATGGCTTGTGCCGCCCAGATGACAAACACCGCAAGCACGATCTTGCGGCCACGCGTCATGGCGTGAAGACGCTCCATCACCTCGGCTGAAGCGCCGTGTTCCTTTGTCTCTCTCATTGCCCGCTCCTTGCTCGACGCCGGGTTTGACCCGGTCTGGATGCAACTGCCCGGCAGGTCCGGACCTCGCCTTGTGTGGCAGATGCATGTTGGAGAAGGGGCCTTTGCGGATCTTCAGTCCCGCGCACGAGCCTGCGGGTGTCGCCGATGCCGGGCCGGCTTTTCTCCATCCATCCAGCGTAGTCGGCGCTGGCGGACTTTCAAGGCGAGTATCGGGAGGGCGGGTGGTTTCAGTCCCACATGCCGCGCATTTTCGCGGCCAGATCGAGCGCGGCCTGACGCGATGCGGGCGTGCCGCGCAGTTCCGGGGGCGGTTCCGGCCACGTGTGCTGCTCGAAGTGCGGCAGCAGGCGGTTGGGAATGAAGCGGGTGCGCCCGGCATACACATGACGGTCGCCCATGCCCTGCTGCTGGGTGACATAGAAACGCTGCGGCACGATGAGGTCGAGGTGGTCCTTCGCGCGCGTCATGCCGACATAAAGCAGGCGGCGCTCTTCTTCGATCTCTGCGGTGTGGCGGGTGGCGATGTCGGACGGAATGCAGCCATCCACCACGTTGAGCACGGTGACAGCGTTCCATTCCTGACCCTTGGCCGAGTGCAGCGTGGACAGGATCAGGTAGTCCTCGTCGAGCAGCGGCATGCCGGCCTCGTCGCTGGTGGCGCTGGGCGGGTCGAGTGTGAGCTCGGTCAGGAAGCGCTGCCGGCTGGGATAGGTGGCGGCAATGCGGCCGAGCTGCTGGATGTCGCCCTGACGCACGGCCGCATCGTCGTACAGGCGTGGCATCTGCGCTTCGTACCAGCGGCAGGCCAGCTCGAAGCTGGTCGGCCACGGCGCATCGTCGCGGCCGAGGTGTTCGACCAGCGCGGCGAACTCGTTCCACGCCTGTTGAGCCGCATCGGGCACGGGTTGCTCGGCGAGCAGGGCGCAGCCCTCGGGCGCGGTACACACGTTGCCGAGGATGCGACCGGCGGTCTTGGGACCGATGCCGGCCAGCAACTGCACGACCCTGAATCCGGAAACGCGGTCGCGCAGGTTCTCTGCCCAGCGCTGCAGCGCGAGCACGTCCTTGACGTGGGCGGCTTCGAGAAACTTGAGCCCGCCGAACTTCACGAAGGGGATGTTGCGCCGGGTCAGCTCCATCTCCAGCCGGGCGCTGTGGCTGGCGGCGCGGAACAGCACCGCCTGCTGCTTGAGCCGGATGCCTTCCTCACGGCGGGCGAGCGCGCGTTCGACCACGTAAGCGGCCTGATCGGCATCGTCGCGCACCGACACCAGTTGCGGCCGGGCGCTGCTGTCGCGCTCGGACCACAGATCCTTGCTGTAGCGTTCGCTGGCCTGTGCGATCACCGCATTGGCCGCGTCGAGGATGGGGCGGGTGGAGCGGTAGTTCTGTTCCAGCGTCACGCGATGGGCGGGCGGCTCGAAGCAGGCGGGAAAGTCGAGGATGTTGCGCACCGTGGCGCCGCGAAAGGCGTAGATCGACTGCGCATCGTCACCGACCACGGTGAGGCCACGCCCGTCCGGCTTCATGCCCAGCAGGATCTCGGCCTGCAGGTGGTTGGTGTCCTGGTATTCATCCACCAGCACATGCTGGAACAGGCCGCCGACCTCTGCTGCCAGCGCCGGATCGGCCACCATGTGCGCCCAGTACAGCAGCAGGTCGTCGTAATCGAGCACCTGCTGCGCCTGCTTGGCGGCGACGTAGGCGCGGAACAGGGCTTTCAGGTCGTCCGCCCATTCTGCGCACCACGGAAAGGTCGATTGCAGCACGTCCTTCAGCGGCGCACGCGTATTGACCACCGCCGAGTAGATTGCGAGACAGGTGTTTTTCTGCGGGAAGCGCTTGCTGCGTGATGAGAGCCCCGCCTCGTGACGGGCGAGGTTCATCAGATCGGCGGAGTCTTCGCGGTCGTGGATGGTGAATGCCGGGTCCAGCCCGATGCGCCCCGCGTACTCGCGCAGCAGGCGTGCGCCGATGCCGTGGAAGGTGCCCGACCATTGCAGGCTGGCCTGCGCCAGCCAGGGCGTGTCTGCCGCAGCCTGGCCGAGAATGCGTTGCACCCGTCGCCCCATTTCGTCCGCCGCACGGCGCGAGAAAGTGAGCAGCAGAATGCGTCCCGGGTCGGCCCCGGCGACGATCAGGCGCGCAACGCGGTGGGCCAGCGTGTTGGTCTTGCCCGAGCCGGCGCCGGCAATGACCAGCAGCGGGCCGGGAGTCTCGTCGCTGCCGTGACCGATGCCAAATTCCACCGCTTCGCGCTGGGCGGGATTGAGGCGGTCGAGCCAGTCTGAAGGCGTGGCGGGCGGAGTCTGGGAACGGGTCATGACTGTAATTCTATCCAGTTCCACGCCGGCTTTGGTGCTCGTCCTGCTCTGCAAACGTCGGCAAATCGCTTGCACGCGTTGCTGCGCGCGCCTTCCCGGCTCAGGCCGGGGTGTCTTTTGATCGCGTCGCTGACGATGGGACGACCGGATCGAAGGGAAACAGGCCCGCCCGAAAGCTCTTTGCCATGAATTCGGCGCGGCCGATGGCGAGCTTTGCGGTTTCGGGGGGCAGGATCTCTTCGGCGGCTTCGCGGAACAGCGCCAGCCACTGGCCGAAGTGCTCGCGCGTGATCGGCAGGCGCATGTGCACCGGGAATGGATGGCCAGCGTAGCGCTTGGTGCCGAGCAGGGCGTTGGACCAGAAGTCGGTAACGATCGCGAGGTGGTGATCCCAGTCACCGACGGCGTTGTTGAACACCGGGCCGAGGTCGTCATCCAGCCGGGCCCGATCGTAGAAAACCTGCACAAGTTCGGCGATCTGGGCTTCGGTGACGGCAGGTGCTTCGGACATGATGGTTCTCTTGAGGACGGGTTTCTGCATCGGGAAATATAGCCGATATGCGGAACAGCCACTTTTCTGCGTGACCCTGGCAGATGTGCTTCGGCGCGGCCGCGTACTCAGACGCGTGTGCTTATCCCCGCGAACTCGAGCAGATCGTCGATGAACGCATCGCGCTTCCACAGGTGCGGTGCATGGTCCACGCCCTCGTAGATGTGCAGTTTCGCGTTCGGCAGATGGCTGGCCACGTACTCGGCGGTGGCGGTCGAGTAGAAATTGCTCTCGCCGCCGTAGATCAGCAAGGTCGGAATGTTCATCTGTGCCAGCACCGGGCGATAGTCGGCCGCGGTCAGGCTGTCCCAGCAGGCGATCAGGGGGGCAGGTGCCAGCTTTCGCAGGCGCTGACGCATGGCCTGGATGCCCTCGGTATTCTCCGCATAAGCCTGTGCGGCCGCTGCGTTCCGGCCGTCTGCCACCAGGCGCAGTGCGGCTTCGGCAAAATCCTTGCGTAGCGCAGCCATGAAGGCTTCATTGCGCTGCGCGTCGAAATCGCCATAGACACCGAGAGTCCAGTTCAAGTCGGTCAGCAGGCGTGGAGACTGGTCGAGAATGACTGCACGCCCCAGTCGCTCGCAGCCGAAGTCGCGCACGTACTGCCACAGCGTGAGCGCGCCCATCGAGTGACCGACGACAACCGCGTCGCGCAAATCGTGATGTGCCAGCAGCAGGTGCAGATCCTGCGCCATCCGCTGCACGGTCGGCACCGTGGTGGTCAGCGGCGCGTGCCCGCCATGGCCACGGGCATCCCAGCGAAAGATGCGGAAGTGCGCCGCCAGCGGCTCGATGAAGGGCGTCCAGTCGCGGTGGCTCGAGGTCCAGCCGTGCAGCAGCACCAGCGGGCGCCCCTGGCCGGAAATACGCAAGTGGATGGTTTCGCCGTCGTCGGCGGTCAGCGTGTCCATTGGGCAGGATTATAAGGGCTGCATGCGTATGGACTGTTACGTGATCACCGTCAGCCTCGAACGACTGAAACTCGACGGCCTTCTGCGGTGCTGGCGATCGGCAGCAGGGACGGAAGATGACGCCCGCCGGACACCATCGTCAGCTGACGCGACCTGGAACCAGCCCCGAACAACGGAGCGCTGCTGCCCTGTTCGGACGCATCGGCGCAAAAAGCTAAGATGGTTCGAAATATTCCGGGGAGCGAGGATAATGTGGATGGCATTCTTTCGGAATGTAGGGTTACTTGTCGGGGTCAGTCATGGTCAGCGAAACCAGTCCCCAAACGCCGGTTGCCATCTATCAATCTGCCGACGGCTCAATTGCGACCGAAGTCCGCCTGGAGGGCGAAACGGTCTGGCTGACGCAGGCTCAGATGGTCGGGCTTTTCGGGAAAACCAAGCAGAACATTAGCTTGCATATCCGCAATGTGTTTTCGGAAGGTGAGCTGGATGAACAGGCCGTAGTCAAGGATTCCTTGACTACTGCTGTGGATGGGAAGAATTACAGAACGCGCTATTACAGCCTTGACGTCATCATCTCCGTCGGCTACCGGGTCAAATCACCAGAAGGCACCCGCTTCCGCATCTGGGCCAACCGCATCCTCAAGGATTATCTGGTGCGGGGTTATGCGCTGAACCAGCAGCGGCTGGCGCAGCAGCAGGAAAACATCCGCCAGCTTGAACGCACGCTGAGCCTGTTCCAGCAGAACCTGATCGAGCAGGCCAGCCTGCCGGAGGCGCGCGGCGCAGCCCTGATCGCGGAGCAGTCGGGTGAATTCAGACGCGTGCCAGCAGCGCCTCGAAGCCCGGATAGTTGTCGCGGGTCAGGCCGTACTTGCTTGCGCTGGCGCTGCGCGTTCCGCTCCTGAGTGCGTCGATGAAGGCTGCAGGGTCGGTGATCCAGCTGCCGCCGACGAAGGTGACGCCGCGGGCGAACAGGGCGTCGGGCAGGCAACCGGCGCTGGGGCCGATCATTGCGAACCAGCGTGCCTGGCGGCAGCAGCCGAGCATCCGGTCGAGGGTGTCGTTGAGCAGGAGCGTGCTGGTCGAGACCACCTTGGTGCAGGTGGCGAGTGTTTCGGCGTCGGTCGTGACCCGGTAGCCTTCATGCTCGCCCGCGAGCTCGGCCTTGAGTTCGACCACGGTCAGCCTGGCACCGGCCTCGATGATGCGGCCGAGGAGGGGGCGGAACAGGCCGATCATGCCGATCGCTTCGCCTGGCGCGGGCTGCAGGCTGCCGATGGAGTCGGTGCTGTCGTCAGGGCGGAAGCCGGCGCGGTCGTACAGGCAGCGGGTCAGGGCGTTGGCGGCAGCAAAGCCGAGGGTCTTGTCGATGCCGCTGCCGCTGGCGTAGCGCCGGGCGAGGTCGAGCGCATCGGTGCCGGTGAGGGCCGCGCGCGTCGGGTGTGCGTGCAGACGCTCAAGGGTGTCGTCGAGCAGTACGTAGGACAGGCCGAGCGAGCCGTCGTCGAGTTCGAGCGCGCAGAATTCGCCACGACCATCGTTGTTGGCTTGCGCGGGCGGCAGGTGCAGTGCGCGGATGCGGGGCAGCGGGCTGCGGGCCGCGAAGCGTTCGAGCTGGGCGAGGTAGTCGTCCGCAAAACGTGCGGGCTTGGCGGTAGTCATGTCTGGTCCTGATCCGGAAGGTGCTCGCCGCGGTGCAATCCTGCACGGACGGCGGCAGAGGCGGTGTCGCCGGCAACGGTCGAGCGACGGTTTTCGGGGCTTCGCAGCGCCCCGGGGAAGTACATTGCGGTGAGGCTCTTGGAATGAACCGGCGAGTCGGCATCCGATGCGCCGAAGCGACGCCAGTCGCGCACCCACAGGACGTCGTCGGCCAGTTCGAGCAGGCCGATGGTTTCGCGGTCGCCGATCAGGATGGCCTGAACGCGCAAGCCCAGCGTCGTCTTGGCCTGATCGAGGCGGCTGACGACATCGGCGGTGGCGCCGAATGCCCCGTCCGACGCCAGCAGCAGATCGGCCTGGCGCCATTGTGCGGCGTCGAGTTTTTCGATCGCCCGCTCCAGTGGACCACAGATGTCGGTGCCGCCGCGAAAGGTCTGCCCGAGAAAGCGGATCAGGCGTTCGATGCCGCCGGCGTCGACGCCGAGCTCCATTTCCACCAGCTCGTCGGGACCGCCGAACGCAAACACATGGCATGCACGATGTTGCGCGTGGGCGCTGCGCACCGCTTCGAGGACAGTGGCCTTGGCGACGGCCTCTGCGCCACCCTGCATCGAGCCCGAGGTGTCGACGCAGATCAGCATGGGGCCCGTCTCCATGCGTCGGTCGGGCGCGGGCCGCGGTTGCGGACGCAACACGGGTGAGCGGTGCTGGCGAACTTCTGCCATGCGGTCGTCGTCTTCGTAAGCGAGCAGGGTGCGTTCGGCGCGGCGGGCATGCCACACCAGGCGCAGACGCGGGTGGCCGAGCAGCATGGCTTCGGCCGGCAGCATGCGGGCGATGCGATCCGAGCGCTTGATGCCGCGGGTTTCGCCGGGCAGGTCGGGCACATGCACTGCATGCGGCTGCGGGTGTTGCTCAAGCGCCCGTTCCATGACCGGCACCGTGCGCTGGCTGCGGCGCTCGGGTTCGTCGGTCTGGCGGCTGCGCCCCAGCTGCCGGATCAGGCGACCCAGTTCGGGCAGGCGTTCGAGCAGTCGGCGGATGCGCAATACCTCCTGCCAGCCCTCGCTGCGCAGCTGGCCGCAGATCATGTCCCAGCGCAGGCTCTGGTCGCCCGCGGGCAGCATGCCGAAGACGTCCACCAGTTCGTCGATCTGGCCGCAGCGTTCCTGCCAGTCGGCGGCAAAGGCGTCGAGCGCCATGGCCGTGGCGGTGTCCTCGTCTGCACCGCGGTCGCGATAATCGACGATCAGGTCGAGGTGGAAGAGGATGCTCATCGCCACGGTCACACTGAGGTCGCGTTGCCCGCGGCAGTAGCCGGGCAGGCCCAGCTGCGCCATGGCGGCGGACAGGGCGGCGGCAAGCGGCGGTGGCGGCCACGGCCACGCGGCGGGCGGTGGCAGGCAGCCGGCAAGCAGACTGTCGACAAGCAGGCTCAGCCCCGACAGCCGGGCCTCCAGCGTGCCCTGCGCATTGGTCATGCCGCCCAGCCACAAGTTGCGCGCGAGCGCGTCGAGTACGGCCAGGCGCTGTTCGCGGGCCTCGAACAGCAGCGGGTAGGGTGCAGGCATGCTCATGCGTCGTGTTGCAGCGGCACGGCGATGGGTGCCGGCGCCGTGCCGTGGTCTTCGCCCTCGGGCAGGCGGGGCAGACGGGTGAAGCCTTCGCGCGTCGCGGCGGCGCGCTGCTGCAGGCCTGAAAGCGCTTCGGCGACCGCCGCCAGGTTTGCATCGACCCGGTCTGCCAGTTCGCTCTCCAGCCACAGGCTGGTGCTGCGGTAGGCGGCGAGGTTCTGGCGTTGCGCGGCGAGTTCTTCGGCATACCCGGCGATGCGCCTGATCAGGTCGTCGATCTGGCCAGTGCGGGCGGCGATGTGGCGTGCACCATAGCGGCGCTGGCGGCTGTAGCGCATGCGCAGCGCGCCGGCGCCGCCCTTGGCATCGCCCACTTCGTCGGCGAGCTCGGTGGCGGAGAAGCGCAGACGGCCGGACGCGTCGTAGTCGAGGTCGTTGGCCTTCAGCTCGGTGTCGAGCTGCGCTTCGAAGGCTTCGACCACACGGGTTAGGCGTGGCGGCGAGAAGCACTCGTTCACGCCGATGCGCGTCTGCAGCCAGGTGCCGACGGCAGCCTGGCGGGCAGCGTCGGGCGCGGTGCACCAGGGCAGCAGGAGCAGGTCCCACAGCGCCACCGCAGTGCGCCCTTCGCACGCGGCCGCCATGCGCAGCAGCCACACGGTCTTCACCCAGCGGCGGTCGGAAACGCAGGTCTGCAGGCTGGCCAGATGCTCGCGCAGTTCGGCCAGAATCGTGCTCGCCGCGTGCGGCAGCGTCACCGCCGCAGCCTGTCGGGTTAGTGCCGTCAGCGCGTTGGCGTCAAGGCGAAGCGCCGCTGGCGGGGCTGTCCAGTCGGCCTTGTGCGCGGTGTCGAGCAGTTGGGCGAAGCCGTCACGGCTGACCGGCTCGACCGGCACCCGCAGCAGGAACCGATCGAAAAAGGCCTCGGCGACTTCGTCCTCCGGCACTTCATTGGTGGCTCCGACGACGCTGATCAGCGGGCAGTGCTGGCGGCCGGCGCCGTTGTCGAACTCGCGCTCGTTGAGCAGCGTCAGCAGTGCATTGAGGATTGCGCTGTTGGCCTTGAATACCTCATCGATGAAGGCAATCGAGGCGTCGGGCAGGAAGCCCGCGGTGTGACGCTCGTAGCGGTCTTCCTCGAGGGCCTTGATCGACAGTGGGCCAAACAGTTCTTCGGGTACTGAGAAGCGGGTGAGCAGGCGCTCGAAGTAGCGGGCGTTGGCAAACACCGTGTGCAGGCGCCGGGCAAGCTCGCTCTTCGCCGTGCCGGGCGGGCCGATCAGCAGGCTGTGCTCGCCGGCGAGCGCCGCGAGCAGGGTGAGGCGTACCGCGCGTCGACGCTCGATCAACCCGCTTTCGAGATGCGAGAGCAGGTGCGACAGGCGATCGCGGGTGCTGTTCGAGTCATGCGCAAGGGACTGATCCATGGAGAAATCCTAGCACCCGGCGGGGTGGTGTGCCTTGATCGTGACCAAGTCGCGCACGGCAGGCCGGCGGCGGTGCTGCCATCGCCCGATGTTGGCACCGCGTCGGCCGCGCTGCACGATGCTTCGGGCATCACCCGTTCAAGTTAAACTGCGTTTGTACCGCTGCGCGGGGACGCATGTCGGGGGCGGCGTGGCCTAATTCTCGGGGGGAGTGGCTGAATGCAAGAGTTGGCGTGGAGTGACGCACTGTTGACGGGAATCGACGTCATCGACCGGCAGCACCGGGGGCTGGTCGACATGATCAACGCCACCGCGGCGCGGCTGGAAGATCAGTCCGAACTCAGCGCTGAGGAGGTTCGTTCGCTGGTGGGCTTCCTGAAAGACTACACCGAAGTCCATTTCAGCACCGAAGAGGCCTTGATGAGCCTGTGCGGACTGTCCCCCGCCTACGCGCAGGCACACCACCATAATCACGACCGCTTCCTCGCGCTCGTGGGCGACATGGCCGATGAGCTCGGCGACGATGCGGTGCCGGACGGCCGGCAGCTGCTGGCGTTTCTCGGTGACTGGCTGATTCGTCATATCCGTGGCGAGGATCAGGGGCTCGCCCGGCGGCTGCGCGATGCACGACAGGCGACCGATGTCGCCCTGAGCACTGCGCAGTCGAGCGCACGCGCTCAGGCCGCACCCGCCGCGCCGCTGATGTTCGCGGATGCGCTCGCCCAGGGCAGCGCCGCGCTCCATGCCAGCGAAGCCGATGTGCTGGCGTTCATCTCCGGGGACCGCTCCGCGGCACTGGTGGTCGCACTCGATGCAGCCTTGCTGCCCGGAGAGGTGATTCAGGCCAACGCCGCGGCCGAGGCGTATTTCGGCGCCGAGGCGGGGGCGCTTGGCGGACGCCCCGGCACCAGCCTGTTCAGTGATGCCCAGGTTCAACGTCTGCCGGTGGTGATGAGCGAAGTGCTGATGCACGGCAGCTTCGAAGGCGTGCTTGAGTGCGTCGGTACAGACGGGAAACCAGGGGCCGCAGCGGCCCGCGTGACCCATCTCGTGCTCAATGGCCGCATCGTCATTCTGGTGCTGCTGTCGGCAGCGCAGCGCGAGGTGGCCGGGAAGCGGGCTGCAGTTCCGGAAGATGCGGGCAGGACTGCGCTCTCGCGCCACCCCCTGTTCATGTGCCTGACGCTGGATGAAATGACTGCGCTCGAGCAGCAGGCACGCCTGGTTCGACTCGACAAGTCGCAGCAGCTGTTCGCGAACGGCACGGATCCGGCCGGGCTCTACATCGTCATCAGCGGTCAGGTGGGGGTGTTTGCCGCGAACGAGCGTGGCGACGAGAAGGTGCTCGACATCATGGTCGCGCCACAGATCGTGGGCGAAGTCGAGGTGCTCGCCCGCCGGGCTTCGCCGGCAACGGCCCGCAGCCTTTCGTCCTCCACCCTGCTGATGATTCCAGCCGACGCCCTGCGCGCGCTTCAGTCTTCCAGCCCGGCTTTTGCTGCTGCGGTGACGGCGCACCTTGGGCGGCGCATGCACGAGCGGGTTCGCGAGATCGCGGCCCTGACCCTGCATACCGCAATGGAGCGCACCATCGACTTTCTGCTCGCGCACGGCACCGACAACGGCGACGGTGGTGTTGATACCGTGCTGCCGGCGCAGAAGGGCATCATCGCGTCCTACCTCAATATCAACGGCGCGACGCTGTCGCGGAATTTTCAGCAGCTCTCCGATTGCGGCCTGATCAGTGTCAGCCGCCGTTTCGTGACCATCCCGGATCGTGAGGCGCTGCTGCGTTTTCGCCTGCAGTGAGCGATCGGGCCGCGTGGCGGCTCAGCCGCCGAGCACGATCGTCACGCGCTTGTTGCGCTTGCCCTCGGAGCGGATCCTGACCACGCTGGCGGTGCCGATCTCGCCGGTCCGGCGCAAATGGGTGCCGCCACAGGGCTGATAGTCGATGTCGCCTACGCGGATGGTGCGCACGCTGCCCTGGCCGCGCGGCGGCTGCACCGACATCGTTTTCACCAACCCCGGATTCGCATCAAGCTCGGCGTCGCTGATGGCGCCGGTTTCCACCGGCTGATCGCGCGCGATGAGGGCGTTGAGTGCGGCTTCGATGTCTGCGGCCACGAGCTTTTCCATGTCGATGTCGAAATCCAGGTGTGCCTTGTCTTCTGCCATCCTGCCGCCGGTCACCGGCGCATCGACCACGGCGCACAGCAGATGCAGGCAGGTGTGGTAGCGCATCAGGGTGTAGCGCCGTTCCCAGTCGATCTCGGCCTGAAGCCGCGTTCCCGGAGCGGGCACGGGGGCGTCGTCGGCAATGCGGTGCACGATGGCTTCGCCCTCTCCCTTGATCGTGTCGATGACCGTCAGCCGGCTTCCGTCCTCAAGGATCAGCACGCCGCGGTCGCCGGGCTGCCCGCCACCCGTGGGGTAGAACACCGTGCGCTCAAGCTCGACGATGCCCGGTTCGCTGCGGGTCACCACGGTGTCGCACTGGCGTGCGTAGCTGTCTGCATGAAAGACACGATCGGTCACTGGCGGGCTCCTTTCCTGTGGATGCGACGAGGGATGATTGTGCCTCTTCTTCCGGCGGAAAGTGCGTATGCGGACGTTCTTTGCACTCGGGGCGGATGTGGGGCAGGCGGTCTGATGCGATCAAAAGGCCGTGTTGGATGCTGGTAAAGCTATTAGACTATGATGAAGATTCGATGGCGCTCGCAGAAGCGTCACGCCCCCCGGAGAAGACATCATGTTCAAGCGCCGCCCAGCAATCCGCCGTGCCGACTGCCCTGTGCAGTTGCACCGCCGTGAGCGGGGCAGTCTGCTGTTCGTGGGAGATCACCTCGCACGCAGCGTTCGCGGCGTGCCCTGTGCACCACCCCTGTTCCGATAGAAACCGACCCGTTCCACGGTTTTACCGACCCTCTATCAGGAGCAGCACAATGACCGACCTGTTTGAAAATCCGATGGGGCTGATGGGCTTCGAGTTCGTCGAATTCGCTTCGCCCAAGCCGAATGTGCTCGAACCCATTTTCGAAATGATGGGCTTCACCCGCGTGGCGCAGCATCGCTCGAAGGATGTCACGCTGTATCGTCAGGGCGACATCAACTTCATCGTCAACCGCGAGCCGCGCAGCATCCCCGCCTATTTTGCCGCCGAGCACGGGCCTTCTGCCTGCGGCATGGCGTTTCGCGTGCGCGATGCGCAGTTTGCCTTCAAGCGCGCAATCGAGCTCGGTGCCCAGCCGCTGGACATGCCGACCGGCCCGATGGAGCTGCGCCTGCCTGCGATCCGGGGCATCGGCGGCGCGCCGCTGTACCTGATCGACCGCTACGGAGATGGCACCTCGATCTACGACATCGACTTCAACTTCATCGAAGGCGTGGATCGCCATCCGGTCGGCCACGGTTTCAAGCTCATCGACCACCTGACGCACAACGTCTATCGTGGCCGCATGAGCCATTGGGGCAGTTTCTACGAGCGCATCTTCAACTTCCGCGAGATCCGCTACTTTGACATCAAGGGCGAGTACACCGGCCTGACCTCGCGTGCGATGACCGCGCCCGATGGCAAGATCCGCATCCCGCTCAACGAGGAATCGTCCAAAGGCTCGGGCCAGATCGAGGAGTTCCTGATGAAGTTCAACGGCGAGGGCATCCAGCATGTGGCGCTACTCACCGACGACCTCATCGGCAGCGTGGACAAGCTGCGCGCGGCAGGCGTGCCGCTGATGACGGCGCCGCCCGCCACCTATTACGAGATGCTGAGCGAACGCCTGCCGGGGCACGGCGAGAATGCGGACGAACTCCAGGCGCGCGGCATCCTGCTCGATGGCAGTACCGAAGGCGGCAAGCAGCGTCTGCTGCTGCAGATCTTCTCCGAGACCCTGCTCGGGCCGGTGTTCTTCGAGTTCATCCAGCGCAAGGGTGACGATGGCTTCGGCGAAGGCAACTTCAAGGCCTTGTTCGAATCCCTCGAACGCGACCAGATCCGGCGCGGCGCGATTACCGTGCCGGAATAAATTCAAGGCAGCCCGGGTATGACAGGGTGTCCATTGAGGATGCCCTGTCTCGCATGAGACCTTGAACTCCGGTCAGGAACGGCGGCGCAGACTCAGGCCGGCAAGCAGTCCGAGTCCGAGCAGCGACAGCACTGCCGGCTCGGGGATTGCGTTCGATGGGAAGCCGCGAATTTCACCGGCAGGATAAATCGCGTTATGGATGTTGAAGTAAGCGCGTTCGTTTGCGAGTCCGGCTGCGAGTGCGGCTTCGGCGGCTGCGGGGGTGCCTCCTGAGCTATTGACGAATTGGCTGTTGAAGCTCGCTGCCTGCGTGAGGTCGAAGGTCGCGTTGTAAGTGCCCGAGCTCGACCCAACAGGGAAGCCGGGAAGGGAGGGGGAGGTCACCGCCACGCCGATATTTCCCGACTTGGGCAGCAATGTGCAGCAATGCAAATGGGCGGCAGAGGCGGGGGCGTTCAAGTCCGCGAAAACGATCTTGAAAACCAGCGTGTGCGCAGCATCGTCGTACAGGATGATTGCCGTGCCGGTTGCTGCCGATCCATTCGGCGGATCCTCTGCTGCGCCGGACAAGCTGCTTGAGTAGGTAAAGAGGGTGGCCTGAACGTTTCCCGCGAACAGCGCGGTCAGTCCCAGCAAGGTGATTGAACGCAGTGACATGATGCCTCCTTCCAATCGGGGTAGGGACGTGGGGTAGGGACGTCGCAAAGAGCCACCTCGTGGCCACCTTGAACCCTGCGCTGAGCCGTATTGCTTTGTTCTAGCGCAACGCAGGACTTTTGCAAGGGCGTCGCTTGTGTCGGCGAAGGCCGCTTCAAGGCGTGGTTCGAACCGCTTGCACGCGACCCAGTCCGGTGCGCCGTGAACACTCGCCTGGCGTGCGCTGCGCCTCGATGGACATCACGTCTTTCGCCCTTCCTTAACTTCATGACCCGGGCTATTTCGTCTGCTGTTGCGGGCCGAATGCGAGCCAGGTCTGCATCCGGATTTTTGCGCTGCAGCTTGCGTGATTGCTCTTTGTGCAATTAAACTTGCATTGAGATTGGCTGTGCAAAATGATTTGCGCAAATCTATCTTGCTCCCTTTGCCACATCGTTCGACCGCAATGCGCAATGTCCGCGCGGAGGAAGCAAGACCTGTTAAGGGGCCGCATGGCAGAAGAAACGAATGCAGGCAGTGTGGCAATGGCGCCTGCCACGGTGCAGGCCTTGCGCGAGCTCGTGGTCCGCATCAGTCGTGGCGAGGCGGAGGTTTCCCTTGGCAGCAAGGCACTCAAGGTGCTCGCGAGTCTGGTCGAGCGTCCGGACGAGGTTGCCGTCAGCAGCATCATGTCGCTGGCGGCCAGCGTGGGGGTCAATGCCTCCACCCTGTCCCGGCTCGCACGCAGCCTCGGATATGACAGCTTCGCCCAGTTCCAGCAGGTGTTTCGTGACGCGCTGACGCGTGGCCAGCAGCGTTTCTACAGCGAGCAGGGGCAGCGTCTGCTCGACGATGACGTACACGCTGCGGACGGTCCGCTTGCGGTGGTGGCGCAGCTGGCGCAGGAATCGATCCGCAATATCGACGGCTGTCTGGCTCAGCTTGAAGCCGGCGATCTGACGGCGGCTGCTGCACTGCTGGCACAGGCGCGCAGGGTGCGCGTGTTCGGCGCGCGGCAGATGCATGCCGTGGCGAGCTTCCTGTCCTATGGCCTTGGCCTGATCCGCCCCGAAGTCGGCCTGCTCGACGGGCCGGGGCAAAGCATCGCAGCCTCGCTTGCGCACCTGGGGCGCGGCGACGTGCTCCTGCTGTCGGGTGTTTCCCCCTACAGCCGGCAGGCAGTGGTCGTCGCTCGCGCAGCATCCGCTGCCGGCATCAAGGTGATCGCGATCACGGATTCGCGCGCATCTCCGCTTACGGCCTGCGCGGATCACGCGTTCTTCATTCCCCATTCGAGCAGTTTCATCAGCAACAGCATTGGCGCCTATGTGGTGTTCTGCGAAGGGCTGATCAATCTTGTTGCCAAGGCGCTCGGCAGCAAGGCCCTGAAGTCACTTGAGCGCCAGGAAGAATTTATCGCAAAGCTGGACATTGAAATGCGTTGAGCGCGCAGCGCGCCTGATGCACATGAATCACGCCGTCGCTACGACGCAATAAGGACAAACATGAGCTACGAAAACATTCTCTATTCCATGACGGACGGCATTGCCGAGATCCGTTTCAATCGCCCGCACCGTCTCAATGCGGTCACGGCGAAATTCTACGAAGAGTTCAACGAGGCGCTTGGCATTGCCGAGGCCGACGGCGACGCACGTGTCGTGCTGATTACCGGCGAAGGCCGTGCCTTCTGCGTTGGCGCCGACCTCAAGGAGCACAAGGTCGGGCGTACGGCCTTTGACCGCCGGCAGTATCTGCAGGGCGAGCAGATCGTGTGCAAGCGCCTCATTCAGTTGCGCAAGCCGGTGGTTGCCGCGGTGAATGGCTATGCGCTGGGCGCCGGGGCCGAGCTGGCGATGGCGTCCGACTTCATCGTGATGGCCGAAAGCGCGCAGATCGGCCTGCCCGAAATCAGCATCGGCAACTTCCTCGGTGGCGGGGTGACCTGGCTGCTGCCGCGGCTGGTGGGGCTGGCCAAGGCACGCGAACTGGTCTTTCTGGGTGAGCGAATCGGCGGCGCGGAAGCGGTGCGGATCGGCCTCGCCAACCGCAGCTTTGCGGATGAGGGCTTTCATGAGGCGGCACGTGCATTTGCGCACAAGCTGGCGACCAAGGCTCCGTTCTCGATGGCACTCGCCAAGGAGCAGCTCAACATGGCGGCCGACCGTGGTCTGGATGCGGCACTCACTGCCGAACTGGAAGGAATGACGTTTGTTGGTACCACGCGCGACTGGCAGGAAGGCGTCGATGCCTTTGCCGAGAAGCGCACGCCGGTATTCAAGGGAGAATGAGATGAGTATGCATGACCAGCCTGCAGTGCTGCCAATGAAGAGCCCGTTGCACGACTTTCTGGCGCCGGACTCGATCGCCATCGTCGGCGCTTCGGCCGACCCCACCAAGCGCGGCTACAAGGCCATGATCGGGCTGATCAAGGACGGCTATGGTGGCGCGATCTATCCGATCAACCCCAAGACCGACATGATTCTCGGGGTGAAGACCTGCGCTTCGCTCGACGCAGTGCCGGGGCCGGTTGACCTGGCGCTGATCTGCACGCCCGCCAGCACGGTGCCGGGCATCCTCGCCGAGTGCGGCCGCAAGGGGGTCAAGGGCGCGATCGTGCTTGCCAGCGGCTTCAAGGAAACCGGGGCCGAAGGTGCAAAGCTCGAGCAGCAGGTGCTCGACGCCGCACGTGCCGGCGGGGTGCGGGTGATCGGCCCGAATACGTCGGGCATGTTCAACCTGCACAAGAAGGTGAACCTGCTCGCGCTGGCCAACGTCAAGGCAGGCGACATCGGCTTCATCTCGCAATCGGGCAACATGCTGCTGTCCCTGGTGCTGGAGGCAGAGCATAACGGTCACGTCGGCTTTTCGACCTACGTCGGTCCGGGTAACCAGACCGATATCGGCTTCAACGACTATCTGCGCTATCTCGGCGAAGATCCGCAGACCAAGGTGGCAACGCTCTATGTAGAGGGCTTCCGCGATGGGCAGCGCTTCCTCGAGGTGGCTCGCGAGATCTCGGCGACGAAGCCGGTGGTGGTGTACAAGTCGGGCTCGACCGAGCAGGGTCAGAAGGCAGCCAGTTCGCACACCGGATCGCTCGCCGGCAGCTATGCGATGACGGTCGATCTGCTGCGCCAGGTGGGCGTGAGCGTGGTGCAGCATTCCAACGAGATCCTGCCGGTGGCCGAAGGCCTTGGCCTGATGCAGAAGGCGCCGGGCAAGCGCGTGGCAGTGATCGCCGACGGCGGCGGTCAGGCCACGATTGCCTCCGACCGTCTCGCCGAGGCGGGGCTTGAGCTGGCCGAACTCAGCGAGCACACCCGGCGCCGCCTGGGCGAGATCCTGCTGCCCCAGGCCTCGCTGGTGAATCCGGTGGACGTGGCCGGCAGCAGCGATGCCAACCCGGCGCTGCTCGCCGAATGCATGGAGATCGTGGCCGAAGACGACAACGTGGACAGCATCTTCCTGGTCGGCATGTTCGGTGGTTACAGCATCCGCTTCGCCGAAGACCTGCTTGGCGGCGAGATGCGGGGGGCGGAGTCGATGATCGAACTGGCCCGCCGTATAGACAAGGCGGTGGTGGTCTATAGCCTCTATGCGCCGGTCAAGCCGCCGGCGCTGCGTCGGCTGCATGAGGCCGGTCTGCCGGTGTATACCTCGATCGAACATGCGGTGCGCGTGCTCGCCGCCCTGGGCGAACGCGGCATCTACCTGAAGAGTCGTGCTGTCGCTTCGCATGCGCCTGCGGTGGTGCCGAGCGAGGACATGAAGGCGATGTTCGCCCGCGCCCAGAACGAAGGTCGCGACCTGTTCGAATTCGAGGCCAAGACCCTGCTTCGTGCCCACGGTGTGGATGTGGCGCCGGAAGTGATCGTGCGCAGCGCGGATGAACTGTCTGCGGTTGCCGCGCAGTTCGGCGAACAGGCGCTGGTGATGAAGGTGGTCTCGAAGGACATCCTGCACAAGTCCGATGCCGGCGGGGTGAAGCTCAACCTCCGCGGTGAGGCCGATCTGTGCCAGGCCTTCGACAGCATCATGAGCTCGTGCCGCGCCTATGATCCGAATGCGGACATCCGCGGCGTGCTGGTGACGCCGATGGCGAAGAAGGGCACCGAGGTCATCATTGGCGTCAGCCGCGATCCCATCTTCGGCCCGGTGCTGATGTTCGGCCTGGGTGGCATCTTTGTCGAGATCCTCAAGGACGTTGCCTTCCGTGCCATCCCGTTGTCGCAGCTCGATGCCGAGTCGATGGTCGATCAACTCAAGGCGCGCAAGGTGCTGGAAGGCGCGCGCGGCGAGCCACCTGCCGACAAAGCGGCGCTGGTCGATCTGCTGCTCAAGGTGTCGGGCATCGTCAGCGCCTATCCGCAGATCTCCGAGCTCGACCTCAATCCGGTGATCGCCTATCCCGACGGCTATGCTGCCGTGGATGCCCGCATCATCATCAACCGTTCCGTACTCTGATTCTGCCGGAGCCCGCACAATGAATCTGCCCCAACTCACCGATGCCCTGCTGGACGTCAGCAACCGGGTCGCCACGCTTACCCTCAACCGCCACGATGTGCGCAACGCGCTGACCGGCACCGGCCTCATCGAGGACATCATCAAGGTCGCAGAGTGGATCAACAGCTGCGACGAGGTGTCGGTGCTCGTCATCACCGGCGCTGGCTCGGCCTTTTCCTCCGGCGGCAACGTCAAGGACATGGCCGACCGCGGCGGCGACTTCGCCGGTGACGTCGCCGAGGTCGCCACCCGCTACCGCCGCGGCATCCAGCGCATTCCGCTGGCGCTGCAGCAGGTCGAAGTGCCGATCATCGCTGCGGTCAACGGTCCGGCCATCGGCGCCGGTTTCGATCTCGCCAACATGGCCGACATCCGCATCGCCTCGGAGAAGGCCAAGTTCGGCGAAACCTTCCTCAACCTCGGCATCATCCCGGGTGACGGCGGTGCGTGGTTCATGCAGCGCCTGATCGGCTACCAGCGTGCCTTCGAGCTGACCCTGAGCGGGCGCATCGTGGGCGCGGCCGAGGCCAGGGAGATCGGCATCGTACTCGACGTGGTGGCGCCAGAGGAACTGATGAGCCGTGCCGGCGAGATCGCTGCCCGCTTCGCCGCCCAGCCGCCCAAGGCGGTGCGTCTGACCAAGCGCCTGATGAAGATGGCGCAGCGCATGGAGCTGAAGGACTTCCTCGACCTCAGCGCCGCCTTCCAGGGCATGTGCCACAACGAGCCCGAGCATCTGGATGCGGTGCGGAAGATGCTGGAGAAGTCCTGACTCCGGACCGATCGACGCCAGGCCCCTTCCGCAGGTGCCTGGTGGGCAGCTCGTCCCCCGCTGCGACGGCTGCCGCGTGATGGCGCAGACCACAGGAACATCCCATGGCATACGATGAAGGTCTCGCTCAGCGCTTGCGAGAGGTGCTCCAGTCCGAGCGCGATATCTCCGAAAAGAGCATGTTTGGCGGCCTCGCTTTCATGTGCCGCGGCTACATGTTCGTCGGGATCACTGGCGAGTTGCTGATGGCGAGGGTTGGCCCTGACGACTATGAGCAGGCGCTGTCCCGCCCCCATGTGCGGGTGATGGATTTCACCGGAAGACCCGTGAGGGGCTATGTCTATGTGGATCCCCCGGGGTTTGAGGCGGATTCGGATCTCTCGGACTGGGTCGGACGCTGCCATCGATTCGTGCTCACGCTGCCGCCAAAGATGCCCGGATGAGAGTCCGGCGCTGATCGATTTGTCGTCGTATGCCGGGCGCTGCGCTTAAGCGCACCGCGACCGCCCCCCTTCGTATTGCCTTGAGCGAGCCTGGCGCCGGCGCCGGGCCAAACAACCGTTGCGGTGCCGCAGCAGCGGTGAGGATTCCCATATATTGAGACAGATCCCGGACGAGCCGCAGTATTTGCTGCGACGCCGCGCAGACAGTTGTTGTCAATAAAATTAGTGCTTACTAATATACGGACGTATTCTCAGGGTGATGCCGGGGTGACGGAGGGTTTCAAGGTCGCGCGCATGGCCGTCCGGTCCGATGTCGGGTGTCAGCTGCGCAGCGCGACCGTTCCCGGCATTCATTCGCCCGTGACGGGTGCATCAGCAAACAATAACGAGGAGGAACACAGAATGGCCCATATCGTCATCATTGGTGCCGGAATCGGCGGCTTGCCGATGGCCTACGAGATGCGCGACCACGCGCGCCCGGAGGACCGCATCACCGTCGTTTCAAAGGACGCCAAGTTTCATTTCGTGCCGTCGAACCCCTGGGTGGCGGTGAACTGGCGCTCGCGCGAGGACATCGAGGTCGATCCGGCCGAAGTGCTCGCCCGGCGCAATATCGACTTCATCCCGGTTGCGGCAAAGCGCGTCGAACCGGGCGAGAATGCACTCGAGCTCGAGGATGGGCGCCGCATCGAGTACGACTATCTCGTCATCGCCACCGGCCCACGACTGGCCTTCGACGAAGTGCCCGGCCTCGGGCCGCACGGCGGTTTCACGCAGTCGGTGTGTCATGTCGATCATGCGGTGACGTCGGAGGAGGCATGGGAGGGTTTCGTTGCCGATCCGGGGCCGATTGTCGTCGGCGCGGTGCAGGGTGCCTCGTGCTTCGGGCCGGCCTATGAGTTCGCGATGATCCTCGACGCCGACCTGCGCAAACGCAAGCTGCGTGACCGCGTGCCGATGACCTTCGTCACCTCCGAGCCCTATATCGGTCACCTGGGCCTGGCGGGGGTCGGTGATTCCAAGGGCATCATGGAGTCCGCCTTCCGCGAGCGTCACGTCAAGTGGATCTGCAACGCCAAGGTGGAGCGTATCGAGGACGGCAGGATGCATGTCATCGAGCATGACGACGACGGCAAGGAAAAGCGCCGCCACGAACTGCCGTTCAAGTACTCGATGATGCTGCCTGCGTTCAAGGGCGTCGAGGCGGTGTTCGGCATCGAGGGGCTGGTCAATCCGCGTGGCTTCGTGATCATCGACGAGCATCAGCGCAACCCGACTTTCCGCAATGTCTTCTCGGTCGGCGTGTGTGTGGCAATCCCGCCGGTCGAGGTGACACCGGTGCCGACCGGCACGCCGAAGACGGGCTACATGATCGAATCAATGGTCACCGCAACGGCCATGAACATCCGCTCGCTGCTCGACGGCGAACCGGCGACCGAGAAGGCGACCTGGAACGCAGTGTGTCTGGCCGACTTCGGCGACACCGGCGCAGCTTTCGTGGCGATCCCGCAGATCCCGCCGCGTAACATGAACTGGTTCGGTCAGGGCAAGTGGGTGCACCTGGCCAAGATCGGCTTCGAGAAGTACTTCCTGCGCAAGATGCGCAAGGGCACGACCGAGCCGGTCTACGAGCGGGTGGTGATGAGCGCCATCGGCATCGCCAAGCTCAAGAACGGCAGCTAGCCAGGCCTCGCCTTACTTGAGCAGACGTCGCCGGGTGAGCGCGAGGGCGAGCCAGAACGCGACGCTGCAATAGCCCATCAGTACGAGCAGATGCAGGATGATCTGCTCGGGCATGCGGCCGAGCAGCAGCGGCCGGGCGAGCTCGATGGCGTGGGACAGCGGCAGCAGTGTGGTCGCCGCACGGATGATGGTTGGCAACTGGTCCGCAGGAAAGAATACCCCAGACACCAGCATCATCGGCGTGATGAACAGGGTGAAGTAGTACATGAAGAAGTCGTAACTCGGCGCCAGCGCGGTGACGATCAGCCCGAGCGCCCCAAATGTGAGTCCGACCAGAAGGATCAGGGGCAGCAGCCAGAATGCATAGCGGGTTTCGACCAGGCCGAAGAGGCTGACCACCAGCAATATGGCCACGCCCGACAGCAGCGCCTTGGATGCCGCCCACATCAGTTCGGCAAAGACGACGTCGTCGAGCGACACCGGCGCGTTGAGAATCGCATCCCAGGTACGCTGCACATGCATGCGCGAAAAGCTCGAATACAGCACCTCGAAGGTGGCGCTGTTCATGGTCGAGTAGCACACCATGCCGGCCGCCAGAAAGCTGATGTAGGACACGCCGCCCACCTCGGGTACCAGCATGCCGATGCCGAACCCCAGCCCGAACAGGTAGATCACCGGATCAGCCAGATTGCCCAGCACGGAGGGCAGCGCAAGCTTGCGCCACACCAGGAAGTTGCGCTGCCATACGGCGACGAAGCGCAGCGAGAGTTGTGGCAGGCGCCAGTGATTGGGCGTCATCTGCGGAGTCCGTTACGTTCGCCGGCGGCCGGCATGCCGGGGACGGGTGCAAGCCTATGCATCGGCAGACTCCCCGCCGCGCGCAAGGCAGCGTCGATAGCGCGTTTCGACACGCTTGGCGAACCACCCCGTCGTCAGCTTGCGGCTGATCTTGGGGCCGGCGAGTGCGATCTGCGGCAGCACGGCGCGTGCCAGCGGGCGTCCTGCGCGCTTTTCCGCCAGTTCGAAGACGCGCTTGTACAACCGGCTGTCTTCAAACGCTTCGGTATCGCCCTCCTCGAGTGCGCGGCGAATGGCGCGCTCGTCCATGTCGATCGACTTGCCCAGCGTGCGCACCGCGCGTTCGGTGGCGCCGGGGGCTTCGGATGCGGAGTTGCCGTGAATGATCAGGTCGCCGTCGAGCGCCAGTCTGATCCCCGACGCCAGACTCACCGCCTTCTGGAAAGCCGCATTGCGGCTGGCATAGTGTCCGGCATTGAAGTCGGCAAAGCGGTACAGCTGACTGTCGTAGCTCGCGGGGTAGTCGAGCAGATGGGCGATACCGAAGTACATGCCGCCGTGACGGGTGAACACCTCGCGCCGGATGGAGTCGGTGACCAGGTAAGGATAGGTCCGCCGCTTTGCATGCTGCTCGGCAAAGGCGACGCTCACCTGCATCGCGCCTGCGGTGCGTACCGGGTTGAGGTCGCCGAACAGCCGCTTGCCCAGCGGCACCATGCTGATGAAATCCTCGAAGATCAGGCTGAGCTCGCGCTCGGTCCGGACCGTGTCGAGCCGTTCGCCATACGAGTCGCCATTGGGCGAGGGGAGTTTCAGCGCAATGCGCACTGCGAGCATGGGGATGCCGAGCCTGTCGGCGCGACGCTCGATCTCGCTCCACGCGATCTTCGGCAGGCCGGCAACCGGTGGGTCTGCAGTGATGCCTGATTCCTGCTCCGCAACCGCGAGTGCAGCGCACAGGTTCGACGCGCTCGGGGTGATCTCAAGGCTGGTGAACGCGACCTGCACGTCTGCCGCCCAGGCCTCGCGGTCCTTGGTGCCGGGTGGCAGCAGGCGCGCAACGTGTACGCGTATCTCGGCCGGGCTCGGCGGGGCGGGTTCGAAGTCGCGAATCGTGCCCGAACAGCCGGCAAGCAGGGCAAGGCAGATGACCGCGCTCCAGCTTCGTGCGCGCGTGAGCCGTGAATTTGAATTCATTCTTTTCGTGCCTCAGTCTCAGTCGCGAAGGTCGCGACCCGTGAGCTTGAGGAAGACGTCTTCCAGGTTTGCCGGGCGGTGCAGGTAGCGCAGGCCGGGCTGGGTGGCGAGGTGGGCGAGCAGGGGGGCGGCATCGTGCAGGTAGCAGAAGGCGGTTTCACCACTGATCTCGAAGCGGTCGGAAAGCGCTGCCGCATGCGCATCGGCCCAGGCGGCGGCGCCACCGCCGGCCGGCAGCGCATGACCGTTCCAGTCGCCGAAGACTTCCACGACCTGCGGTTCGATATGCTCGGCGATGACTTTACGCGGGCTGCCGCCAGCGAGCACGCGACCATTGTCGAGAATGGCCAGGTGGTCGGACAGGCGTTCGGCCTCGTCCATGAAATGGGTGGTCAGCAACACCGTGGTACCGCTGCGGATAAGCTGCTTGAGGCGGTCCCAGATCAGGTGGCGGGCCTGCGGGTCGAGCCCGGTGGTCGGCTCGTCGAGCACCAACAGTTCGGGCTGGTTGACCAGCGCGCGTGCCAGCGTGAGGCGCCGCTTCATGCCGCCCGACAGCGACTGGATGCGGGCGTCGCGTTTGCTTTCGAGCCCGGCGAAGGCCAGCAGCGCAGGGATGCGGGCCTTGATCGCAGCATCGGAGAGACCGAAGTAGCGGCCATAGACGAGCAGGTTCTCGGCGCAGGTGAAGTCGGGGTCGAGGTTGTCGATCTGCGGCACGATGCCCACCCGCATGCGCGCCTCGCGGGCGCGCTCGGGCACCGCTTCGCCGCACAGGCGGATGCTGCCTGCGCTGGGCGTCGTGAGGCCGAGGGCACAGCGCAGCGTGGTGGTCTTGCCCGCGCCGTTGGGGCCGAGCAGGGTAAAGCACTCGCCGGCGCGCAGCTCGAGGTCGATGCCGCGAACAACTTCGGTGTCGTCATAGCGCTTCACCAGGCCGCGAATCAGCAGCGGCGATGGACGCGAGGACGATACCGCAGGTGTTGCCAGGGCCGGGCCGGCGAGCGCTGCCGTCATCAGCCGGCGGGCGGAACGGTGTCGGCGAAGCTCGGACGTGCGAACAGCCGTTTGCTGAGGGCGACCAGGGCGGGGCGGCCCGTCTGCCAGTCGGTTTGCGGCAGGCGCAGGTCGAGGTAGCCCAAGGCGACGCCGACGCTGATGTCGTCGAGCTGTATGGTCTTGCCGCTGAGCCATTCACGACCGCTCGCGCGTTTCTCCAGCTCGTCCAGGCAGCGCCGGATCTTGTCCAGCTGACGCTCGATCGTGACGGCGCTCTGTTGTTCGGGTGGGCGCTTGCTTTCGAGGAAGGCCACAACTGCTGCATCGAGAATGCCGTCGGCCAGTGCTTCGGTCTGGCGCACTCGCACGCGTTCGATGCCACCGGCCGGAAGCAGTGCAGGCCCCGTCTCCAGGGTTTCGAGATAGCCGGCAACCACGGGCGAGTCGAAGAAGACTTCGCCGCTGTCGAGCACCAGCGCAGGCACCTTACCCAGCGGGTTGACGTCGGGTACGCGGGTGTTGGCCTCCCACGGAGAGTCCACGACCAGCTCGAAGGGCAGTGACTTTTCCGCGAGCAGGATGCGGATCTTGCGTGCGTAGGGACTGGTGAGTGATGCGAGCAGTTTCATTGGTCTCTCCTGGTTCAGGCGCGGCCGGGGGCCGGCGCGACGTTGCGGGCGATCAGTTCCCGGATCAGATGCAGCTTGCCATGGAAGAAGTGGTCGGCGCCCGGAATGACGATGACCGGCAGCTCCTGCGGACGTGCCCAGTCGAGCACGTTGCTCAGGGCGACGGTGTCGTCGACTTCGCCGTGGATGATCAGCGTGGGAATGGTGTCGGGCACGGGCGGAGTGTCGTAGCTGCGTGCGCCATCTGCGGCCACACCTGCGGCCATGCCGACGAGGATCAGCTGCCGCGGCGGATTGATGTCGTTGGCGAGACGGTTGGCGATTCGCGTCTGCACGAAGCCACCGAAAGAGAAGCCGCCCAGCGCCAGCGGCAGGCTGCCCCAGCGCGATTGCGCCCAGGCGATCACCGACAGCATGTCTTCGGTTTCACCTTCGCCGTGATCGTGTTCGCCATCGCTCTTGCCCACGCCACGGAAATTGGGGCGAATCGCCGCATAGCCCAGATCGCGGTAGCTGCGCGCCAGCGTGTGCGCCACCTTGTTGGTATTGGCGCCGCCGAACAGCGGGTGCGGGTGACAGATCAGCGCGACACCACGGACCGTTTGCGGGGCGTCGATCAGGACTTCGATATTGCCTGCTGCGCCGCGCAGCAGGGCGGATTCAGTCGGAAGCGCACGGGTCATGCCTTGTCTCCATCGGGCAGGCGCAGGCGTTCGACGATGCGGCCGTGCACAAGATGCTGGTCGATGATCTCGTCGACGTCGTCCTTGTCGATATACGTGTACCAGACGTTGTCCGGGTACACCACCATCACCGGGCCGTCGTCGCAGCGCCCGAGGCAGCCGGCCTTGTTGATGCGCACGCTGCCCTTGCCCTTGAGGCCGAGCTCGGCGCTGCGCTCCTTGGCATAGGTCTGCAACTCACTGGCCTTGTAATTGTTGCAGCAGTCGTCGCCGGCTGCACGCTGATTGCAGCAGAAGAACACATGGTGTTTGAAATAGCTCATTCAGGTCTCCGTTGGTGTGCCGATTATAGGCGCCGCGGATTGTCGAGGTGTTCGCCCCGCCACAGGCCGAGTGCCGACAGGTAGGCCAGGGCGACGAAGGGCCAGATACTGGCAACAAGCTGGGTCAGACCGTGGAAATTGAGAAAGTTGCCACGGCTCAGGACAGTGTGGCCGTTGCTGAGGTAGGGGTTCTCCGGCATCAGGTTCACCAGCGCGGTGGCGGCGAGCAGCATGGTGCCGGCCACGGCGTGCTGGATCACCCGTGGCAGCAGCAGAGCCGCGGCGAGCAGGCCGGTGCCGACGATCAGCCCTTTCTCCGCACCCGGCGTAACCCACGCCAGGGGATCGGTGGGCATGAAGAAAGTAGCCGCCGCGAGCGTCTTGGCGCCGATGCCGAGCGCGAGCAGAACCAGGATCGGCCATGGTGCGGCAGTGCGCATCATGCAGCGGGCGAAAAGGCCGATGGCGACGATGGTGCAGGCGGTGAGCGCGGCCTCGAAGGCGATGAAGCGCTCGGGGCGGAAGGGCAGCGGAGGCGGAATCGACAGCATGCGGCGGATGTCGCCGCTGCCGAACAGCAGGCTGTCGGGTGTGAGCTGGGTGAGCAGCCACAGTCCGAGCAGAATCAGCCCGGCATCGCCGGTATGGCCACCGATGAAGTGTTCGCTGCGCCAGCGTGCCAGTCCGGCCTGGGGGGCGAACAGGCGCCTGCCGCAGCACGCGCCCAGCGCCGCGCCGATCAGGCCACCGGCGCTGTTGGCGCCGAGGTCGATGTTGCTCGATACCCGCGATGGCAGAAAGTGCTGGACCGTCTCAAGCCCGAAGCTGAACAGGATCGTACCCAGCGTCGTCACCACGATGATGCGCAGCGCCGGCCAGCTCGCGGGCAGGCCGGCAGCGACAATGAAGCCCAGCGGGATATAGCCGAGCACATTGAACACCAGATCCTCGATCTGGAAATACTTCGGCCACGGCGCAGTCAGGTAGTCGAACAGCGGCAAACCGCTCTCGCGCCAGCCGGCAAACGGGTGCAGGCAGGCGTAGGCCACCAGCAGGGCGTATGCGAAGGCGAGATTGTGGGAGAGCGATGAGCGCGGCACGAATTGGCGAACGGGTGTGATGGTGATGCCCGAGTCTATCCGACTGGCGCAGACGCTGCAGTTTGCTGTCCGCACCGGGCTAGGAAAAATTTAGGATTCGCGTAGGGCTCTTTTAGCAAGCCGGGATATGGCAGCGGATTAACCTTGCCGCGTGGAATTTCGACCACGTAACGTATGGTGAGGAAGACGATGAAAATGACTTGCATGTCCTGGGGCGCACTGCTGGCGCTGGGGCTTTTCTGCGGTATGCCGGCCCGCGCTGCGGACGGTGCGGCGGCTCAGGCACACGACCGGGGACGCTATCTGGTCGTGATCGGTGGCTGTAACGACTGTCACACACCCGGCTATCCCGAGGCCGGGGGCAAGTTGCCCGAGAAGCAATGGCTGGTCGGGAGCCAGGTGGGATTCCAGGGGCCGTGGGGCGTGACCTATCCATCCAATCTGCGCCTGTCGGTACAGAAGATGACCGAAGCACAGTGGATTGCCCATGCACGTACCGCGATGCGACCGCCGATGCCGTCGCCCAGCCTGATCGCGATGAGCGACAGGGACCTCAAGGCCATCTACCGCTACATCCGCAAACTTGGCGGGACGGGCGCCCCGGCGCCCGACTACGTGCCACCCGGTCAGGCGGTGAGCACCCCGTACATCGAGTTCGTGCCCAAGAACCTGCCGCCGGTCATTGCCGGTGCCGGCTCATGAGGCCTTCGCATGTCAGGCCTCACCGGCCTTTGCTCGCAGGCGCAATGCCATCGGGATTGCATCCGGTCCGCTGTCGCGGTGGCGGACCGGTGCGCCCGGTCAGGGCATGGCTTCGCGCGCACGCTGGCTGATTGCCTGCATGGCGGGATGGGAGAGTTTGCGTTCGGTCGTGATGGCAAAGATCTGCTCCCTGACCTTGTCGATCTCTCCCACCACCTGCACCTTGTACTGCTCGCAGATATACGTTGCGATTGCGCGTGGCCCCACGAACAGCCCGGCACCCGCCTGGCCGAATGCCTTCATCAGCGCGCTGTCGTCGAACTCGGCCACGATCCGGGGCTGGACCTTGCTGCGCTCCAGCCATTGCAGCAAGGCTGGCCGGTAGGCGACGTCTTCGCCCGGCAGCAGAAACGGTGCGCGGTCGAGCAGTGCCGGGAAGCCGGCCGGCAGACGGGCAGCGAGGCCCGCGCTGGCAAAAACCGATAACGGACTCTCGCCCAGCAAGTGGCTGAAGCCACGCACGCTGACGCCGGGGGGCAGGGGACGGTCGGCGATGACGATGTCGAGCCGATGCACGGCAAGCTCTCCGAGCAGGTTCTCCAGCCGGCCTTCGCGGCACACCAGGCGCGGCGCGTTGTCGAGCTGGAGTGCGGGCTCGATCAGCTGATACACAACCGATTTCGGCATGGCGTCCGCAATGCCGATGCGAAAAGGCAGCGGAATGCTCAGGGACTCGTCGCGCATCAGTTCGACGATCTGGTCGCCGAGCGCGAAGATCTCATCGGCGTGACCCAGGATGCGTCGCCCGGCATCGGTGAGCTCGAGCCGACGTCCGACGCGGCGGAACAGGCTGGCACCCAGGCTGGTTTCCAGGGTCGTGAGCTGGGCGCTGATCGAGTGCGGCGTCAGGTGCAGCAGCTTGGCGGCCTGCGCAATGCTGCCTGCGCGCGCAACGGTCCAGAAGTAGCGCAGATGCTTGTAGTTGAGCGTCATCGTGCCAATACATCCAAAAAATCGATGTGATGCGTCAATATATTCGACTTTATCGTGTATTGGCCATCGCCTATCTTGATTACGCAGTCAGCGCATTTCGCCTGACCGTCGATGGACCCGCAGCGCTCGGCAGCAATCGCAGCCGACTGCGTGGCCCGATTCGATCATGGAGAAACAGACATGCGTCAATATGCAACCGATAGCACCCAGGCCGCCGCCCGTATTCTGGCCCTCACCATCCTGGCCGATGGCGGACTGGATCAGGCAGAACTGAATTCCGTCACCCGCTCGGAGGCCGCCAGACGGCTGCAGATCGCCGAGGCGGATTTCGAGCGGGTGTTGCAGGAATATTGCCAGGACCTGCTGCAGGGCGCCGACTATCTGGACGGCATCGCCTTGCGCCTGGCACCAGAGGTGCTGCGCGGACTGCTTGGCGAAATTCGCGACCCGGCGTTCCAGCAGCTGATCCTGCGCACGATGCACGACATCGTCGAAGCGGACGGCATCACGACGGAGGAAGAGGTCGCCCTGCTGTCGCAAACCGCAGCGGCATGGTCCGTCTCTGCCGCTGCCAGGCCGGTGTCGGGCAGTCGAGGCGCGTGACGACGATGGTGCGCCGAATGCCTGCCGGCGCCCCGGCGCCTGTCAGCCGGTGATGCGCAGGAAGACCTTGTACAGCGATGGTGCGCCGACCGTGAGCACCATGACCCGCAAGGCATGGCACACGGTCACCATCGGCACGCCGAGGTGCAGTACCTTGGCGGTGATGCACATCTCCGCCACGCCACCCGGTGCGGCAGACAGCACCAGGGTGGCAAACGGGGTGTCCGACACGCTGGTGGCAACGTAGGCGAGCACGCAGCCAAGGGCGACGGCGAACAGCGCGGAAAGGGTTGCGACCGCCAGAAAATGCGGTGCTGCACGAAAGAACGAGGGTGAGAAGCGGCAACCCAGCGCGCAGCCAATCAGCAACTGGCCGCCGTTGATCACCCACCAGGGCAGCGCCGACAGGCTGATGCCGAGTGCGGTCACCAGCCCCACCCCGATCAGCGGCCCCAGCACCCATGCATTGCCGATGCGCAGCGCTGTCAGCAGGCCCACCCCGCACAGGCTGGCGCCGACCAGCGCAGGCAGCTGTTCCGGCAGCACCGCGGTTGACAGCGGGGTGTACAGGTCGGAGCCGTGTGCGCCGAACCAGCTCAGGCCGAACGGCACCACGGCCACCACCACCATCACCCGCAGGGCGTGGGCGGCGGCGATGCGGTCGATGGCACCGCCGAAGCGCTCGGCGACCACGGCCATTTCGGAAGCGCCGCCGGGCAGCGACGCAAAGAAGGCCGTGGGCTTGTCCACCGCTGCCAGGCGGGCGGTGAGCAAGGCACACAGCAGACCCACCACCAGCGCGCCCCCCGAGATGATGGTGACCAGCAACAGGTTGTCGAGCAGCAGGCGGATGACCTCCGGGGTGAAGTACAGCCCGAGCGCGGTGCCAATGGCCCACTGGCCCGCGTGCCGTCCGCCGGGTGGCCCTTGCAGCGGGGCGCCGAGAATGCGCAGCAGTGCGATCGCGAACAGGGGCCCGATCATCCACGGCAGGGGGCTATGAACGGCCTGTGCGGCGGCGCCGGCGGCGGTGGCGAGGACCAGCGTCAGACAGATGAGGGCAGTCGCGCGGAGATGACCGGCGAGCGGACGTTGGGACATGGATGGATTTCGGTTCAATGCGGTGCTTCACGGCTGTGGTGCGATGGTGTCGCGCCACTGGATCAGGAAGTCACGGCCCTTGAGTTGGTCGAGGTAGGTGAGCAGGCCGGAGCCGATGCGAATCGGGCGGAATGCGCTGCCGAGTTCCCTGTCGAGGTTGTCCGCAGCTTCGTCGTTGGGTACGTCGGTCCGCACCGAGTAGAAGCCGGGGCTGCGCGACAGCAAGCGCTGGCCGCGCATCGACAGCAGGTAGTCGAGCCACAGGCGTGCCGCATTCGGATGCTTCGCCTGACGCGCGATGAAGGCCACGCGGCTCATTATCAGGGTGTAGTCGTTCGGCAGCACCACCCCCAGTCTCGGATCCTGTTCCGCGCGGAGTTGGGCATAGGAGCCGAGCAGGTTGTAACCCAGCGTGGCCTGGCCTGCCGCGATGCGGTCGAGCATGTCCGCGGTCGAGGGTTCGGTCTGCACGCCGAGGCGTCCGAACGCTTCTGCGAGGCGCCAGAACACGACCGGATTGGCGAGCACGTCCTGACTGTGGAGCAGAAAGCCGAGGCCCGAGCGTGCAGGGTCGTAGGTAATCAGCCTGCCCCGCAACTGCGCCGGGGCGCGGGCCAGCAGGCGCAGCAGCTCCGCATGACTGCGGGGCACATCGTCGGCATGCATGAGCTCGCGGTTGTACACCATGGCGACCGGCTCGAGGCTGGTGCCGAAGGCTTCGTCCTTCCACACCGCCCACTTCGGCAGTGCCGCAGTCTCGTTGGACTGGTAGACCTGAGCATGGCCGTCGTTGACCAGCTTCACCTGCAGGTCCATGGCCGAACTCCACACCAGATCGGCACCCCCGCCTGCCCTGGCCTCGGACACGAACTGGCGGTAGAGCTCGGTGGAGCTCATGTCGCGATAGTCGACGCGGACATCGGGGTAGAGCTTGCCGAAATCCTCGATCAGGGGCCGGGCGACGCTGATGTCGGTGGCGGCGTAGATCACCACAACGCCCTCGCGCCTCGCTGCAGCCTCGATGTCGGACGTGGTTGCGGCGAGCGTTGTCTGCGCTGCGCCGAACAGTGCGCATGCGAGGAGGAGCAGCCGGGTCAGGGCGGGTGGCAGTCGAATCACGAGCTTCCTCCGGTTTTCATGGGCGAAGCTTTGCACGAAAGATTTTTTCCGGCAGGATAATCGGCCCTCAACCTTTCGATCCACTTTCATTACCATGCGTCTGCTTCTCGTTGAAGATCATGCGGACCTGGCCGAGTGGGTGTCGAAGGCCCTGATTCAGGCCGGTTACGCGGTCGACGTGATGACCCGCGGCGACCATGCCGACCATGCGCTGGTGACGCAGCCCTACGATGCGGTCATCCTCGACCTGTCGCTGCCCGGCCTGGATGGCCTCGAGGTGTTGCGGCGGATGCGCGAGCGCGAGGCGACCGCACAGATCCCGGTGCTGGTGCTGACCGCACGCAGCAGCACCGAGGACAAGGTGCGTGGCCTCAACCTCGGGGCGGACGATTACCTGCCCAAGCCCTTCGACCTTTCGGAGCTCGAGGCCCGCATCAAGGCCTTGTTGCGACGTGCGGGCAACCTGGTGCCGACCGTGCGCATCGGCAGGCTCGAGTTCGACATCACCTCCCGCCTTGCGAGCGTGGAGCGCAAGCCGCTGGCCCTGACGCCGCGCGAACTGGCGGTGCTTGAAGTGCTGATCTCGCGCCAGGGGCGACCGGTCGCGCGCGAAACCCTGTTCGAAAAGATCTTCGCCTTCGACGAGGAGGCGCGCGCCGAAGCGATCGAGATCTACGTTCACCGCTTGCGCAAGAAGCTCGAAGGCTCCGGTGCGGTGGTGACCACGCTGCGCGGTCTGGGTTACCTGATCGATGAAGCCGTCGAGGACTGACGCACCGTGGCGGTAAAGCGCAGCGTCAGCCTGCGGCGACGGGTTGCGGTCTGGTTGCTGCCCTCGCTGCTTGTGCTGCTGCTCATCAATGCCGTGCTCTCCTATCTGGGTGCGCTCGCTGCGGTCAATCGCGCCTACGACCGCTCGCTGACGGCCTCGATCCAGTCGATCGCCGAACAGGTGCATTCGCTGGAGGGCACGATCTCGGTGAATGTCCCGTATTCGGCGTTCGAGGTGTTCGACGAAGGCATGCAGGAGCGCATCTTCTACGCGGTGCTCGGCCCCAACGGCAGCCTGGTGACCGGTTACGACGATCTCGTGCCGCCCGATGGACTGGTCGACGACGGTCCGCTGCGCATCGTCGACAGTCAATACCGCGGCGAGGGCGTGCGCGTCGGTGCCATCAAGAAGCGCCTGTACGACCCCGCTCTCGAGGGCGGCGATGCAGCAACAATCGTCTTTGCCGAAACGACCGAATCCCGCGTGACCCTGGCGCGGGAGCTGTTCTTCGACAGCCTGCGCCGTCAGTTGTTGCTGGTGGTGCTGGGCGCGGTGGTGCTGGTGTTCGTGATGACCTCCGCGTTCAGGCCGCTGCTCGAATTGCGCGAAGCTATTCGCCGGCGGGACGAAGAGGATCTGACGCCGATCGTGGCAGATGGCGCGCCGAGCGAGGTACGGCCCCTGATCGACGCCATCAATCACCACACCGAGCGCCTGTCGGGCATGCTCGCCGCGCGTCGGCGCTTTCTCGCCGATGCCGCGCACCAGATCCGCACGCCGCTGGCCGTGCTCAGCACCCAGGCCGAGTATGGTCTGCGCCTCGACGACCTAACCGAGATCCGCCATGCCTTCAAGAGTCAGCTCGGTACCATTCGCAGCACGCGCCGGATGGCGGACCAGATGCTGGCGCTGTCGCACGCCGAGTCGGTGGATCGCTCGGTCGAGGGGCTGCAGGCGGTGGATGTCAGCCGGCTTGCGCGCGAGGTGGCTGGCGAGCTGGTGCCCGTGGCGCTGCGCAAGCGCATCGACCTCGCCTTCGAGGACGGTGGCGAAGCCATGGTCGCCGGCAACCTGCAGATGTTGCGCGAGCTGACCGCGAATCTGCTCGATAACGCGATTCGCTACAGCCCCCCCGATACGCAGGTGGTGATTGCCACCGGGGTCACGCCTGACCGCGTGGCACTGTGCGTCAGTGATCAGGGGCCGGGGATTCCGCCCGCGGAGCGGGGCAAGGTGTTCCAGCGCTTCTACCGCATTCTTGGGCAGGACAAGGCGCCGGGCAGCGGCCTGGGGCTCGCGATCGTGCGCGAGATCGTCCTTGCGCATGGCGGCAGCATCACGCTCGACGCTGGAGCCGATGGGCGTGGCCTGATGGTGCTGGTGGAGTTTCCGCGCGCGCAGTCCGCTGCCTGAGCGCGGGCAAAAAAAATCGGGGCGCCGAAGCGCCCCGAATAAGGATGTGTCGCAAGTTTGGACACGACACATCATTGCAGGCCTGACGGGGAGGAGGTCCGCCAGGCCCTTGAACTACGCGGCAGCCTGCGGGTTGCGGCGTGCATCGATCGCCTTGGCCAGGCGCGGCCCGACGAGCATCGCGATTGCGGCTACCCACAGTCCGATCGCGATCGGACTCGAGACCAGGATGTCGAGCTCGCCATTGCTGATCGACAGCGCCCGGCGCAGGTTCTGCTCCATCATGTCGCCGAGCACGAAGCCGAGGATGAAGGGCGCCATCGGGAAGTTCATCGCCCGCAGCAGGAAGCCGAAGCCGCCCAGCAGGGTGCCGACGATGAGGTCGAAGGTGGTGCCATGCACCGCATACACGCCGACCATCGACACTGCAGCAACGCCGGGTACCAGGACCCAGTTCGGGATCTGCAGGAACTTCACGAACAGCTTTACCAGCGGGATGTTCATCAGCACCAGCATCACGCTGCAGATGGCGAGCGAGGCGATCAGGCCCCACACGATCACCGGCTGGTCCTGGAACAGGGTCGGGCCCGGCGTGATGTTGTACAGCGTGAGTGCGCCGATCATCACCGCGGTGGTGCCCGAGCCGGGTACGCCCAGGGTCAGCATCGGGATCAGCGAACCGTAGGCCGAGGCATTGTTCGCCGCTTCCGGCGCTGCCACGCCGCGGACGTCGCCTTCGCCAAAGCTGTGATCCTTGCCGGCCATGCGGCGCTCCATCGAGTAGGTCATCGCGGATGCGATCGAGGCGCCCGCGCCGGGCAGCACGCCAACGAAGAAACCCACCACCGATGAGCGCAGGATGGTCCACTTGGCGCGCATGAATTCCTGCGTGTTGAACATCGTGCGCCCGGTCACCTCGACCGGCTGCACGCCGCCATGATGGCTTTGCAGCATCAGCATCAGTTCGCTGACCGCAAACAGGCCGATCACGACCACGATGAAGGGGATGCCGTCCGACAGATGGAGCAGATCGAAGGTGTAGCGATAGACGCCGCTGTTGGCGTCAATACCCACGCACGACAGCATCAGGCCGATCAGTACGCCGACCATGGCCTTGAGCAGCGAGTCGCCCACCAGACCGCCGAGGCAGGACAGGGCCAGCACCATCAGCGCGAAATACTCCGCGGGTCCGAACGCCAGCGCCCAGTTGGCGAGCAGTGGGGCGAAGGCGACGATGCCGAAGGTGGCGATGATGGCGCCGGTGAACGAGGCGACGGCCGAGATCGACAGCGCCGGTCCGGCCAGTCCCATCTTGGCCATCGGATAGCCGTCGAGCGTGGTCATGACCGCGCCGGCATCTCCCGGTACGTTGATCAGGATGGCCGAGATGCGGCCGCCGAACTCGCAGCCCGAATACACTGCGGCGAGCAGGATCAGCGCCGACTCGGGCGGCAGTTTCATGGCGTAGGCGATGGGCAGCAGGATGGCGACCCCGTTGATCGGCCCCAGTCCCGGCAGCATGCCGATGATCGTGCCCAGAAAGGCGCCGATCAGGCAGATCAGGAGATTGGTCGGGGTCCCGGCGACGGCGAAGCCGTCAAGCAGATGTGAAATGACTTCCATGACTTACCCCAGTAGTGGCTTGAGCCAGAGGCCCGTCGGCAATACGACGTCCAGCAGCCGGTCGAAGATCAGGAACAGCGATATGCCGAGCCCGGCGCCCGCGATCAGCGACTGCTTCCAGGTGCCGCCGAAAAAGCGTGCCAGCGGAATGCTCATGAGCGCGGTGGAAATGACGAAGCCCAGCTTGTCGAACAGGAACGCGTAGGCCAGGATCACTGCAAACATGCCGCCAACGCGCACCAGCGTGGGCGATGGCGCCCATTCGGTGGCGGGGCGCTTGCTCAGCATCAGGCCGAGCGAGCACACGCCCAGCAGGGCGAAGACCAGCAGCGGGAAGGCACGGGGGCCCACCGGTTCATACGAGATCGGGGCCTTGAGGTCCCAACCGGAATAGATGCCGCCTGCAGAGAGCAGGAGCAGAAAAACGCCGAAAATGCGTTCGCTCATGGTGTCCTCCAGTCGCGTGAAATGGGCCCGTGTACAGTCGCGGGCACCGCCGTGGCGGTACCCGTCTGGTCAGCACACCGGAACCGGTACAGAGATGCTTACTGCGCGACCATCCCGAACTCCTTGGCGAGTTCGGCGTAGTGCTTGACGCGTTCCTTCACGTAGGCGTCGAGCTTGGCGCCGGTGAGGTCGAGCGGGAACAGACCCTGGGTTTCACGCAGCTTCGCGAACTCGGGGGAGGCGAGCATCTTGTCGAAGGTTGCAACCCACCATTTGTAGTCGGCGTCGGAGACCTTCGGGCCCATGTAGTAGCCGCGGATGATCGGCCACTGGACGTCGTAACCCTGCTCCTTGGCCGTGGCCACGCCACTCAGTTCGCCCGGCAGACGGTCCGCGGCGAGCACGCCCAGCACACGGATGCGCCCGCCCTTCATCTGCGCAGCCACTTCCGAAGCGTCGCCCGAATACACCTGGACGTGACCGCCCTGCAGCGCGGTCATGGCCTCGCCACCGCCCTCGAAGGCAACGTAACGCATGGTCTTGAAGTCGATGCCGGCCGCTTTGGCGACCAGCGCGGACTTCATCCAGTCCTGGCTGCCGACCGAACCACCGGCTCCGAACACGACCTTGCTCGGGTCGGCCTTGATGGCGGCCATCAGTTCCTTGAGGTTGGTGAAGGGCGAGTCGGCACGAACGATGATGGCGCCGTAGTCGGCACCGGCCGAACCGAGCCACTTCACGTCGTCGACGCTGTAGCGGCCGAACTTGCCGATGGCCAGGTTGAGCAGCGAGCCACCGGAGAAGGCCACGATGGTGCCGCCTTCATCGGGACGCTGTGCGATCACGGTGTTGTAGGCAACTGCGCCGATACCACCCGGCATGTAGGTCACGCGCATCGGGGCATCGATGAACTTGCCATTCTGCAGACCGCCCTGCACGAGCTTGCAGGTCAGGTCGAAACCGCCGCCGGGCTTGGCGGGCGCGATGCACTCGGGCTTCTCCGGCGCGGCGGCGTGGGCGCTGCCCAGGGCAAGGGTGGCGGCAATGGCAATAAGGGTCTTGTTCAACATCTCGGGTCTCCTCCGTTATGCAATCTCATCCAGTCGTCGCGCAAAGGGCGCTGACGACGCGTGACGGAAGATACGAGGCACTGCTTTCGATCTGCTTTCAGTCTGAAAGAAACTGCGCCGACCCATCCTGCTGGCGAAGCAGGCATCGCCGCGCCGGTCAGCATTCCGCCGTGCGCGCGCCGCCGCACCCGACACCCGGACCTCCCGTCACTGCCGCGCCACGGCGCATTCGCGGTCCATCGTGGTGCGCATTCAGGCCTCAGGCCGCATTTTTGTGCATGAATCAAATATTCATACAGGTAAATCGTTGATTTTTCTGATGGCGCTGACTTGGCACGGCTCCTGCTTTTCATGTGAGGAAACATTTTTTCTTCAGGCGTAATACAGGGAGTTTCTAAAACATGAACATGAACATGAACAGGACAGCAGCGGTGCCGATGCCGGCGCAAAGGCGTGCGCAATGAAATTCATCAGCGCAATCATCAAGCCGTTCAAGCTCGACGAAGTGCGTATGGCACTGGCAGAGGTGGGTGTGCAGGGGCTCACCGTCACCGACGTCAAGGGTTTCGGACGCCAGAAGGGGCACACCGAGCTCTACCGCGGGGCCGAGTACGTGGTGGATTTTCTGCCCAAGACCAAGGTTGAGGTCGCGGTGGACGATGCGCTGGTCGATGCCGCCGTCGCCGCGATCGAGAAGTCTGCCGTCACCGGCAAGATCGGCGACGGAAAGATCTTCGTTTTCGATCTTCTCAATGCCGTACGAATCCGCACCGGTGAGTCCGGTGCGCAGGCCCTGTAAGGAGAACATGATGCAAAGAATTTTCGCGCCGCTGGCGATGCTGTTCGCCATGCTGTTCATGTCGCCCGCCTGGGCAGACACGGTTGCTGCACCGGTACCCGACAAGGGCGACGTCACCTGGCTGATCGTGTCGACCCTGCTCGTGGTGATGATGGCTGCACCCGGCCTGGGGCTGTTCTACGGCGGCATGGTTCGCGCCAAGAACATGCTCTCGGTGCTGATGCAGACCCTGGTGGTGTTCTGCATGCTTGGCATCCTGTGGGCGATCTACGGCTACTCGCTCGCCTTCACCGAAGGCAATGCCTTCATTGGTGGCTTCGACAAGCTCTTCCTGCAGGGTGTGACGGCGGATTCGCTGACCGGCACCTTCAGCAAGGGCGTGGTCGTGCCCGAGTTCATCTACATCGCCTTCCAGCTCACCTTCGCCGCCATTACCCCGGCACTGATCGTGGGTGCCTTCGCCGAGCGCATCAAGTTCTCGGCGGTGCTGGTCTTCATGGCGCTGTGGTTCACCTTCTCCTATCTGCCGCTGGCGCACATGGTGTGGTTCTGGGCCGGTCCTGACGCCTATACCAGCGCTGAGGCTGCCGATGCCGCAACCGCGACGGCAGGCTTCCTGTTCCAGAAGGGTGCGCTCGACTTTGCCGGTGGCACGGTGGTGCACATCAATGCCGGTATCGCCGCGCTGGTCGCCGCGATCATGGTGGGCAAGCGCCTTGGTTACGGCCGCGAAACCATGGCTCCGCACAACCTGCCGATGACGATGGTCGGCGGCTCGCTGCTGTGGGTGGGCTGGTTCGGCTTCAACGTCGGTTCCAACATGGAAGCCACCGGTGTCGCCACGCTGGCGGTCATCAACACCATGCTCGCAACCTGCGCCGCCACCTTCGCGTGGACGCTGACCGAGTGGGCGCGCAAGGGCAAGCCTTCAATGCTTGGCGCGATCTCGGGTGCGATCGCCGGCCTGGTGGTCATCACCCCCGCGTGCGGCTTCGTTGGCCCGATGGGCAGCCTGATCATGGGCGGTCTGGTCGGCGTGATCTGCTACTGGGGCGTCAATGGCCTCAAGCGTGCGCTCGGCGTGGATGACTCGCTCGACGTGTTCGGTGTGCATGGCATTGGCGGCATCGTCGGCGCGCTGCTGACGGGCGTGTTTGCCGCGCCTTCGCTTGGCGGTACCGGGGTGTGGGACTACGTCACCGACTCGGTCGCCGAGTACGACATGATGTCGCAGGTAATCGCCCAGGCCTGGGGTGTGGGTACAGCCGTGGTGTGGTCTGCCGTGGTGTCCTTCATTGCCCTGAAGCTGGTCGATCTGACCATCGGTCTGCGTGTCTCTGAAGAAGAAGAGCGCGAAGGCCTGGACATCAGCTCGCACGGCGAAACCGCCTATCACTCCTGATCGGAAGGGTGTTCGTGGCCTGCCGCCGGTATCGGCGGCAGGCCACAGGCATTCAGGGTCAGGCCGGGTTCGGGTACATCAGGATGCTCAGAAAGCGGATCGGGCACTGGATCATTTTTTCCGGCCCATGCGGAACCTCGCCATCGAAGGTGAGGGCGTCGCCCGGGTTGAGCACATAGGTGTGCTGGCCATGACGGTATTCGATGCTGCCCTCGAGCATGTAGATGAACTCGGTGCCGGGGTGCTCGAAGATCGGAAAGGTTTCGGATTCGTGATCAATCGTGATCAGGAAGGGTTCGAAGGTCTTTGTCGGCCCCTGGCCGTAAGACAGCAAATGGTAGGTGTGGCCGCGCTTCGTGCCGCGCCGCACCACTTCCATGCCGTCGCCCTTCGGCACCAGCTGGGCGCTGCCGGACGGAACGTCATAGCTCTTGAACAGCGTGGCGAGTGAAACACCCAGCGCCTGCGCAAGGCGGGACAGGGTTTCCAGGCTGGTCGCAGTCTGGGCGTTCTCGATCTTGGACAGCATGCCGCGGCTGATGTTGGCGAGCGTGGCGACGTCGGCAATCGTGAGTCCGTGCTTGAGCCGGATCTCGCGCAGCGTGTTGCCCAGATAGCGCTCGAGACTCCCCGTCGAGGTCGACTCGGACATGTTTTCTCCTTTGAAAAACAGGTGTTTCCAGAATTATTGCATAAGGTCCGGAAGCTCGGGTTTCCTGTAAAGAAATAAAGTTGACTTAGAAAATGCTGCTGTGCAGAATGTGAATCATTAGTTCGTCACATGAAACTTCAGAGGCCTTGCATGTCACCACCGCGTCGCTACACCTTGTCGCTTTCCTGCCCGGATCGGGTGGGGGTCGTCGCCGCTGTCAGCAGCTTTCTCGCCGGCCACCAGGGCTGGATTACCGAGGCGAACCACCACGCGGACGTGGATGGCAAGCGCTTCTTCATGCGCCAGGAGATCCTGGCCGACTCGCTGCCTTTCGACATCGATGTGCTGCGCGAGAAGTTCGCGCCGATCGCACGTGAATTCGGCATGGACTGGAAGATCAGCGACAGCGCGCGCAAGAAGCGTGTGGTGGTGATGGTGAGCAAGCAGGAGCACTGCCTGTACGACCTGCTGTCGCGCTGGCATGCCGATGAGCTGAACATCGAGATCCCGTGCGTGATCTCCAACCACGAGACCTTCCGCGGGCTGGTGGAGTGGCACGGCATTCCCTTCCATCACGTGCCGGTCACGCCCGATACCAAGGCCGAGGCCTATGCCAAGGTCGAGGACCTGTACCGCGAGGCGCGGGGCGACGTGATGGTGCTGGCGCGCTACATGCAGATCCTGTCGCCGGGGCTGTGCGAGCGCTACCCGGGCCAGATCATCAACATCCACCACAGCTTCCTGCCCAGCTTCGTCGGCGCCAAGCCC
>NZ_JBYEXN010000021.1:0-90961 GCF_057621855.1 Parazoarcus sp. PS-13 R2A
ATTCGCTGGATGTTTATCTCGTGCTGTCGTTTGATCAGCATGGGAAAATCTTAGCGATTGAAGATTGGAACGATACCCGCGGCAGCTGTTTTCCAAGGTCGAAGTGCTCAGGCTGCGGCTTCCTGATTGAACGGAATCACCGCGCCGCCAGCTTTCAGCTTGTCGAGATAGTCGCTCCAGCGTTGCATCATGAGTCGTCGCTCGCTGATGAACTTCGTCCGGTTGTATGCTGTGCCTAGTGCGTCGGGTACCTGGTGCGCAAGTTGGTGCTCGATGATCTCAGGCTTTACGCCTAGTTCTTCATGCAGGATTGTTCGTGCCATAGCGCGGAACCCATGGCCCGTAATCTCCGTTTTTGTGTCGTATCCCATGCGACGAAGTGCTGCATTGATCGCTGCTTCGCTCATAGGCTTCTTGTTGTCGCGAATCCCGGGGAATACCCATTCATGACGACCGGAGAGTGGTTGCAGCTCCCGCAGTATCTCGACTGCTTGTGTCGACAAGGGGACGAGATGGTCTGTTCTCGTCTTCGTGACAAGATAGCGCCACTCTCCCGTGTCGAGGTTGATGTCCTCCCATCTTGCTTTACGCAACTCGCCGGGGCGACAGAATAGGAGTGGTGCGAGCTTCAGTGCCGCCTTGACTATAAACGTACCGGAAAAACCCTCTATGGCTCGGAGCAAGGCGCCAACTTCGAGGGGGTCGATAATTGCTGCAAAGTGCGTTTCGCGGACTGGCGGAAGTGCGCCTTTCAGGTCGCCCGATGGGTCTCGACTTGCTCGGCCCGTGGCAATGGCATACCTGAAGATCTGGCCGCAATTCTGCAGTGCTCGGTGAGCTGTTTCGAGTCGCCCCCGGCCCTCGATTTTTCGGATCGTGGCAAGGAGGTCGGGTGGGCTGATATCGGAGGCCGGCTTCCCGCCTATCCATGGGAAGATATCGCGCTCCAGTCGGCGGATGATCTTTTCTCCATGAGCGGGTACCCAAGTTGGTGCCATTCTTGCGTACCACTCTCTGGCTACAACCTCAAAGCTGTTCTGTACCTTCTCGAGACCAGCCGACTTCAGGGCTTTTCGGGTTTCACTTGGATCGACTCCGTCAGCAAGAAGGCGGCGCGCATCGTCTCGGCGGTCCCTTGCCATCCTGAGGGAGACGTCTGGATAGACTCCCATGGATAAAGTCTTCCGCTTTCCGTTGAACCGGAAATCGAAGCGCCACCATTTTGACCCCGTGGGGTTGATCAGCAGATAGAGCCCACCTTCGTCAGTCAGCTTGCGTGCTTTGTCGGCGGGTTTTGCATTACGGATTGCAGTGTCGGTAAGGGGCATGACGGTAACTCGATGCGGTAGATGGGCTGTTACCGCTCAATCTACCGCCACTTACCGTCGGATTGCAATGGTCGCTGCTGGAACTCACCGGACGTAAAAAAGGCCGGAACCCTTTATTTCTTTGGGGTGTCCGGCCTTTCTCGTACTTCTTTGGAACACTTTCTGGTGGAGCCGGGGGGAATCGAACCCCCGTCCGCAAGTCCTCTACAGACAGATCTACATACTTATCCGCCCTATTTGGATTTAACCCCTGACTTAGCCGGTCGGCAGGCCGGTCAGAGGCGAGTTACCTTACCTTTAGCTGTCGAACCAAGTAACCCGGCGCAACTCGCGATTCTCTGTAAATGACACTGCAGCGGCTCGGCTTTCACCTTACCACCCGACCCAGAGACCTGTCGGTGCAGCGCTAACCGGGATTAAGCGGCTAGAGCGAAACGCTCGTCGTTGGCGTTTATAGTTTCCCAGATGGATTTACGAGGTGACTGGTCCTCGGTATGCACTGCGCTGCTTCGCGACCCACGTCGAAGCCAGGTCGGCCCCAATGATCGGTGAAGCAATACCAAGATGGGGCGTCTTGGTGATATTTCAAGTTCTGAGTGTATCACGGGCCTGCTTTGCCCAGCGTGCTCAGGTTTCGCGCCGGGTATGGAGCAGGTAATTGACATCCGTGTCCCGTCCGAGTGAATAGACCTTGGTCAGAGGGTTGTAGTTCATTCCTGTGAGTGTCTGGGGGTTCAGTCCGGCGTTCCGGCTGTAACGGCTTAGCTCAGAAGGTTTGATGAACTTCGCGTACTCGTGCGTGCCACGCGGCAGAAGCTTGAGCAGGTACTCTGCGCCAATGATGGCCAGGGCGTAAGCCTTCAGGTTGCGGTTGAGGGTTGAGAAGAACACATGGCCGCCGGGCTTGACCAGCTTTGCGCAGGCGCCAATCGTGCTTGCCGGATCTGGCACGTGTTCCAGCATTTCCATGCAGGTCACGATGTCGAACCGGGCAGGGCTTTCTTCAGCAAATGCTTCGGCGCTGACCAGTCGGTAATCGACTTTCTGACCGCTCTCGAAAAGGTGGAGGCGCGCAACGCCAAGCGCCTTCTCCGACAGGTCGATGCCGGTTACCGTGGCACCAAGCGATGCCATGCCTTCGGACAGGATGCCGCCACCACAGCCGATGTCGAGGACGTCCTTGCCTGCAAGGCTGGCAATGTCGTCGATCCAGTTCAGTCGAAGCGGATTGATCTCATGCAAGGGTTTGAATTCGGAGGCGGGGTCCCACCAGCGGTGGGCCAGATCGCTGAATTTCTGCAGCTCTGCTGGGTCTGCGTTAAGCGTGGTCATGGTGAGAGCCTTAAACGTGCACGGCAGTAAGGACCGACGTTGCCGAAAAGCGTTCGCTGTGTCCATAAAAAGAAAAAGCCCCGCCGAGGCAGGGCTTTTTGAACGACAGCAGTCGAATTACTTGGAGCCGATCACTTCGACTTCAACGCGACGATCCGGCTGCAGACACTCGATCAGAGCCTTGCGGTTCTTGACGGTGTTGCACTTGTCGCCGGTCACGGGCTGCTTCTCGCCCTTGCCTTCGGTGTAAACACGGTTGGCTTCAACGCCCTTCGAAACCAGGTAGGTCTTGACGGCGGCAGCGCGACGCTCGGACAGCTTCTGGTTGTAGGCGTCGGAACCCAGACGGTCAGTGTGACCGACAGCCAGAATCACTTCAAGCTTGACGGCCTTGGACTTGGAGGCCAGTTCGTCGAGCTTGGCCATGCCGTCGCTCTTCAGGACAGCCTTGTCGAAGTCGAACAGTGCGTCAGCGGACAGCTTGATCTTCTCAGCGGTCGGCTTCGGCATCGGTGCTGCGGGGGTGGGTGCCGGAGCGGCAGCCATCTTCACGCACTTGTCTTTCGGCACGATGTCGCTATCACATGCACAACCGGCGGGGAACTCGCCAGCCATCGCGGTACCTGCCGCGGCCGGGGTCCAGTAGCCGGTGCGCCAGCACAGGTCGTAGCCGCTGCGTGCGACGACGTTGCGACCGTCGATCACATAGGGGGTTTCGCCCTTGCCATCAACAACAACGTCCGCTGCGAAAGCGCTGGTTGCGGACAGGCCGATCGAAGCGATGGCGGCCAGCATGAGCATCTGATTCTTGGTTTGTTTGATCATGGTTTCCTCTTGAGAAGGGCGAGAGACTATTCGAGCCGCTGCAACTGAGCGAAAACGGTCGCTTTGCCGTCTTGCGTTGGATTGAACTGAATCGTTATTTTGTTCAATTAACGAGTTTAGTTTGCCATACCGTTGTGATTTCGAGCAATTCTTTGTCGCTAATTCGCAACAGTGCCGTGCCGTCCTTCACACGCAGCGTTCCATCGACCCATACGTGCGATACCTGATCGCGGCCACAAACATAAACGAGGTGGGAAACGGGGTCAAAGCATGGTTGCATCAATGGGCCTGAGAGCGAGACAGCACAGAGGTCTGCGCGCTTGCCCGGCGTGATCGAGCCGATGTTGTTTTCCAGCCCAAGCGCCTGCGCGCCACCGAGCGTGGCCATGTGCAATGCGCGATGTGCGGGAATGACGCTCGCGTCGCAATTGACCGCCTTGGCGAGGAGGGCCGCATGGCGCATCTCCTGAAAAATGTCGAGGCGGTTGTTGCTGGCTGCGCCGTCGGTGCCGAGACCGACGTTGATGCCGCGTTGTACCAGGCTGGACAGCGGGGCAATGCCGCTGCCGAGTTTCATGTTCGACGTGGGGCAGTGCGCGACGCTGCAGCCGTGATGCGCGAGGCGCGCGAGGTCGGTTTCGTCGAGATGTACGGCATGCACCGCGATCAGGTTGGGGCCCAGCAACCCCAGGCGTTCGAGGCGGGCCAGCGGGCGTACGCCGTGGGCGGCCAGTCCGTCGCTGATCTCGGTCGCCGTTTCGTGAACATGAATGTGGATCGGCAGATCGAGTTCGGCGGCAAGGCTGGCGACGCGCTCGAAGCTTGCGTCGGAGACGGTGTAGGGTGCGTGCGGTGCAACTGAAAAACCGAGCAAGGGCGCATCGCGCCACTGGTCTCTGGTGCGCAGGCCCTTGCGGAGGTAGTCGTCCGCGTCACTCGCATACGGTGTCGGAAAATCCAGCATGATGATACCGACCACCGCGCGCATGCCGGCTTCGTCAAACGCCTGTGCCGCAGCTTCGGGGTAGAAGTACATGTCGTTGCAGGTCGTGATGCCTCCGCGCAGCATCTCTCGTGCAGCCAGCAGCGTGCCATCGCGAACGAAGGCGGGTGAGACATGCTTGCCTTCGGCGGGCCAGATGGTTTCCTGCAGCCAGCGCATCAGGGGCAGGTCATCACCCATCCCCCGCATCAGGTTCATGGCGGCGTGGGCGTGAAGGTTGACCAGGCCGGGAATCAGGGCGTGCTCACCGAGTTCGACGACCTCGGCGGCACGGTAGCGCGAGCGGGCTTCTGATTGCGCAAGTACATCGACGATGGCGCCTTCCCGGATCGCGACGCTGTAATGCTCGAACACGGTATCGGCCGGTGATACCGGGATCACCCAGCGGGCGTGGATGAGTTGGTCGACGGATTCGCTCAAATTGATGCTCCGTTAAAACAGGTCCCGCAAGCGGCGGGGGGCGGGTGTGCTGCGCGGACGGACGGTCCGGCACCGGTTGCAGTGTTGACGGCAATGCGGCGCCGAGGCTCGAACCCTGCGGGCGAATTGATCGGCCTGTGCGTGTCAGCGCAGGGGGTGAGGATGAGCATCTGGTGTGCTGTAACCAATGGTTTCAATTCTGCTGATGCGCTTGCCCGCTCGCTGATCGGTAACGGCGCTGTACCGGGCGAGCCGTCAGCGCGCTCCCGGGCACTGCTGCCTGGGGTGTGCCGGCACGGGCAGGCGTGTCGAACGTGTGCACGATGTGCCCTCCCGCCGGGTTGTGAGCGTCTCAATATTGTCGGTTGATTTAAGCACACACTGCGCGCGGCGAACAATATTGATTCGCGGCAGTGCCACCCGGTCAGGTGCGCGCAATGGTGATTCTCTGCAGCCGGGTATCGTGACACAATCAACATATCGAAACAGACCTGTTGCGGGGCGCCCTGCGCGCCACCCTGATGCCATGGGAACAATGCCCGAAAGAATCGGGAAGTACCGAATCGTTCGCGAGCTGGGTCGCGGTGCGACGGCTGTTGTTTACCTCGCCGAGAATCCGCATTACCCCGAGCAGATCGCGCTCAAGCACGTCAAGTTTGACGACAAGGCGCGAGACGTCGCGAAGTGGAACCGCCGTCTGCTGAAGCTGCTGAAGGCCGAGGGTGCGGTGTCCAAGCGCCTGGACCATCCCAACATCATTCGCATTTTCGAGGCGGTGGTCGAGGCCGACCAGGCCTACGTGGTGATGGAGTACTTCCCCGGCTACACGCTCGAGCGCTACTGCAGTTTCGAAAAGCTGCTCCCCATCCACCGCGTGATCGGCATCATCTTCAAGTGCTGCATGGCGCTCGATCATGCCTATCGGCAGGGAATCGTCCATCGTGACATCAAGCCCGCCAACATCCTGGTCGACGACAACGACAACGTGAAGATCACCGACTTCGGGCTGGCGCTGAACATCAGCAAGAAGATCGAGACTGACTCCACCTTCATCATGGGCGTGGGGTCGCCGGCCTACATGAGTCCGGAGCAGATCAAGAGCTATCCGCTCAACCAGAAGACCGATCTCTATTCGCTCGGCGTGGTGCTGTTCCATCTGCTCACCGGCCGCCTGCCGTTCCGCGCAGCCAACCCGGCGCAGTTGATCTACAAGATCATCAACGCGGACCAGCCCTCGGTTTCTCAGCTCAATCCCGAGATTCCCGAGCAGATGGATGCGGTCATCCGCAAGGCGCTCGAGAAAGACCTCTACTCCCGCTACAAGAACGGTGCCGAGTTTGCGAAGGATCTCGCCGCAGTTCGCTACAAGATCGTTGACGACAAGTGCGTGCCGCCCGATACGAGCCGGTTCACGATGCTGCGCAAGCTGGCCTTCTTCACTGAGTTCGACGATATCGAGTTGTGGGAGGTCTTGCGCATCTGCTCATGGCGCAAGGTCGATGAGCATGTGACCCTGATGCGAGAGGGCGACGCCGATCAGCGTTTCGCCATCGTGCTGTCGGGTCAGGTCGAGGTGTCGATTGACGGGCGCAGGGTGCTGACGCTCGGGCCGGGCGAGGTTTTCGGCGAGCAGGCCTGGCTCGATCATCTCGAGCATCGCCACATGATGACCTCCGTCTCGCTCGAGCCGCTGACTTATCTCGAAATCAATCCCCCCGCGCTGGCGCTGGCGACAGACGAGGTGCAGGAGCTGTTCAGGCGCCAGGTGTCGACCGTTGTGGTCAGGCGCCTCGCGGACATCGCCCGGGTCGCGGCGCAGGACGGCGAGCCCGCGGTCCGTGGTGACTACACCGCCACCGGCGGGCTTGATCTGCAACTGGTCGAGGACTGACCGTTCACCGCGTTGCGTCCGCGCGCACGATCAATCCGTGCGCGCGCTCAGCGCCAGCGCGTGATCTCAGCGCTGGCGATTGATGACGACGCGCACCTTGCGTTCGGGGTCGCCAACCGCAAGATTGACGAGCCAGGTCAGCACGCTGTAGAGCAGCGCGCCCCAGAAGGCGTTTCCAAAGTCGCTCACCTGCAGGCCGCCGACCAGACCCGAGACGCCCCAGAACAGGAGTGCGTTGATCACCAGCGTGAACAGACCCAGCGTGAGCAGGGTGATGGGCAGGGTGATCAGGATCAGAATGGGGCGGATCAGGGCATTGATCAGCCCGAGCAGCAGGGCTGCAGCCAGCGCCGAGACGTAGCTCTCGACCGCGATGCCGGAGACGATCTCGGGGATGATCAGCAGGGCCACGGCGTTCAGGGCCCAGCGCAGCAGCAGGCGCAGACCTGGCGTCATTACTGTTTTGCTCCCAGGTCGAGCGCATGCTGGCGCGCGGCGGCAAGTGACTCCGGCGTGTCCGTGGTGGTGTCGAGCCAGTTGCCAAGATGGCAGCGGGTGAGGTCGGTGAGTGCTGTAATCCAGTCGTGGCGCTCATTGAGGCAGGGGATGTAGTGGAAGGTGCTGCCGCCGTGCGTGAGAAAGGCCTCCTTGCACTCGATGGCGATTTCCTCGAGCGTTTCCAGACAGTCGGAAACGAAGCCGGGGCAGATGACGTCCACCCGCTTGACCCCCTCGCGCGCGAGCTTCTCGAGCGTCGGCTGCGTATAGGGCTTGAGCCACTCGGCCTTGCCGAATCGCGACTGGAAGGTGACCAGAATCCGCTCGGCCGGGAAGTCGAGAGATTCGGCCACAAGGCGAGCGGTCTTGTGGCATTCGCAGTGATACGGGTCGCCGAGATCGAGCGTGCGCCGGGGAACGCCGTGAAAACTCATCAGCAGCCGATCGGGCTCACCGTGCTTGACCCAGTTTTCGCGCACGCTCTGGGCGATGGCGGCGATGTAGCCCGGATCGTCCTGGAAGCTGCGCACATAGCGGATCTCGGGCAGGTTGCGCCAGTGCAGCATGCAGCGGGCGACCTCGTCCATCACACTGGCGGTGGTGCTGGCGGCAAACTGCGGATACAGCGGTACAACGAGAATGCGGGTGCAATTGCGCGCACGCAGATCCTGCAGCGCATCCGGAATTGACGGGGCGCCGTAGCGCATTGCCCACGCCACCTCGACGTCGCCTCCCGTGGCCGCGTTCAGGTAGCCGTCGAGCAGCTTGGCCTGGCGTTCGGTATGGACCTTGAGCGGCGATCCGGCGTCCATCCACACGCTTGCATATTTGGCCGCGGACTTGGCCGGGCGCGTGTTGAGGATGATGCCGTTGAGGATGATCCACCACAGCGCACGCGGGATCTCCACCACGCGGGGGTCGGACAGGAACTGCTTCAGGTAGGGACGCAGGGCTTGCGCGGTCGGCGCTTCGGGCGTGCCGAGATTGACCAGCAGCACGCCTGTGCGTGCGGGGGTGCCGTGTTTGTAGTCGGGCTCGGGCCAGTAGCGGGCCATGTTCTTCCTTCAGTCAGGTGAGGCAGCAGGCTTTCGCTGCAAAAATCCGCAACGAAGAGTCAGGAATTGGACGAGAGCGCGTTCGACAGCAGGCGGGCGGTGATGTCCACGATCGGAATCACCCTGTCGTAGGCCATGCGTGTCGGGCCGATCACGCCGACCGAGCCCACCAGTTGGCCGTCGACTTCGTAGGGGGCCGTGATCACGCTGCAGCCGTCGAGCTGGGCCAGGCCGGATTCGTCTCCGATGAAGATCTGCACGCCCTGCGCGCGATTGGACAGATCCAGCAGTTGCATGAGACCGGTGCGCTGCTCGAAAAGTTTGAACAGTTCGCGCAGACGCGACATGTTGGACGAAAGGTCTTCGACGTCGAGAAGATTGGTTTCGCCTGAGATGACGTAATTGAGCGCGGATTCCTCTGCGGCTTCGGAGCCGGCTTCGACGGTGGCCGTCATCAGCTCGCTCATGTCGCTGCGCAACTGCTGGAGCTCTTCGCGGATGCGCTTGCGAATGTCTTCAAACGCGAGGCCGGCAAAATGCTCGTTCAGGTAGCTCGCCGCAGCGCCGAGCTCTGATGAGTTGTAGCTGCGGCGGGTGATGAGGATGCGGTTCTGCACGTCGCCCGCGGTGGTGACGATGATCAGCAGGATGCGGTTTTCCGACAGTTTGATGAACTCGATCTGACGGATGCGCACCGCATCCTTGCGCGGTGTCACGACGACGCCAGCGAACTGGGTCAGGTTGGACAGCATGTGCGATGCAGAGCTGATCAGGCGCCCGGGCTGATCGGGCTGGAACTGTCCCTTCAGGGCCTGAACCCGATTGCTTTCCATAGGCTGCACCGTGAGCAGCGCGTCAACGAAGAAGCGGTAGCCGAGCGAGGTGGGGACTCTTCCTGCCGAGGTATGCGGGCTGGAGATGAACCCCATTTCCTCGAGGTCGCTCATCACGTTGCGCACCGTCGCGGGTGAGAGTTCAAGTCCGGAATAGCGTGAAAGCGCGCGCGAGCCGACGGGCTGGCCCTCGGCGATGTAGCGTTCGATCAGCGTTTTCAGCAGGATCTGGGAGCGGGTGTCGAGCGGTTTCATGGTTGGCCTGCAATATAGCCCGATTCTATGGAACTGCGTGCCTTGCTGCCAAGCGGCAATCGACCGCAAGGTCGCGCATGACGGAATCCGAATGTGGTTTAATCCGCAGCCATGACTATGCGCTTTACCAATGTTGCCCTGATCGGAAAGTACCAGAGCCCGGATGTGGCGGAGTCGGTGCTGCTGATCGCTCGCTATCTTCGCGAACGGGGTCTTGAAGTGTGGATCGAGCAGGGTACGGCGAGTTCCATCGGTCAGGCGGAAGGTTTTCCGGTCGCGGCCTATGAAGAGATTGCGGCGAAGTGTGATCTTGCCGTGGTCGTTGGCGGCGACGGCACCATGCTCACGACGGCTCGCCGGCTCGCCGAGCGTGCGGTGCCGCTTGTCGGCGTCAACCTCGGGCGGCTGGGCTTTCTGACCGATATCGCGCGCAAGGATGCCTTGCTGAGGCTGGGCGAAATCCTCGATGGCAGCTTCCGCGAGGAATCCCGCTTCATGCTCGATGCCGAGGTGCTGCGCGCGGGTCAGCGTGTGTTTCATACGCTGGCGCTCAACGACGTCGTTGTGAACAAGGGCGACCTCGGGCGCATGATCGAATTCGATCTGTCGATCGACGGCGAGTTTGTCTATACCCAGCGCTCCGACGGCATGATCATATCGACACCCACCGGTTCGACGGCCTATGCGCTGTCGGCCAACGGCCCCATCCTGCATCCGAGCGTGGGCGGCATCGCGCTTGTGCCCCTGTGTCCGCACGCCTTGACCGCGCGTCCGGTGACCCTGCCGGATTCGTGCTGCATTGAAATCGAGTTGCTGCCACCGCATGATGCGCGGGTGCATTTCGATGGCCAGGCGCGCTTCGATGCGCGTGCGGGCGACCGCGTGCGCCTGACCCGATCGCCACTTGCCGTGCGCCTGCTGCATCCGAAGAGCTACAGCTATTTTGCGATGCTGCGAGAGAAGCTGCACTGGAGTGCGGCGCCGCGGCACAACTGACCCGTCCGAATGATGAGCTGTCCTGCGCGGGACAGTTCGACCAACCTGAACGCGAGACCATGCTGCGCCGTCTGACTATTCGTGATTTCGTCATTGTCGATCGTCTCGAACTCGAGTTCGGCGCGGGCTTTGGTGCCCTGACCGGCGAGACCGGTGCCGGCAAATCCATCCTGCTCGATGCGCTCGGGCTTGCGCTCGGCAGTCGCGCCGACAGCGGCGTGGTGCGCGTGGGCCAGGCCAAGGCGGACATCGTCGCCGAGTTTGGCCTGCCGCCGGGAGGGGGGCTTGCGGACTGGCTTGACGAGCAGGAGCTGCCACCGGACGACGACACCGTGATTCTGCGCCGGGTGGTCGACGCGAATGGACGTGGCAAAGCCTGGATCAACGGCGTTCCGGTGACGCTGGCACAGCTGCGGGTCGCCGGGGACTCGCTCGCCGACATTCACGGGCAGCATGCCCATCATGCCCTGTTGCGCGCAGACGCCCAGCGGCAACTGCTGGACACGCATGCCGGTGCCGCGCCACTTGGCGCCGCTGTCGCCACCTGCTGGCGCGAATGGCAGCGCATCAGCGAACTGCGACGCAATGCAGAGCTCGATTCCGCCGCCTCCGCCCGCGAGCGCGAACTTCTCACCTGGCAGCTCAAGGAGCTGAAGGACCTTGCCTTCAACGCCGAAGAATGGGTCGAACTCAACGCCGAACATGGCCGGCTCGCCCACGCGGCAGGGCTGATGGAAGGTGCGGATGAAACCCTTGAAGCGCTGGGCGAGGGCGATTACGCGGTGTCCGTCGTGCTCGGGCGGCTCGATGCCAGGCTCGACGAGATGAGTGCCATCGACGCCTCGCTGAATGAAGTGCGCGACTTGCTCGCCTCTGCTGCGATTCAGGCGGACGAGGCGCTGCATGCGCTGCGCCGATACCGTGACCGGCTCGATCTCGACCCTCAGCGTCTGGGCGAGATCGAACGCAGGATCACCGCGGTGATGGATGTCGCACGCAAGTACCGCGTCGCGCCCGAAGCGCTCCCCGAACTGGAGGCGAACTGGTGTCAGCGCCTCACCGAGCTCGAGGCAAGCGCGGATCCTGCCCGTCTCGAAGCCGCCGAAACGGCGGCGCGTGCTGCCTACGATGAGGCTGCGAGCCGCCTGTCGGCCGCGCGTGCGCCTGCGGCAGTCAAGCTCTCGGCAGAAATCACCGAGGCGATGCAGTCCCTGGCGATGGAAGGAGGGCGGTTTGAAGTGTCGCTGGCGCCATGCGAGCCCACCCTTCACGGCGCCGAGGATGTCGAATTCCTGGTTGCTGCGAATCAGGGACAGAGCCTGCGCGGGCTGGCCAAGGTTGCTTCCGGGGGCGAGCTCTCGCGCATCGGGCTGGCGATTCAGGTCATGACCAGTCGTGACTCGGCGACACCGACCCTGATTTTCGACGAAGTCGATGTCGGGATCGGCGGGCGAGTGGCCGAGATCGTGGGCAAGCTGCTCCATCGTCTCGGACGCGACCGGCAGGTGCTGTGCGTCACGCATCTGCCGCAGGTTGCCGCTTGCGCCGACTGGCAGTGGCAGATCGCCAAGGCAGAGCGGGGCGGTGAGACATTGAGTGCGGTGACGGCGCTCGACGCCGGGCAGCGGGTCGAGGAGATTGCCCGCATGCTTGGCGGCGTGAGCATCACCGATACGACGCGAAGGCATGCAGCCGAGATGCTGGGACAGGTCTGACGGCACGCCCGGCTGCGATTAGAGCAAGACGTGCGGTCGATTCGTGGCAGAGGCTGGGCCGGTCAGTCGTTGCGGTTCGGGCAGTCCTTGCGCAGACAGTCGGCGTAAAGATAGAGCGCATGTTCCTTCACCGCGAAGCCGCGCTCTTCGGCAACGATGTTCTGGCGACGCTCGATTTCCGGGTCGAAGAATTCTTCGACCTTCCCGCACTGCAGGCAGACGAGATGGTCGTGGTGTCCGCCCTTGTTGAGCTCGAAGACGGCTTTGCCGGATTCGAAGTAGTGCCGTTCGAGCAGGCCAGCCTGCTCGAACTGCGTCAGTACGCGATAGACTGTTGCCAGCCCGATATCCATGCCTTCGTTCATCAGCAGTCGATAGACGTCTTCCGCGGTGAGATGACGCTGTTCCGTGGTCTGGAACAGGTCGAGGATCTTGAGGCGCGGGTAGGTGGCCTTGAGACCGATGTTTTTTAGGTTCTGCGAGTTCTCGGACATGGTCGCCTGTCGGTGTGGCTGAGGAGCAAGACAACGTTGTGTTGCGTCGCTATGTTATATTTTTTGACCTTTACTGAGAACCATGCGCAGTTCCGTGCGCGTTAAAGTGACCCTGTCCATGCGTTTATCGCTTATTTCGGCGCTTGCCGCCGCCAGCCTGCTTGCGGGCTGCTCGTTTGATTCCATCACCGACCGCATCACGCCTTATCGCATCGATATCCGCCAGGGCAACTACGTCGACCAGTCAATGGTCGCGCAGCTCAAGCGCGGCATGTCACGCGATCAGGTGCGTTTCGTACTCGGGTCTCCGCTCGTTACCGATGTCTTTCGCACCGACCGCTGGGACTACGTGTATCGCTTCCGTCCGGGCGTGGGCGAGGTCGAGCAGCGGGTGATCTCCGTATTCTTCGTCGATGACCGCCTTGATCACATCGACGGTGATGTGACCGGTGGTGACGCCACGGCAGCGGTGGATTCGCAGCAGGCTACCCGCACCCGGGTCGTCGAAGTGCCTGCGGCACCCAAGGACTGATTTTTTGAGCGCCCGTTGACGGGCCAGATGACTGACAGGATTTTGAAGATGACGCCTATCCGCGTTGCGATTGCCGGCGCGTCCGGCCGCATGGGCCGCATGTTGATCGAGGCTGCCCACAAGGACGAGGACATCGTGCTGGCAGCGGCATTCGATCGCCCCGGCACGCCTTTTATCGGAAGGGACGCAGGGGAGATGCTCGGCATCGTCAGTGGTGTTGCAATCGGTGACGATGCATCGGCTGCCATTGCCGCCGCAGACTGTGTGATTGATTTCACCCGGCCCGAGGGCACGCTCGAGCATCTCGAGATCGCACGCCGGCTCGGCACGGCAATGGTGATCGGCACGACCGGTTTCGATGCTGCCGGCAAGGCTGCAATCGCTGCCGCGGCACAGTCGGTGCCGGTTGTTTTTGCGCCCAACATGGCGGTGGGGGTGAACGCCGTCTTCCGCCTGCTCGAGGTTGCGGCGAAGATCCTCAACGAGGGCTATGACGTCGAGGTCATCGAGGCTCACCACCGCTTCAAGGTCGATGCGCCCTCGGGTACCGCCTTGCGCATGGGCGAGGTCGTGGCGAAAGCGCTTGACCGTGATCTCGAGGACTGCGCCATTTACGGTCGCGAAGGCGTGACCGGTGAGCGCAAGGCCGAAACCATCGGTTTTTCCACGATTCGCGGTGGCGACGTCGTTGGCGACCATACCGTGCTGTTTGCCGGTATCGGAGAGCGTATCGAGATCACGCACAAGTCGGGCAGTCGCATGCCGTATGCGCTCGGCTCGATGCGCGCCGCGCGCTTCCTCGCGGGCCGCAGCAATGGTCTGTTTGACATGCAGGATGTGCTCGGCCTGCGCTGAGCCGGCTCCATGAGCGAGGGCCCGGCGATGTCTGGCGAGGCTGTCACTGTCGAGCAGCTGCGCGCGGAGCTCGACCGGGCCAATGATCGCCTGGAACTGGTCAGGCTCGGTGCGCACACCGGGCTGTGGGATTGGGATACGTCGACCAAGTGCCTTGTCGTCGATTCTCGCTGGCGCAGCTGGCTTGGGTACGAGGAGGGCACCGAGGAGGCGCCTTTCGACAACTGGCTGCCACTCGTCCACGAAGAAGACCGGGAGCGGATGAACGAGTGTCTGCTCGCTCATCTGCGCGGGGAACTTACCCTGTTCGAGGTTCAGTTCAGGATTCGGGCGGCGGACGGACAGTCGCGCTGGCTCAGTGCGCGCGGGCAGGTGCGCGACCGCATGCCGGATGGGCGCTGGCAGCGGGTGATCGGGATCTACACCGATGTGACGCGCGAGCGCACGCGGGAAATGGAGTTGCTGCAGGCCAAGGAGCAGGCCGAGGCGGCCAGTCGTGCGAAAGGCGATTTTCTCGCCAACATGAGTCACGAGATTCGTACGCCGATGAACGGCATTCTCGGCATGACAGAGCTGCTGCTCGATTCGGCGCTGGCTCCTGAGCAACGCGAATACCTGCTCACGGTCAAGTCGTCGGCGGAGGCGCTGCTGACGATCATCAACGACATCCTCGATTTCTCCCGCATCGAAGCCGGTCGGATGACGCTCGAGAGCATCGACTTCTCGATCGCGGCGGTGATTTCCGAGACGATCCGCGTTCTGGCGTTGCGCTCGCACCAGAAAGGGGTCGAGTTGTACTCGGTGATCGATCCGGACGTGCCTGCCGTGCTGCGGGGCGACCCGGTGCGTTTGCGACAGGTGCTGACCAACCTGATCGGCAATGCCATCAAGTTTACCGACCAGGGCGAGGTGGAGGTTCGCGTCGCGCTGGGGGTGAGGGAAGGCAGCAAGGCCAGTCTTGCGTTCTCCGTGCGCGACACCGGCATCGGGATTGCGCCCGACAAGCAGGAAACCGTGTTCGGTGCGTTTTCACAGGCCGACAGCTCAACGACGCGCAAGTACGGGGGGACCGGCCTCGGGCTGGCGATCTGCCGCCATCTGGTGGACCTCATGGACGGGTCGATTCAGGTCAGCAGCGAACCCGGCGTCGGCAGCTGTTTCTCGTTCAATGTGCGCCTCGATGTGGTGGCCGATGCGAAGCCGCCAGTGCTGGGCCCCTTGCGTGGCGGTCGTATCCTTGTGGCCGCAGTCAATGAGGGGTTCGGACGGTCGATCTGCGCCATGCTCAAGGCCTGTGGCCTGGCGTCGCGTTGTGTCCAGTCGGGTGAGGCCGCACTCGAGGCGCTCGCCGCTGCGCACGAGCGCAACGATCCGTTTGCATTCGTCCTGATGGATGCGGCCATGCCCGATCCGGGTGGGTTTGATCTCGCCCGTCGCTACCACGAGGCGGCGCCGTGGCTGGACCGGATCGTGATGATGCTGTCCAGTCATTCCCAGCGCAACGACCTTGCCCGCTGCCATCAGCTTGGGCTCAAATCCCGCATATCGAAGCCTTTTTCCCGTGATGATCTTATCGAGGCGCTGCAGGTGGCGCATTGTGGGGATCAGGCCGGCGACGAGGTGATCGGTGCCTTCGATCCCGAGAAGTCGCTAACCGAGATCCTGTGCGAGATGGACGCGCCGCAGCGCAAGCTGGAGATCCTGCTGGTCGAGGACAATCCGGTGAACCAGACGGTGGCGACCCGCATGCTGGAGAAGATCGGGCACCGGGTGACGGTCGCAAACAATGGCGAAGAGGCTGTTGAAGCCTTCGATGGCGGACGGTTCGACCTGATCCTGATGGATCTGCAGATGCCGGTGATGGGTGGACTGGAGGCAACTCAGGCCATCCGTGCGCGCGAGGCGCGGCGAAGCTGGGCGATTCAGGGCGACTGGCGCCCCATTCCCATTGTCGCGATGACGGCGCATGCCATGGCCGGCGACCGCGAGCGCTGTCTCGAAGCGGGCATGGACGATTACGTGAGCAAGCCGATCAGGCCGGCCGACCTTGTTGCTGCAATCGGACGGATGTGCGAGCCGGTGTCCGATGCCGGCGTCGACGGTGACAAGAGTCTGCTCGAGGCCGAGGGCGGCGATGGAAGTGGTGTTGCAGACCTCGGCGAGGCGCGCGCCCTGTTCGACGGCGACGAAGAAATCGTGCAGCAGCTTCTCGTCGTGTTCTTTCGCGATCTTGGCAGCACCCTGTCGGAGTTGCGCGGCGCCGGCGCCAGGGGCGATCTCGTGCGCCTCGGCGAACTGGCGCATTCGATCAAGGGCTCGGTTGGCCTGTTCGGTGCGCAGCGTGCAACCGAGGCATCGAAGGCGGTCGAATCGGCTGCACGCAATGCCGACCCCGCCGCTTCGGGGGCGCTGCTCGAGACCTTGCTGCGCGAGATGAATGCGCTTGCTACTGCGTTGCGACCGTCGCTTCAGCGCTAACGGCGCGAAGTGGCCTGACATTTTTTTGCATGACGATCGCCTTGCTGGCGCTGTTCGGGAGAGGTGACAGACGGGCCGATGGCCGGAGTGCGTTGCTTCAACGCTCGAAAAACGTTAGAATTCCGCCGATTTGATGGCGGGATTGGCCAATAGGCTCGTCCCGTTTTTTCGCATATGGAGTGGCCCGAATCGGGCTCGCTCCGGTCTTTTCGGCTGAATCCAGGAGTTTTTCGTGACTGCTTTCCCGCCCGCCCTTCTTGCGCTTGCCGACGGAACGGTTTTCTACGGCAAGGGTATCGGTGCGGTTGGCAGTACGGTCGGCGAGGTGGTGTTCAATACCTCGATGTCGGGTTATCAGGAAATTCTGACTGATCCGAGTTACTGCCGCCAGATCGTGACGCTGACCTACCCTCACATTGGCAATACCGGTGTCAACCTCGAGGACGTCGAGTCTGGTCGAGTGCATGCTGCCGGCCTTGTGATCCGTGATCTTCCCATTCTTCCCTCCAACTTCCGCATGAGTCAGCGTCTCGACGCCTATCTTGCCGATAGCAACGTGGTTGCGATTGCCGGGCTCGATACCCGCAAGCTGACGCGCGTGCTTCGCGAGAAGGGTGCGCAGGCGGGGTGCATCGTCACCGCCGCCCCCGGCGAGACCCTGAACCCGGAAGCGGCCATCGCTCAGGCGAACGGATTTCCCGGCCTTGCCGGCATGGATCTGGCAAAGGTCGTCAGTGCCGCGGAAACGATCGAGTGGACCGAAGGCGAGTGGGCGCTGGGCAGCGGCTACGTGTCGCAGGCCGACGCGCGCTTCCATGTCGTGGCCTACGATTTCGGCGTCAAGCGCAACATTCTGCGCATGCTCGCCTCGCGCGGCTGCCGCCTGACGGTGGTGCCCGCACAGACGCCGGCCAAGGATGTGCTCGCGCTCAATCCCGACGGCGTCTTCCTTTCCAACGGACCGGGCGACCCGGAGCCCTGCGACTACGCCATCGAAGCCATCCGCGAGATCCTGGCTGCAGGCGTGCCGACCTTCGGCATCTGTCTGGGACACCAGCTGCTTGCGCTGGCCTCGGGTGCGAAGACCATGAAGATGAAGTTCGGTCATCACGGCGCGAACCATCCGGTCAAGGACGTCGATACCGGTCAGGTGCTGATCACCAGTCAGAACCACGGCTTCGCGGTTGACCCGGAAAGCATGCCCGAAACGCTGCGGGTGACGCATGTGTCGCTGTTCGACGGTTCCAATCAGGGTATCGCACGTACCGATGTCCCGGCCTTCTCCTTCCAGGGGCACCCTGAAGCGAGCCCGGGTCCGCACGATGTAGGTTACCTCTTCGACCGCTTCATCAAACTGATCGAAGCCGGCAAGTAATACAGCACTCCCCGGCGGGCGCCGCCCGCCGCCCAAGAATTTCAGAGGCAACGCAATGCCCAAACGTACAGACATCCAGACCATTCTGATCATCGGTGCAGGTCCGATCATCATCGGGCAGGCATGTGAATTCGACTACTCCGGCGCCCAGGCCTGCAAGGCCCTGCGCGAGGAAGGCTACAAGGTCGTGCTGGTGAACTCCAACCCGGCCACGATCATGACCGATCCTGGCACGGCCGATGTGACCTACATCGAGCCCGTGACCTGGCAGGTCGTCGAGCGCATCATCGAAAAAGAGCGTCCCGACGCACTGCTGCCGACAATGGGTGGGCAGACCGCGCTAAACTGCGCGCTCGATCTCGCCCGTCATGGCGTGCTCGAGAAGTACGGTGTCGAACTCATCGGTGCGGCCGAAGAGGCTATCGACAAGGCCGAAGACCGCCTCAAGTTCAAGGACGCGATGACCAAGATCGGTCTTGGCTCGGCGCGTTCCGGTATCGCCCACAGTATGGAAGAAGCGCTGCAGGTGCAGGGCGGGATCGGCTTTCCGGCCATCATCCGTCCCAGCTTCACGCTCGGCGGTACGGGCGGTGGCATCGCCTACAATATGGAAGAGTTCCACGAGATCTGCAAGCGCGGTCTCGAGGCCAGCCCGACGAACGAACTGCTGATCGAAGAGTCGCTGCTGGGCTGGAAGGAATACGAGATGGAAGTCGTGCGCGACCGCGCCGACAACTGCATCATCGTGTGTTCCATCGAGAACCTTGATCCGATGGGCGTCCATACCGGCGACTCGATCACCGTTGCGCCGGCGCAGACGCTGACCGACAAGGAATATCAGATCCTGCGTAATGCCTCGATCGCCGTGCTGCGCGAAATCGGCGTGGATACCGGTGGCTCGAACGTGCAGTTCGCGATCAATCCGGTCGATGGTCGCATGATCGTCATCGAGATGAACCCGCGCGTGTCGCGTTCGTCCGCGCTTGCCTCGAAGGCAACCGGTTTCCCGATTGCCAAGGTCGCAGCCAAGCTTGCGGTCGGCTTCACCCTGGACGAGCTGCGCAATGACATCACCGGCGGCGCGACGCCTGCGGCCTTCGAGCCGTCGATCGACTACGTCGTCACCAAGATTCCGCGTTTTGCCTTTGAAAAATTCCCCCAGGCCAATGATCGCCTGACCACCCAGATGAAGTCGGTGGGTGAGGTGATGGCCATGGGTCGCACCTTCCAGGAATCCTTCCAGAAGGCGCTGCGCGGCCTTGAAGTGGGTGTCTACGGCCTCGACGAGGTTGAGGCCGACAGCGAGGATCTCGAACGTGAGCTCGCCAGCCCGGGTCCCGAGCGTATCTGGTACGTCGGTCAGGCCTTCCGCGAAGGGATGACGCAGGAGCAGGTTTTCAATCTGACCAAGATCGACCCGTGGTTCCTGGCCCAGATCGAAGACATCGTGCTGACCGAGAAGGCGCTCGTGGGTCGTTCGCTCAAGGCCATTCAGGCAGTCGAAATGCGCGAACTCAAGCGCAAGGGCTTCTCGGACCGCCGTGTTGCGAAGCTGCTTGCGACCGACGAAACCGCGGTGCGCCTGCACCGCCACACCCTCGGTGTGCGCCCGGTCTACAAGCGCGTCGATACCTGCGCCGCCGAATTCGCCACGTCGACTGCCTACATGTACTCCACCTACGAGGATGAGTGCGAGGCACAGCCGACCGACAAGAAAAAGATCATGGTGCTGGGCGGCGGTCCGAACCGCATCGGCCAGGGCATCGAGTTCGACTACTGCTGCGTTCATGCTGCGCTGGCGCTGCGCGAAGACGGGTACGAGACCATCATGGTCAACTGCAACCCGGAAACCGTGTCGACCGACTACGACACCTCCGACCGTCTGTATTTCGAGCCGATCACGCTTGAGGACATCCTCGAGATCGTGCATATCGAAAAGCCGGTGGGCGTGATCGTCCAGTTCGGTGGCCAGACGCCGCTGAAGAGGGCGCGTGCGCTCGAAGCCAACGGCGTGCCCATCATCGGCACCAGCCCGGACATGATCGATGCTGCAGAAGACCGCGAGCGCTTCCAGAAGCTGCTGGTCGACCTTGGCCTGAAGCAGCCGCCCAACCGTACTGCGCGTACGCCGGAAGCCGCCGTTCGTCTGGCAGCCGAAATCGGTTACCCGCTCGTGGTGCGCCCGTCCTATGTGCTGGGCGGCCGTGCGATGGAAATCGTGCACGAACAGAAAGACCTCGAGCGCTACATGCGTGAAGCGGTCAAGGTCTCGAACGAATCGCCGGTGCTGCTCGACCGCTTCCTGAACGACGCGACTGAAGTCGACGTCGATGCCCTGTCCGACGGTCACCAGGTGATCATCGGCGGCATCATGGAGCACATCGAGCAAGCGGGTGTGCACTCGGGCGACTCCGCATGTTCGCTGCCGCCTTACACGCTGTCGGAAAAGCTGCAGGACGAGCTTCGTCGTCAGACCGAAGCCATGGCGCGAGCGCTCAACGTGGTTGGCCTGATGAACGTGCAGTTCGCGATTCAGGGCGAGGGCGACAACGCCGTCGTCTATGTGCTCGAAGTCAACCCGCGCGCATCGCGTACCGTGCCCTTCGTATCGAAGGCCTGCTCGCTGCCGCTGGCCAAGATTGCTGCGCGCTGCATGGCGGGACAGAGCCTTGCGAGCCAGGGCGTGACCGGCGAGATCGTGCCGCCGTATTACTCCGTGAAAGAGGCGGTGTTCCCCTTCGTCAAGTTCCCGGGCGTGGATACCATTCTCGGACCGGAGATGAAGTCGACCGGCGAGGTGATGGGGGTGGGACGCAGCTTCGCCGAGGCGTTCATCAAGAGTCAGCTCGGTGCCGGCGTGCGTCTGCCGACATCGGGTACGGCCTTCATCAGCGTCAAGCCGACCGATCGTGGCGCCGCAGTTGAGGTTGCCCGCGAATTGCACGAACTCGGTTTCTCGCTCGTCGCCACTCGCGGTACCGGTGGGGTGATCGAAGCGGCGGGGATTCCTGTTGCCTTCGTGAACAAGGTCAATGAGGGCCGTCCGCACATCGTCGACATGATCAAGAACGAGGAAGTCGTTCTGGTGATCAACACCGTCGAAGAGAAGCGGCAGGCAATCACCGACTCGCGCTCGATTCGAACGAGTGCGCTGGCTGCGAAGGCGAGCGTGTTCACCACCATCGAGGGCGCGCGTGCTGCCTGCATGGGACTGCGCCATCTGGCCGGCCTTGAAGTCTACGCTGTGCAGGAACTGCATGCGGAACTGAACCAGAGCAAATGAACAAGACACCACTGACCATTGCGGGGGCTGAAGCGCTCCGCGCCGAACTCCACCGTCTGAAGACGGTGGAGCGTCCCAATGTCATCGCTGCGATCGCCGAGGCGCGTTCGCACGGCGACCTGTCCGAGAATGCAGAGTACGACGCAGCCAAGGAACGCCAGGGGTTTGTCGAGGGGCGCATCATGGAGGTCGAGGGCAAGCTGTCGAATGCCCAGGTTATCGACCCCAAGCTGCTCGATGCTGACGGGCGTTGCGTTTTTGGCGCCACCGTGACCCTTGAGGACATGGATTCCGGCAAGACGATCAGCTATCAGATCGTGGGTGAGGACGAAGCCGACATCAAGCTGAACAAGATTTCGGTCAGTTCCCCGATTGCACGCGCACTGATCGGAAAGTACGCAGGCGATGTTGCGGAAGTTCAGGCCCCGGGCGGTGTCCGTGAGCTTGAAATCATTGAAGTCAGCTATATCTGACGATCAATGAATCGCGTTGCCGATCATCTCGCTGTGCTCGTGGTCACCTTGTGGATCGGTGCAATGTGGGTGGTCGGATACATGGTGGCGCCGACGCTGTTCTCGATGCTGCCGGATCGCAGGTTGGCGGGGAATGTCGCAGGCCAGCTGTTCACCCTCGTGGCCTGGATCGGCATCGGGTCTGCGGCTTACCTGCTGATGTTCCTGGCCATGCGTCTGGGCTGGCAGGCCTTTCGCAACGGGCTGTTCTGGCTGGTGCTCGTGCTGCTGTTGTGCACGATTGCGGGGCAGTATGGCATTCAGCCCCTGATGGCTGAACTCAAGGCCAGCGCCTGGCCGCGGGAAGTCATGAACAGCATGATGCGCGACCGGTTCTCGACCTGGCATGGCGTATCCAGCGTGCTCTACCTGTTGCAGAGCCTGCTGGGTATCGCGCTGGTACTGGGTTTGCGGCGTACCCTGCGCTGATGCGCAGGGTCGCGTAGCGCATCAGCGGCCGCGGCCTGAGCCAGGCGTGCCTGCATTGCGCCCACGGGCCGGGGAGGTGCGCGACGCAGTGCGACGCTTCTCGGCTGAGGCTTTGGCCAGCGCTGCACGGCGTGCGGCAGCAGCGAAGGCTGCAGCAGATTTTGCCGTGGCAGCACCGCCGGCACGTTTCGCGGCTGCGGGCTGTGCAACCTTCTTTTCTTCTTCCCGGCGCGGGCGCCAGACGATCAGAATGTTACCGATGTGCTGGACGGCGGCAGCATCAAGACTGGCGCACAATTCGCCCATCAGCGCGTCACGCTGCTCTCGTTCAGCACCCTGCACACGAACCTTGATCAGTTCATGGGCCTGGAGCGAACGGTCGATTTCGGCAACGACAGTGGGGGTCAGGCCGTTACCGGCGACGGTGACGACAGGACTCAGGTGGTGCGCACGGGCGCGAAAGTCGCGACGCTGTGCAGGTGTAAGCTCGATCATTGACATTTATTACCTCTGTAGGCCCCGGATTTTACTCTGATGAAGCGAAACAAGACCAGCAAAGCGTGGTTGCACGAGCACCTGAACGATCCCTATGTGTTGCGCGCAAACGCCGAAGGCTATCGCGCACGCGCCGCGTACAAGCTGATGGAGATCGACGACCGTGACCGCCTGCTCAAGCGTGGCAATGTCGTGGTCGATCTCGGCGTGGCTCCTGGGTCCTGGAGTCAGATTGCGGTGCAGCGTTGCGGGCCGACCGGTCGCGTGTTCGCACTCGACATCCTGCCAATTGAACATATTCACGGTGTGGACTTCCTGCAAGGCGATTTCACCGAAGACAGCGTGTTGGCAGAGCTTGAAAAACGCCTTGACGGTGCCCATGTAGACATCGTTCTGTCCGACATGGCGCCGAACCTTTCAGGTGTGGCGACGGTCGACCAGGCGCGTTCAATCATGTTGTGCGAATTGGCGCTCGAATTTGCGGTCAATCACCTCAACACCCATGGTCATTTCCTGGTGAAGGTGTTTCAGGGCGAAGGCTTCATGGAGTTCCGCAAGGAAATGGAGCGGCAGTTTGCTTCTGTCCAGGTTCGCAAACCAAAGGCTTCCAGAGACCGGAGTGCGGAGGTCTATCTGCTCGGGAGCAAGCTGCGGTCCTGAATTCCTGTTCAGCGCTTTAGCGCACGATTGGATGTTGTGGAAACGCCGCATCCTGATGGTTGGGGATGCAGTACACGGCGCCTGGCGGTCAGGGGGCGACGATAGCGGGTATCAATGCCGCTCATTGGTTTGCTGGCGGGAACGTTCGCCACTAGAATGAGTCCTTAGTGTGCACGCCCATGATGGGCTTTCGGGGTAAGACGTTGAACAATCTCTTCAAGAATCTCGCGATCTGGATGGTTATCGGTGTTGTGCTGATGACTGTGTTCAACCAGTTCAATACGCGGCAGGCTGCGCCCAACACCATGGAGTATTCCCAGTTCATGGAGGAGGCGAAGTCCGGGCGCATCGCCAAGGCAACCGTGGATGGTCGCATGCTGCGCGCGACGACCCAGGAAGGCCGGTCGATCACGGTGTACACACCCGGTGTTCAGGATATCTGGATGGTTTCCGATCTGATGCGCTACGGCGTGGCAGTGACGGCCTCCAAGCCCGAGGAAGAGCAGTCCTTCCTGTCGAGCATCTTCGTGTCCTGGTTCCCGATGCTGCTTCTGATCGGCGTGTGGATCTTCTTCATGCGTCAGATGCAGGGTGGCGGAAAAGGCGGTGCCTTTTCCTTCGGTAAGAGCAAGGCGAGGATGCTGGACGAGTCAGCCAATTCGATCACCTTTGCCGATGTCGCCGGTTGCGACGAGGCCAAGGAGGAAGTGTTCGAACTGGTCGAGTTCCTGCGCGACCCGTCCAAGTTCCAGAAACTCGGTGGCCGTATTCCCAAGGGCGTGCTGATGGTCGGCTCGCCGGGTACCGGCAAGACCTTGCTGGCGAAGGCGATTGCCGGAGAGGCAAAGGTACCGTTCTTCTCGATCTCCGGTTCGGACTTCGTCGAGATGTTCGTCGGCGTGGGTGCTGCACGTGTCCGTGACATGTTCGAGCAGGCCAAGAAGCACGCACCGTGCATCATCTTCATCGACGAAATCGATGCTGTCGGCCGCCAGCGTGGCGCCGGCATGGGTGGTGGTAACGACGAGCGCGAACAGACCCTGAACCAGTTGCTGGTCGAGATGGACGGCTTCGAGGGGCAGGCTGGTGTGATCGTCGTTGCGGCAACCAACCGTCCCGACGTGCTCGATCCCGCACTGCTGCGTCCGGGGCGTTTCGACCGTCAGGTCGTGGTGTCCCTGCCCGATATCCGCGGTCGCGAGCAGATCCTCAAGGTTCATATGCGCAAGGTGCCGATTGCACCCGACGTCGAACCGCAGGTGCTGGCACGTGGTACCCCCGGTTTCGCAGGGGCAGACTTGGCCAATCTGGTCAACGAGGCCGCACTGTTCGCTGCGCGTGGCAACAAGCGCCTGGTCGATATGGATGACTTCGAGCGCGCCAAGGACAAGATCATGATGGGTGCCGAGCGTCGCTCGGTGGTGATGCCGGAAGAGGAACGCCGCAACACGGCTTACCATGAGTCCGGACACGCCGTCGTCGCCCGTTTGCTGGACAAGACCGATCCGGTGCACAAGGTCACGATCATCCCGCGCGGTCGTGCGCTCGGTGTGACGATGCAGTTGCCGACCGAAGACCGCTACAGTCAGGATCGTGAGCGCCTGCTGCAAACCATCACCGTGTTGTTCGGCGGACGGATTGCGGAAGAGATCTTCATGAAGCAGATGACGACAGGTGCGTCGAACGACTTCCAGCGTGCAACCGATCTCGCGCGTCGCATGGTGACCCAGTGGGGCATGTCGGATACGCTCGGACCCATGGTCTACGGCGAAGAGGAGGGTGAGATCTTCCTCGGTCGCCAGGTGACGACGCACCGTAACGTGTCGGAAGCCACGATGCAGAAGGTCGACGCGGAAATTCGTCGCATTGTCGATCAGCAGTACGCCCTGGCGCGTCGCCTGCTGGAAGAGAACAGGGACAAGGTCGAGAGCATGACCGCCGCCCTGCTCGAGCTGGAGACGATCGACGCCGAGCAGATCAACGACATCATGGAAGGGCGTCCGCCGCGGCCGCCCAAGCCGACTCCGGTGCCGAAGTCGCGCTCCTCTGACGATACGCCGGGAGCCGCGCCATCGGCTGCTGCTCCGGCGGCCTGATTCAGTCGTTACCGTAACAACAGACGGGCCGGTTTTCCGGCCCGTTTTTTTGTGCGTCGATTCCGGCGTGCAGGAGGGGCAATGCCCAATTTGACATGTGGGCGCTTTGATCTGGACCTTTCGGTGCCCAGGATCATGGCAATCGTGAATCTGACCGCAGATTCGTTCTCGGGTGACGGGTTGCATCATGACGTCCCGGCGGCGATCCGGCGCGCCGAGTCGGCGCTGCGCGATGGTGCCGATATCCTCGATATCGGAGCGGAGTCCACGCGTCCCGGCGCTGCGCCAGTGAGCGAGCAGCAGGAGATCGACCTGGTGGTTCCGGCGGTCGAAGCGCTCCTTGGCTTGGGGGTTCCGATATCCGTGGATACGCTCAAGCCGGCCGTCATGCGAGAGGCGATCCGTGCGGGTGCGGACATGATCAACGACGTGAATGGCTTTCGTGCGCCGGGTGCGGTCGACGCGGTAGCGGGCGGGCGTACAGGCCTTTGTGTCATGCACATGCAGGGCGAACCACGCACCATGCAGAACAATCCGCTGTATCAGGACGTGGTGTCCGAGGTCGCTGCATTCCTCGCCGACAGGGTTGATGTGCTCGCCACGGCGGGCGTGGCGCGTGAGCGCATCGTGCTCGATCCCGGCTTCGGTTTCGGGAAGACTGTTGAACACAACTGCATGATGTTGCGCGAGATGGCGCGTTTCGGAGAGCGCGGGTTGCCGGTGCTGGCCGGACTGTCGCGCAAGTCCATGCTGGGTGCCCTGACCGGGCGACCGGTTGATCAGCGCGTGAGCGCCAGCGTGGCCGCCGCGCTGATCGCAGTGCAGCGTGGTGCTGCGATTGTGCGGGTTCACGATGTGGCGCCGACCCGGGATGCGCTCACAGTGTGGCAGGCGGTGTCATAATCCTGCTTTTGCCGCACGGGTGGGGACAGCATGGGACGCAAGTATTTCGGCACGGACGGTGTTCGGGGCTGTGTAGGTGAGTTTCCGATCACGCCAGAGTTCGTGATGCGTATCGGCTATGCGGCCGGTGTTTCCCTGGTTGCACGCGAGCACCTGCCACCGGGCGAGCGTCCCGCCATTCTGATTGGCAAGGACACGCGAATCTCCGGTTACATGCTTGAGGCTGCCCTTGAGGCCGGCTTCGCTGCCGCGGGCGTGGACGTGATGCTCGCCGGGCCAATCCCCACGCCTGCGGTTGCCTATCTGACGCGGGCGCTCCGGTTGCAGGCCGGCGTGGTGCTTTCCGCATCGCATAATCCGTTCTACGACAATGGCATCAAGTTCTTCTCGGCGGGCGGCACCAAGCTTCCCGACGCGATGGAGGCGGAGATCGAGGCACACCTCGATGAGCCCATGGGCTGTGTCGACTCGTCCCGGCTTGGCCGGGCCCGACGGATCAATGACGCGGCAGGGCGTTACATCGAGTTCTGCAAGAGCACCTTCCCCAATGAGCTCGATCTGCGCGGGCTGCGGATTGCGCTGGATTGTGCCCATGGCGCGGCATACAACATTGCCCCCAGCGTGTTTCATGAACTGGGTGCGGACGTGGTCTCGGTCGGCGTTGAGCCGAACGGCCTGAACATCAACGACGGGGTTGGCGCAACCCGGCCCGAGAACCTGCGCAAGACCGTTCTTGCCCAAGGGGCGGATATCGGCATCGCCCTCGATGGTGATGGCGACCGTCTGATCATGGTCGATCGTCAGGGCGAGATCTACGATGGCGACAAGCTGATCTACGTGATCGCTGCGGCGCGCAGGGCGGCAGGGCGGCTTGACGGGGTGGTCGGAACCCTGATGAGCAATCTCGGCTTCGAACACGCTGTTGGCCGACTTGGCGTCCCCTTCGCGCGGGCCAAGGTCGGTGACCGCTATGTCCTTGAGTTGCTGCACGAGAAGGGCTGGCAACTCGGGGGTGAAAATTCCGGGCATATCATCTGCCTCGATTGCCATTCGACCGGCGATGCCATCGTGTCTGCCCTGCAGGTGCTGGCGGCGCTCAAGCAGCGTGGGCAGACGCTGGCAGAGAGCTGCGCGGACCTGGTCTTCTATCCGCAACGCCTGATCAACGTGCGATTGCCTTCAGGCTTTGACTGGAAGGCAGATCAGGGCATCGATGCAGCGCGGGAAGCCGCCGAGCGTGAGCTTGGCGATGCCGGGCGCGTCCTGTTGCGTCCGTCGGGAACAGAGCCCTTGCTTCGGGTGATGGTAGAGGGCAGGGATGGCGAGGTGGTCGAACGACTCGCACGTCAGATCGCCGGGGCGGTGGAGCAGGCGGTGGCCTGATCGATGGTCAGCGCGGGTCAGCTGTAATATTTGAGACGTTCCGTAAAGTGCTGATTTGTAATGAATGAGGCCTCTCGAAGTGTGTCATACGTCTTAATTTTTGAAGACATGAAATGTGTTTGTAACAGTCGCTTGTTACCTTAGCGGCTCAGTTACCAAACACGAGGTAGTCATGATCCGCGTATCGACCAAGCTAGTTGTCGTTGCAAGCACTGCAGCCCTTTTCTCGATGGGCGTGCAGGCTGCTGAAATCACCGGTGCCGGTGCTTCCTTCCCCGCGCCTGTGTATGCAAAGTGGGCCGATGCCTACCAGAAAGCAACCGGCAACAAGGTTAACTATCAGTCGATCGGTTCCAGTGGTGGCATCCGTCAGATCTCTGCGAAGACGGTTGATTTCGGTGCATCGGACAAGCCGCTGACCCCGGAAGAGCTGGCCAAGGACGGTCTGCAGCAGTTCCCGACGGTCATCGGTGGAGTGGTGCCGGTGGTGAACCTGGCGGGTGTGAAGCCGGGCCAGATGAAGTTGACTGGTGAGGCGCTGGCTGACATCTACGCCGGCAAGATCGTCAAGTGGAACGACAAGGCGCTTGTCGCGCTCAACCCCGACTTGAATCTGCCCGATCAGGACATCGGTGTGGTGCGCCGTGCTGATGGTTCGGGTACGACCTTCATCTTCACCAACTACCTGTCCAAGGTCTCTGCAAACTGGAAAGAAAAGATCGGTGAAGGCGCAGCGGTGCAGTGGCCGGTTGGTCTGGGTGGCAAGGGTAACGAAGGTGTGTCCGCGTTTGTTCAGCGCCTGCCGGGTTCGATCGGCTATGTTGAATATTCCTACGCCAAGCAGAACAAGCTGACCCACACCCTGTTGCAGAACAAGGATGGCGCCTATGTTGGCCCGACCGAAGAGGCTTTCGCAGCAGCAGCGGCCAGCGCAGACTGGAGTAAGGCTGAGTTCTATGAGATCCTGACCAACGAACCGGGCAAGGCTTCGTGGCCGATCACCGGCGCAACCTTCATCCTGATGCACAAGGCTCAAGACAAGCCGGCTCAGGCTGCTGAAGCGCTGAAGTTCTTCGAGTGGGCGTTCGCGAATGGCGCGTCGATGGCTTCCGAGCTCGACTACGTTCCGCTGCCGGCCGAGACCATCAAGCTCATCAAGACGTCCTGGGGCATGATCAAGGATACGTCGGGCAAGACTGTGTATTCCGGCAAGTAATCGGAGCAGGCACGTGCTTCGCTCCAATGAGCAACCAAAGGCCGAGGAGGCCTTTGGTCTTGTTTCCGCGGGTGGTGGCGATGCCGCCGCCCTTTCGGGTATCCGTATGTCCACGAAAGAATTCAAAACGTCAGCCTGGAAGAAACTTGGCGACCGCGTGTTTGGGCTGGCGGCGCGTTCTTTCGCCATCCTGACCCTGATTCTGCTTGCCGGGATCATCCTTTCGTTGATCTATGAATCCTGGCCAAGCATCCGCGAATTCGGCATCGGCTTCGTGTTTTCGACGGACTGGGATCCGCCGATGGAGAAGTTCGGCGCCCTGATTCCGGTTTATGGCACGCTGGTCACGTCCGCAATTGCACTTCTGATTGCGGTGCCGGTGAGCTTCGGGATCGCCCTGTTTCTCACCGAGCTCTCGCCGCTGTGGTTGCGCCGCCCCTTGGGGACTGCGATCGAGCTGCTGGCTGCCATTCCCAGCATCGTCTACGGCATGTGGGGTCTGCTGGTTTTTGCCCCCATCTTTGCAAAGTACGTGCAGCCGTTTCTCAGTGCAACGCTCGGGAACATTCCTGTCATTGGTGCGCTCTTCTCGGGCCCGCCGATCGGCATTGGTTTGCTGTCCGCAGGGATCATCCTTGCGATCATGATCATCCCGTATATCGCCTCGGTCATGCGTGATGTGTTTGATGTGACTCCGCCGATGCTCAAGGAGTCCGCCTACGGTCTCGGTTGTACCACCTGGGAAGTGATGTGGGGTGTTGTGCTGCCGTACACCAAGACAGGTGTGATTGGCGGTGTGATGCTCGGTCTCGGGCGCGCGCTGGGCGAGACGATGGCCGTCACCTTCGTGATCGGTAATACAAACTTCCTCAGTTCGCCGTCGCTGTTCGATCCGGGCAACAGTATCACTTCTGCGCTCGCAAACGAGTTTGCCGAGGCAGACCCCGGCCTGCACACTGCGGCGCTGATGGAACTGGGTCTGATTCTGTTCGTGATCACGATGATCGTGCTGGTGATCTCAAAACTGTTGCTGCTCCGTCTCGCCAAGGGCGAGGGCGCAAAGAGTTGATAGGCATATCATGAATCTGCTGAAACGACGCAAGCTGATCAACGCGGTTGCGCTCACGCTGTCGCTGATGGCGATGATGTTCGGACTGGTGTGGCTGATCTGGATTCTGCTCACCGTGTTCAAGCTCGGTATCTCAGGCTTGTCGCTCACGCTGTTTACCGAGATGACGCCGCCTCCCGGCGATGATGTCGGCGGTCTGCTGAACGCAATTGTGGGCAGCCTGGTGATGGTTGGCCTGGCAACGCTGCTGGGTACGCCGATCGGTATTCTGGCTGGCGTGTATCTGGCCGAGTACGGCCGCTTTACCGCGCTCGGCAAGGCAACCCGGTTCATCAACGACCTGCTGCTGTCTGCACCGTCCATCGTGATCGGTCTTTTCGTGTACGCGGTGGTGGTGGCGCAGACCGGCAAGTTTTCGGGGTGGTCGGGTGTGATCGCACTGGCCCTGATCGTGCTGCCCGTGGTCGTGCGCACGACGGAGAACATGCTGCAGCTGATTCCGGACACGCTCCGTGAAGCCGCCTTTGCGCTCGGTGCGCCGAAAAGCGTGGTGATCTCGAAGGTGACCTTGCGTGCGGCACGTGCTGGTGTGATGACCGGAGTGCTGCTCGCCGTTGCACGAATCGCAGGCGAGACTGCGCCGCTATTGTTTACCGCGTTGTCAAACCAGTTCTGGTCGATGGACATGAGCGGTCCCGTCGCCAACCTCCCGGTTACGATTTACAAGTTCGCCATGAGCCCGTTCTCCAACTGGCAGGATCTGGCGTGGGCCGGCGTATTCCTGATTACGCTTGGTGTGCTGGTGCTGAACATTGTTGCCCGCGTGTTCCTGCGGGTGGAAAAGATCAACTAAGCCTCCTTGCGGGCCTTTCGAGATGACTATGGAAATCACCGACGCACAGATCGAGTTCAAGGATTTCAACTTCTATTACGGCAAGTTCCACGCCCTGAAGAACATCAACTTCAAAATGGCGCGCCACAAGGTCACCGCCTTCATCGGCCCCTCAGGCTGCGGGAAGTCGACGCTGCTGCGGACGATTAACCGGATGTACGACCTCTATCCGGAACAGCGTGCAGAGGGTGGATTGATTTTCGATGGCAAGAATCTGCTGGATTCTGGCATCGATGTCAGCGTGCTTCGTGCCAAGATTGGCATGGTGTTTCAGAAGCCGACCCCGTTTCCGATGTCGATCTACGACAACATTGCGTTCGGTGTGAAGCTGCACGAGAAGCTGTCGGTGTCCGACATGGACGACCGGGTGGAGTGGGCGCTGCGCAAGGCCGCTCTGTGGGATGAGGTCAAGACCAAGCTGCACCAGAGCGGCATGAGTCTGTCGGGTGGTCAGCAGCAGCGTCTGTGCATTGCCCGCGGCATTGCGGTCAAACCGCAGGTCATCCTGCTGGACGAACCGACTTCGGCGCTTGACCCGATCTCGACCTCGCGTATCGAAGAGCTGATTGGCGAGCTGAAAGAAGAGTTCACCATCGTCATCGTGACCCACAACATGCAGCAGGCGGCGCGGATCTCCGATTACACCGCCTACATGTATCTGGGCGAGATGGTCGAGTTCGGCGTGACGGACGAACTCTTCCTGAAGCCGAAGAAGAAGGAAACGGAAGACTACATCACCGGCCGTTTCGGCTGAGTGAGCAAAAAAACGGAGCCTTCAGGCTCCGTTTTTTTCTTGTCGGAGCAGGGCTGGTGCCGCGTTCCGGGTACGCCCTGCGTCAGCGCTTCAACGATTCGCGGTCTTCGCGACGGGCAGGCGGACGCTGCAGTCAGGTGGTTCTGAGGGCGACGTCGAGCCGGTCGACGATTTCAGCCCAGTCGGCGTCCTCGAGCAGTTCTTCACGCAGGAAGCCTGCCTGTGAAGCATTCCAGAACGGCGCTTCGGCGAGCTTGATGTCGTGAGGCAGCGGGCGGTGGCTGTCGATGAAGGATGTAATCGACGCCTTGTCGCTCGGAAGTCCCAGTTGCTCGAACAAGTCCTTGAATTCGTGAATCGGGTTTTCCATCTCCGTCTCCTTGTTGTGCGCTTGAGTCCTTGAGGGCACTGTACGCGAAAATAACGAGAGGCCTGATCTTATTCTGGCGGATTGCGGGCCGATGTCCAGTCTGATCCGTGATGCGGCCCAGAGTGCTTGCCGGCCTGAATGCCCGCAATGGCGGCGGGTGCGGCACTTTTCTGGCGACTCGCGTCGCCAGGCGTTTTCACGGCGGATTCGCTGCCGGCCGTTGTCGGCGGCGTCTCGTGCAGGGCCGCATCCTCGGGCTGTCATCGCGCCTTCGCATACCGCATGCATGTCTTGCCAGTGAGCCTTGCCCAGGTGCCGACTGTCTCGTCTGCGACATGCGACTTTGCTGCATTGCCCGCGGCGGCATATAATCCTCCGATTTATCGGACGGCTTTCTGCATGTCGAAGAAACTGGTTGCCGGCAACTGGAAACTGAATGGCAGTCTCGGTGCGAATGAGCGCCTGCTTTCAGCACTCGCTGCGCTGCCCGGTGTCGAGATGGCGGTATGTGTTCCGTATCCGTATCTTGCACAGGCGAAATCGGCCCTGCAGGGTATCGCGCTCGGTGCGCAGGATGTCAGCGAATATGCTTCTGGTGCGTTTACCGGAGAAGTCAGTGCTGCAATGCTTGCAGAGTTCGGCTGCCGCTACGTAATCGTTGGCCACTCGGAGCGGCGCGCACTCTTTGCAGAGAGTGATGCAGTCGTGGGGCGTAAGGCCCTTGCGGCGCAGGCAGCGGGTCTGGTGCCCATCGTTTGTGTTGGCGAAACGCTCGCAGAACGCGAGGCCGGGCAGGTGATGGATGTCGTTGGGCGCCAGCTTGCGGCGGTACTTGAAGTCGCAGGCGCCGATGCAATGGCTCGAATGGTGGTTGCGTACGAACCGGTGTGGGCGATCGGGACGGGGCTGTCGGCAACGGCGGCTCAGGTCGGTGAGGTGCATGGCGGTTTGCGCTCTTGGCTGCGGACGCACGATGTGGATGCGGATGGTGTGCGCATCCTCTATGGTGGCAGTGTCAAGCCTGACAATGCTGCCGAATTGTTTGCGGTGAACGATGTCGATGGTGGGTTGATTGGCGGCGCCTCGCTGGTGGCTGAAGATTTCATGGCCATTTGCCGTTCGGCGGTGGTTAAACAAAACTGATGCAGGTTTCTTTCAAGGTCTGTTGTGATGAGTGATGTCGTTTTTTCCCTGGTGCTGACGGTGCATGTCCTGGTCGGTCTCGGTGTGATCGGTCTGGTTCTTGTGCAGCACGGCAAAGGTGCTGATGCGGGTGCTGCTTTTGGTGGCGGATCGTCGGGCAGTCTGTTCGGATCCTCGGGTTCGGCCAACTTCCTGAGCCGCACGACGGCGGCGATGGCGACGGTGTTTTTCATCACCAGCCTGAGTCTGAGCTATCTCGCAAGCAACAAGCCTGCAGCCCCTTCCAGTGTGATGGATGGCGTCGTTCAGAGTGCGCCCGCAGAGGCCGCAGGTGACGCTGTGCCGGCCGCTCCGGCGGATGACTCCAAGGCTCAGGCAATCCCGAAGTAGGTATAAGTATCACTTTGCGCAGTGCGGAAAATGTCGTATAATTCTCGCGCTGTACGAAGTAAGCCGACGTGGTGAAATTGGTAGACACGCTATCTTGAGGGGGTAGTGGCTTCGGTCGTGTGAGTTCGAGTCTCACCGTCGGCACCAGAATATAGTGAGCGCCCGCAACAGCGGGCGTTTCCATGAAGGGCAGCTAAAACAATAATGGCAGCAATAAGTTGCCAAACTCAATAGGGGTCATTGAGTCATGTTGGAAAGCTATTTTCCCGTTCTGCTGTTCATCCTTGTTGGTCTGGGTTTCGGGGTCGTTCCCGTCCTGCTGGGTCGCATCATTGCGCCCTATCGTCCCGACAGTGAGAAACTGTCTCCGTATGAGTGCGGCTTCGAGGCGTTTGAAGACGCCCGTATGAAGTTCGACGTCCGCTACTATCTCATCGCCATTCTCTTCATTCTTTTCGATCTTGAAATCGCCTTCCTGTTTCCGTGGGCGACCGTCTTCCAGGAGTTCATCGCCGCTGGCGAGGTTGCCTGGTTCGTCTTCGGGTCGGTGATGGTCTTTCTGGCTATCCTGGTTATCGGCTACATCGTCGAGTGGAAAAACGGCGCACTCGACTGGGAGTAAGGCATGAGCATAGAGGGCGTCTTTCGCGAAGGGTTTGTGACCACTTCGCTTGATGCGGTCATCAACTGGACGCGCACCGGGTCGCTGTGGCCCATGACTTTCGGTCTGGCCTGTTGTGCAGTCGAGATGATTCATGCGGGCTGTTCGCGCTATGACCTGGATCGTTTCGGTGTGGTCTTTCGTCCCAGCCCGCGGCAGTCCGATCTGATGATCGTGGCAGGTACGCTGTGCAACAAGATGGCTCCTGCGCTGCGCAAGGTGTACGACCAGATGGCTGAGCCGCGCTGGGTGATCTCGATGGGCTCGTGCGCGAATGGCGGCGGCTACTATCACTACTCCTACTCGGTCGTGCGCGGCTGTGACCGCATCGTCCCCGTGGATGTCTATGTGCCGGGCTGTCCCCCGACGGCCGAGGCGCTGCTCTACGGCATCATCCAGCTTCAGAACAAGATCAAGCGCACCAATACGATTGCGCGCTGACGAGGCTCCAGATCATGAGTTCCAAGCTTGAACGTCTGAGCCAGTCTCTGCAGGAAGTGTTTGGCGAGAAACTGCAGTCGCTGGTTCTTGATCGCGGAGAGGTCACCATTGAGGTGTCCGCTGCCGATTATCTACACGTTGCACTCACGTTGCGTGATCACGAAAGTCTGCATTTCGAGCAGTTGCTCGATGTGTCAGGGCTTGATTACTCCACGTATGGCAATGGCGGCTGGGCCGGCAAGCGCTTCGCGTCCGCTGCGCACCTGATGTCGATTCGTCACAACTGGCGCGTGCGTCTTCGTGTTTTTGCCGATGATGATGCCTTTCCGGTTCTCGACTCCCTGTGCGAGTTGTGGGCCAGTGCAAACTGGTTCGAGCGTGAGTCTTTCGACCTGTACGGCATCATGTATGCCGGCCACCCGGATTTGCGCCGCATCCTGACCGACTATGGTTTTGTCGGCCACCCCTTCCGCAAGGATTTCCCGATTTCCGGCTACGTCGAAATGCGTTACGACCCGGAGCAGGGCAGGGTTGTCTATCAGCCGGTCAGTATCGAACCGCGTGAAAACACACCGCGCATCGTGCGTGAGGAAAGCTACGGGGACGTAGGACATGGCTGAGATCCGTAACTACACGATCAACTTTGGCCCGCAGCATCCGTCGGCACACGGCGTATTGCGCCTGGTGCTCGAGCTGGATGGCGAGGTGGTCGAGCGCGCTGATCCGCATATCGGTCTGCTGCATCGTGGCACCGAGAAGCTGGCCGAGACCCGTACCTGGGTTCAGTCCGTGCCTTACATGGATCGTCTCGACTACGTGTCGATGATGTGCAACGAGCATGCGTACTGCATGGCAATCGAGCGCCTGCTAGGGGTCGAAGTGCCGCTGCGTGCTCAGTACATCCGGGTGATGTTCGACGAAATCACCCGTGTCCTGAATCACCTGCTGAACATCGGAACGCATGCGCTGGATATCGGCGCAATGACGATGGTGCTCTACACCTTCCGTGAGCGTGAAGACCTGATGGACGCCTACGAGGCGGTGTCGGGGGCACGCATGCATGCCGCCTATTACCGGCCGGGTGGCGTTTATCGCGACCTGCCCGATCGCATGCCGCAGTACCAGGCGAACAAGTTCAAGAACGCAAAGGCAATCAAGGATCTCAACGCGAACCGTCAAGGCTCGCTGCTCGACTTCCTCGAGGACTTCACCGACCGGTTCCCGCGTTATTGCGACGAATACGAGACCCTGCTGACCGACAACCGCATCTGGAAGCAGCGTACGGTTGGGATTGGCGTGGTGTCGCCCGAGCAGGCGCTGAGCTGGGGATTTACCGGTCCGATGCTGCGTGGTTCGGGCATCGCATGGGATTTGCGCAAGAAGCAGCCCTACGAGGTGTACGACAAGGTCGACTTCGACATCCCGGTCGGCAAGAACGGTGACTGCTACGACCGCTACCTGTGCCGCATGGAAGAAATGCGCCAGTCGAACCGGATCATTCGTCAGTGCATCGACTGGCTGCGCAAGAACCCGGGTCCCGTGATTACCGACAATCACAAGGTTGCACCTCCGGCTCGCGAGAACATGAAGGCCAACATGGAAGAGCTGATTCACCACTTCAAGCTCTTCACCGAGGGTATGCATGTGCCGAAGGGCGAGGTCTATGCGGCGGTCGAGCACCCGAAGGGCGAGTTTGGCGTCTATGCCGTGTCCGACGGTGCAAACAAGCCTTATCGCCTGAAGCTGCGTGCGCCGGGCTTCGCCCACCTCGCGGCAATGGACGAACTGACCCGCGGGCACATGATTGCCGACGTCGTCGCAATCATCGGCACGATGGACGTCGTGTTCGGCGAAATCGACAGATGAGCGTGCACAGGCTGAAGGTGTGCGCCCCTACGAACAGACGGCAGGCTATCCGGAAAAAGAGTACGACATGCTGAGCCAGGAAACGTTGCAACAGATCGATCGCGAGATCGCAAAATATCCGTCAGACCAGAAGCAGTCGGCTGTCATGGCAGCGCTGCGTATTGCACAGGTCGAGAAGGGCTGGTTGCCCAAGGACGTCATCGAGTACGTCGCGAGTTATCTCGACATGCCGGCCATTGCCGCTTACGAGGTCGCAAGCTTCTACAACATGTACGACCTCAATCCGGTCGGACGCCACAAGATCACGGTATGTACCAATCTGCCCTGTGCGCTGTCGGGCGGCGTACACGCGGCCGATTACCTGAAGAGCAAGCTGGGCATCGACTTCAACGAAACCACCCCTGACGGCAAGTTCACCCTCAAGGAGGGCGAGTGCATGGGTGCCTGTGGAGATGCCCCGGTGCTGCTGCACAACAACCACAAGATGTGCAGCTGGATGACGACCGAGAAAATCGACCAAATGCTGGCCGATCTGGAAGACAAATGAGCGCGCACGGACTGATTCTCGCCGGAGTCGATGGCGACCGCACCTGGCGGCTCCAGGATTATATGGCCCGCGGCGGATACGCAGCGTTGCGCAAGATCATTGCGGAAAAGACGCCACCCGAGACCATCATTGCCGAACTCAAGGCGTCAGTGCTGCGAGGGCGTGGCGGTGCAGGGTTTCCGACGGGATTGAAGTGGAGCTTCATGCCGCGCTCCTTCCCGGGCGACAAGTACCTTGCATGCAACTCCGATGAAGGCGAGCCGGGAACGTTCAAGGATCGCGACATCCTGCGCTACAACCCGCATACCGTCATCGAAGGCATGATCATTGCGGCCTATGCGATGGGCTGTGCCCGCGGGTACAACTACATCCACGGTGAGATCTTCGAGATCTACACCCGCTTCGAAGAGGCGCTCGACGAGGCGCGTGCTGCCGGACTTCTCGGTCAGAACATCCTCGGGTCGGACTTTTCCTTCGAGCTGTTTGCCCACCACGGTTACGGCGCCTACATCTGCGGCGAAGAAACCGCGCTGCTGGAGTCGATCGAAGGCAAGAAGGGGCAGCCGCGCTTCAAGCCGCCGTTCCCGGCAAGCTACGGTCTGTACGGCAAGCCGACCACCATCAACAACACTGAAACCTTTGCGTCGGTCCCGTTCATCATGAACATGGGCGGCGAGGGCTTCCTGAACCTCGGCAAGCCAAACAACGGTGGCACCAAGCTGTTTTCGATTTCCGGTCATGTCAATCGTCCGGGCAACTACGAGATCAATCTCGGTACGCCGTTCTCCGAGCTTCTCGAGATGGCCGGTGGCATGCGTGGCGGGCGTCAGCTGAAGGGCGTGATTCCGGGTGGCTCTTCGTCGCCGGTCATTCCCGGTGCGGTGATGATGGACTGTACGATGGACTACGACTCGATCTCCAAGGCAGGCTCGATGCTGGGTTCGGGGGCGGTGATCGTGATGGACGAGACCACCTGCATGGTGAAGGCGCTCGAGCGCCTGTCCTACTTCTACTTCGAGGAGTCCTGTGGTCAATGTACGCCGTGTCGCGAAGGCACCGGCTGGCTGTACAGGGTTGTGCACCGGATCGAAAACGGTCTCGGCCGTCCGGACGACCTTGATCTGCTGAACTCGGTGACCACCAACATCATGGGGCGCACCATCTGTGCGCTCGGTGATGCGGCCTCGATGCCGGTGCAGAGCTTCATCAAGCACTTCGGCGATGAATTCGCGTATCACATCGAAAACAAGAAATGTCTGGTTCCGCCGGAAGTGCAGCGTGCCGGCAGCCAAATCTACGTGAGCCCCTCATGCTAGAGATCGAAATCGACGGAAAGCAGGTTCAGGTGCCGGATGGCAGCACCGTCATGGATGCCGCATCCATGACCGGCTCCTACATCCCCCATTTCTGCTATCACAAGAAACTCTCCATTGCGGCCAACTGCCGCATGTGCCTGGTGCAGGTGGAAAAGGCGCCCAAGCCCTTGCCTGCCTGTGCGACGCCCGTTACCAACGGCATGAAGGTCTGGACCCAGTCCGAACTTGCGGTCAAGGCGCAGAAGGGCGTGATGGAGTTCCTGCTCATCAACCATCCGCTGGACTGTCCGATCTGTGACCAGGGTGGTGAATGCCAGTTGCAGGATCTGGCCGTGGGCTACGGTGGCAGCCAGTCCCGCTATCAGGAAGAAAAGCGGGTCGTGTTCAACAAGAACCTCGGCTCCCTCGTGTCGACCGACATGACGCGATGCATCAACTGCACGCGCTGCGTGCGTTTCACGACCGAGATTGCGGGTGAAATGGAGTTGGGTCAGGCCTTCCGCGGCGAGCACGCGGAGATCATGACCTTTGTCGAGAAGACGGTCGATTCCGAACTCTCCGGCAACATCATCGACCTGTGTCCGGTGGGTGCGCTGACCTCCAAGCCCTTCCGTTTTGCTGCACGCACGTGGGAGCTCTCGCGTCGCAAGTCGGTGAGCCCGCATGACGCCCTTGGCGCCAACCTCATCGTGCAAACCAAGCACGAAGTGGTCAAGCGCGTGCTGCCGAATGAGAATGAAGCGCTCAATGAGTGCTGGCTGTCGGACAAGGACCGCTTCTCCTACGAAGGCCTGTCCAGCGAAGATCGCCTGACCCAGCCCATGATCAAGCAGGGTGGCGAATGGAAGGCCACCGACTGGCAGACCGCGCTTGAGTTCGTTGCGACCGGTCTCAAGGGAATCTCCAAGGACTACGGTTCCGCCTCGATCGGTGCACTTGCTTCTCCGCATTCCACGGTGGAAGAACTCCACCTGCTGCAGAAGCTGGTTCGCGGACTGGGCTCGGACAACATCGACTTCCGCCTCCGTCAGACCGATTTCCGTGCCGATGCATCGCGCAGCGCTGCTCCCTGGCTGGGCATGCCGGTGGCGGGTGTGTCTGATCTCAACCGCCTGCTGGTCGTGGGCAGCTTCCTGCGCAAGGACGCGCCGCTCCTGGCGCAGCGTGTGCGTCAGGCCGCCAAGCGCGGGCTGCACGTCAGTGCTGTTGGACCCACCGCAGAAGAATGGCTGATTCCGGTGCGCCAGCGCGCACTGGTCGCGCCCGACGCAATGGTTGCGACCCTTGCCGGGATCGTGGTCGCGCTGGCAGCCGAGAAGGGCGTTGCAGTCAGCGAGGGTCTCAGCGCCCAGTTGCCCGCAAACGCGTCGGAAGCGGAAACCGGGATTGCGCAGAGTCTTGCGAGTGGTCGTAAGGTTGCCGTGTGGCTTGGAAATCTGGCTGTGCAGCACCCGTGTGCTGCAGAGCTTCAGGTTCTCGCGCAGGAGATTGCCCGCCTGTCCGACGGTGTGTTCGGCTTCATCGGTGAGGCGGCCAACAGCGTGGGCGCTTATCTTGCCGGGGCCGTTCCTGCGGGGGCGGGGCTCAATGCCCGTGCAATGCTCGAAGATCCGCGCAAGGCGTACATTGTCATGGGCGCTGAGCCGGCACTTGATTTTGCTGATGGCGCGCTGGCGACGTCCGCGCTCGCGTCAGCACAGCTTGTGGTTGCACTGTCCGCCTTCGGATCGGATTCGCTGCGTGAGACGGCTGACGTGATGTTGCCGATTGCGCCGTTCTCGGAAACCTCGGGGACCTTCGTTAACTGCGAAGGAACTGCGCAGAGTTTCAACGCAGTCGCGAAGCAGTTGGGCGATACGCGGCCGGGCTGGAAGGTGCTGCGCGTCCTCGGAAACCTGTTGCAGCTCGACGGCTTCGACCAGGGTGACTCCGAAGCCGTGCGTGCCGAGGTTCTCGGTGCGGTTACACCCGCGTCTCTGGGCAACGCGGTCTCCGGCATCGACTTGGCTGGCTCGACGGCCATTGCAGGCTTGCAGCGTGTTGCCGACGTGCCGATCTATTTCGCAGATCCGCTGGTACGCCGCGCACCCTCCCTGCAGAAGACCAAGGATGCCGCGGCACCCGTGGCTCGCATGTCGGGTTCGACGCTTGCAAGCCTGGGCGTTGGTTCCGGTGAGCGTGTGCGAGTCAGCGGCAGTGGCTGCGTCGAACTGGCTGCGGTTGCGGACGATACGGTGGCTGACGGTTGCGTACGGATTGCTGCAGCGCACGTTTCGACCGTGGCGCTGGGCCCGATGTGCGGTGAATTGAGCGTGGAGCGAGTCTGATGGAAGCGATGCTGCAACCGGTTGCCGACCTCTTCGGCCCCACCTGGCCTGCTGTCTGGACGCTGCTAAAGATCGTCGCGATCATTGCGCCGCTGCTTGGCTGCGTGGCTTACCTGACGCTCGCCGAGCGCAAGGTCATCGGCTTCATGCAGGTCCGGATTGGCCCCAACCGCGTCGGTCCCTTCGGTCTGCTGCAGCCGATCGCCGATGGCGTGAAGCTGCTCCTCAAGGAAATCATCATTCCGAGTGGCGCCAACAAGGGCCTGTTCATCCTTGGACCGATCCTCGCGATCGCCCCTTCGCTCGCTGCTTGGTCGGTGGTTCCCTTCAGCGACGGAATGGTGCTTGCAAACGTCAACGCAGGTCTGCTGTTCCTGCTCGCCATCACTTCGATGGAAGTCTATGGCGTGATCGTCGCAGGCTGGGCGTCGAACTCGAAGTATCCCTTCCTTGGATCGATGCGAGCTGCCGCGCAGATGGTTTCCTACGAAGTGTCGATGGGTTTCGCGCTGATCTGTGTGCTGCTGATTTCAGCCAGCCTGAACCTGACCGATATCGTGACCTCCCAGGGCGAGGGTCGTTTCCACGACATGGGGCTGTCCTTCCTGTCCTGGAACTGGCTGCCCCTGTTTCCGATGTTCGTGGTGTACGTGATCTCGGGTATCGCCGAGACCAACCGCGCTCCGTTCGACGTCGTTGAAGGCGAAGCCGAAGTCGTGGCCGGTCACATGGTTGAGTATTCGGGCATGGCGTTTGCGTTGTTCTTCCTCGCCGAATACGCAAACATGATCCTGGTTTCGATTCTGACCTCGATCCTGTTCCTTGGTGGCTGGCTGTCGCCGGTGGGTTTCCTGCCCGATGGTTTTCCCTGGCTGGCGCTCAAGACGGCATGCATCCTGTTCCTGTTCCTGTGGGCACGAGCAACCTTTCCCCGGTTCCGTTACGACCACATCATGCGTCTGGGCTGGAAAGTTTTCATTCCGGTCACCCTGGTCTGGGTGGTCGTGGTGGCGGTGTGGATGATGTCCCCGCTGTCGATCTGGAAGTGAGGTACTGAAGATCATGGGTGCCAACGAATACATCGGAAGCCTGTTCCTGAAGGAACTGGTCAAGGGCCTCGCCCTGACCGGCAGGCATTTTTTCCAGCGCAAGATCACGGTCCAGTTCCCCGAGGAAAAAACGCCGCAAAGCGCGCGTTTCCGCGGTCTGCATGCCTTGCGTCGCTATCCCAACGGCGAAGAGCGCTGTATTGCATGCAAGCTGTGTGAAGCGGTCTGCCCCGCGATGGCGATCACGATCGATTCCGATCAGCGCGATGACGGCTCCCGCCGCACCACGCGTTACGACATCGATCTGACCAAATGCATTTTCTGCGGCTTCTGCGAAGAGGCCTGCCCGGTCGACGCGATCGTTGAAACACGGGTGTTCGAGTATCACGGTGAGAAGCGTGGCGATCTCTACTACACCAAGCAGATGCTGCTTGCGGTTGGTGACCGGCACGAGGCTCAGATTGCGGCCGATCGCGAGCAGGAAGCGAAGTACAGATAAGGGGAGGGTGCCTGCGGGCACCGTGAAACGGAACTATGGAATTCAAGACCTTCGTTTTCTACTTTCTTGCGGCGATCCTCGTATTCGCCGCACTGAAAGTGATTACCGCGAGAAACCCGGTGCATGCCGCGCTCTATCTCGTACTCGCCTTCTTCAACGCCGGCGGCATCTGGCTGCTGCTGCATGCCGAGTTTCTCGCCATCACGCTGGTGATGGTCTACGTCGGGGCGGTCATGGTCCTGTTCCTGTTCGTGGTGATGATGCTCGACATCAACCTCGAGCGTCTGAGACAGGGATTCTGGAGTTACCTCCCGGTTGGCGCGCTGATCGGCGTGCTGCTGGTGATCGAGATGGCCATGGTGCTCGGCGGTCAGTATTTCGGCCTCGATGCAATGCCCGTTCCGCCCGAACCCCAGGCCGGTTTCAGCAATACTCGGGAACTGGGTCGCGTGCTCTACACCGACTACGTCTATCCGTTCGAACTGGCCTCGCTGGTGCTGCTGGTGGCAATGGTGGCGGCGGTCTCGCTCACGCTGCGCAAGCGCAAGAACACAAAATACATCGATCCGGCACGGCAGGTCTCGGTGAAGCGCGAAGGACGCGTGGAACTGGTGAAGATGCAAGCCGAGAAAGAGTGATACAGGCGCGAACAAGAACCACGCCGGTTGCGGTCGGCGTGATCAGGGAGTCATAGATGCTTTCGCTTTCCCATTACCTCATCCTGGGCGCGATCCTGTTCGCGATCAGTGTGGTCGGGATCTTCCTTAACCGGAAGAATCTCATTGTCCTGCTCATGGCCATCGAGCTGATGCTGCTCGCGGTCAATCTGAACTTCATCGCGTTCTCGCACTACATGGGCGATATCGCTGGTCAGGTTTTTGTTTTCTTCATCCTCACGGTGGCGGCTGCCGAATCGGCAATCGGTCTGGCGATCCTGGTTGTGCTGTTCCGCAACCTGCGCACGATCCACGTGGATGATCTGGACAGCCTCAAGGGTTAAGGAAGCGTCACGATGACGGACATGCAGAAGCTTTACCTCCTTGTGCCGCTCGCGCCGCTCTTTGGCGCGATCATGGCCGGTCTCTTTGGCAAGGCGATCGGTCGTGCCGGGGCGCACATTGTCACCATTCTCGGTGTGGCGGTCGCACTGGTCGCGTCGGTGGTCATTTACCAGGACGTTCAGGCGGGCAACACCTTCAACGGAACGATCTACACCTGGATGCAGGCAGGGGGGATCGACTTCGAAGTCGGCTTCCAGATCGACGCACTGACCGTGATGATGATGCTGGTCGTGACCTTCGTCTCGCTGATGGTGCACATCTACACCATCGGTTACATGTCGGAAGATCCTGGCTACCAGCGTTTCTTCAGCTACATCTCGCTGTTCACCTTCTCAATGCTGATGCTGGTGATGTCGAACAACTTCCTTCAGCTGTTCTTCGGCTGGGAAGCAGTGGGCCTTGTTTCCTACCTGCTGATCGGCTTCTGGTACGAGCGTCCGACCGCGATCTACGCCAACCTGAAGGCTTTCCTGGTCAACCGCGTGGGAGACTTCGGTTTCCTGCTTGGCATCGGTCTCATCGTTGCCTACACCGGCAGCCTCAATTACGCGGAAGTGTTCGCCAAGGCGAACGAGCTCGCCGGGATGACGATGGACGTGACCGGCTGGCCGCTGCTGACCGCGATCTGTATCTGCCTCTTCATCGGTGCGATGGGCAAGTCGGCCCAGGTGCCGCTGCATGTCTGGCTGCCTGACTCGATGGAAGGCCCGACGCCGATCTCCGCGCTGATCCACGCAGCGACCATGGTGACCGCCGGTATCTTCATGGTGGCGCGCATGTCTCCGCTGTTCGAACTGTCGGATACCGCGCTGTCCTTCGTTCTCATCATTGGTGCCACCACGGCGTTGTTCATGGGTTTCCTCGGCATCATCCAGAACGACATCAAGCGCGTGGTTGCGTACTCGACGCTGTCGCAGCTCGGCTACATGACCGTGGCGCTCGGCGTATCTGCGTATTCTGCCGCGGTGTTTCACCTGATGACGCATGCCTTCTTCAAGGCCCTGCTGTTCCTTGGTGCCGGTTCGGTCATCATCGGCATGCATCACGATCAGGACATGCGCAACATGGGCGGTCTGTGGAAGTACATGCCCATCACCTGGTTCACCTCCTTGCTGGGTTCGCTGGCACTGATCGGATTCCCGTTCTTTTCCGGCTTCTATTCCAAGGACTCGATCATCGAAGCCGTTCATGCCTCGACGATCCCCGGTGCGGGCTATGCGCTGTTCTGCGTGCTGCTGGGCGTATTCGTCACCGCCTTCTACTCCTTCCGCATGTACTTCCTGGTCTTCCACGGCAAGGAACGCTTCGGGCAGGACCACGGGCATCACGAGCACCATGGCGACCACGATGACGAGGAGCCTGCGGCCGACCATCATCACGGCCTGGCTCCGGGGCAGAAGCCGCACGAGTCGCCGCTGGTCGTGACCGTGCCGCTGATCCTGCTGGCCATTCCGTCGGTGCTGATCGGTTTCTTCACCATCGAACCGATGCTGTTCGGCGAGTGGTTCAAAGGCGTCATCTTCTTCGGTGAAAACCATGTCGGACTGAGCGAGCTTGCCGAGAACTTCCATGGCCCGATCGCAATGGCCTTGCACGGGCTGCAGACTGCGCCGTTCTGGCTGGCAATGGGCGGTGTTGCGGTGGCCTGGTACTTCTACATGGTCAAACCGGGGATTCCCGCTGCGATTCAGCGCACCTTCAAGCCGCTGCACACGCTGCTCGAGAACAAGTACTACTTTGACCGGTTCAACGAGATTGTCTTCGCGGGCGGTGCTCGCCTGCTCGGCAAGGCATTGTGGAAGGGTGGTGATCAGGGCCTGATCGACGGTGTGGTCGTGAATGGCACTGCGAAGCTGGTGGGCTGGGTGTCGCGGATCTCCAGTCTGTTCCAGACCGGGCACCTGTATCAGTACGCCTTCACAATGATCATTGGCGTGTTCGTTCTGCTGACATTCTGGCTCAATCGTGCTTAAGCAAGAACGCAACGCGCAGGGACACAACAACAAGGTCGAACGCGCCGCTTGCGGCGCACAGAACGGAAAGCAACGATGACGGACATTCCCCTCCTCAGTCTGGCGGTTTGGGTGCCAATTATTGGCGGGCTGCTAGTGCTCGCCACTGGCTCCGACCGCAACGCCCCGATGGCACGTGCGTTAGCACTGCTGGTGGCGATTGCCGGCCTCGTCGTGACGCTTCCCCTCTACACCGGCTTCGACGTCGGCACGAGTGCGATGCAGTTCGTTGAACTCATGCCCTGGGTGCCCCGGTTCAACATCAACTACCACCTCGGTGTGGACGGGATCTCGGTGTTGTTCGTGATCCTCAACGCCTTCATTACCGTGATCGTGGTGGTGGCGGGATGGCAGGTCATTGAGCAGAAGGTCGCCCAGTACATGGCAGCGTTCCTGATCATGTCAGGTCTGATGAACGGGATCTTCTCCGCGCTGGATGGTGTGTTGTTCTATGTCTTCTTCGAAGCTTCGCTGATTCCGCTCTATCTCGTGATCGGTATCTGGGGCGGGCCGAACCGGGTCTATGCGGCGATCAAGTTCTTCCTTTACACGCTGGCCGGTTCGCTGCTGATGCTGATCGCGCTGCTCTACCTCTTCATGGAGTCGGGTGGCAGCTTCAATATCCTCGACTGGCATCAGCTGCCGCTCGGGATCGACGCGCAGACGCTGATCTTCTTTGCCTTCCTGGTGGCGTTTGGTGTCAAGGTGCCGATGTGGCCGGTGCATACGTGGTTGCCGGATGCCCACGTCGAGGCGCCGACGGGTGGCTCGGTGGTGCTGGCCGCAATTGCGCTGAAGCTCGGCGCCTACGGTTTCCTGCGCTTCTCGCTGCCGATCGTGCCGGATGCGGCGATGCAGCTGGCGCCGCTGGTGATCACCCTGTCGCTGATCGCTGTCGTCTATATCGGCTTCGTTGCGCTGGCGCAGGCCGACATGAAGAAACTGGTGGCCTATTCCTCCATCTCGCACATGGGCTTCGTCACCCTTGGCTTCTTCATGTTCAACCCACTGGCGATGGAAGGTGCGCTCGTTCAGATGATTTCGCACGGTTTCGTATCCGCCGCGATGTTCCTTTGTATCGGCGTGCTCTACGACCGGATGCACTCCCGTCAGATCGCCGATTACGGTGGCGTCGTGCATCGCATGCCGAAGTTCGCTGCGTTCTTCATGCTGTTTGCGATGGCCAATGCCGGCCTGCCGGCGACCAGTGGTTTCGTTGGTGAGTTCATGGTCGTGCTGGGTGCAGTCCAGTTCAACTTCTGGGTGGCCTTCCTCGCCGCCACCACGCTGATCGTGGGTGCTGCCTATACCTTGTGGATGTACAAGCGCGTCGTGTTCGGCCCGATCGCAAACGACCATGTCGCCAAACTCGATGACATCAATGGTCGCGAGTTTGCCTTCCTTGGCATCCTGGCGCTGTTCGTGCTGGCGATGGGCCTTTATCCCTTCCCCTTTACCGAGGTGATGCATGCTTCGGTGGATGAACTCCTGCGGCATGTTGCCGTGAGCAAGCTCTGAGCGAGCAGGCGAGACACTTAACCGGACTGGTCAGAAGATGAACTTTGTTGTCCCCGACTTCTACCCCGCAGCGGCCGAGATCTTCGTCGCCGTGATGGCGCTCGTGATCATGCTGACCACGACCTTTGCGCGCAGCATTGCACGCTCACTCGGCTACTTCCTGAGTCAGTTCACACTGATTGCGGCGGCGTTCATCACCATCGCTACCATGGATGGTCAGGTGAGCTATACCTTCAGCAACATGTTCATCAGCGACCTGATGGGCGACTTTCTGAAGGTGCTGATCTACTTCTCGATGGCCATCGCGCTCCTGTACGGCCGCAGCTACCTTGCAGACCGCAACATCGACAAGCCGGAGTACTACCTGCTGGCGATCCTGATGACCCTCGGCATGATGGTCATGGTGACGTCCAACCACATGCTGACGATGTACATCGGTCTTGAGATGATGTCGCTGGCGCTGTACGCGCTGGTTGCCTTCGACCGTGACTCGGCACGCTCGACCGAAGCGGGCATGAAGTATTTCGTGCTCGGTGCGCTGGCCTCGGGTCTGCTGCTCTACGGCATGTCCATGGTGTACGGTGCGACCGGCACGCTTGAGTTCTCCGGTGTTGCCCAGTCGGTCTACAACCAGGCGGCGAACAAGTCGGTCCTGCTCTTTGGTCTGGTTTTCCTGGTTGCCGGTATCTCGTTCAAGCTCGGCGTGGTTCCCTTCCACATGTGGGTGCCCGATGTGTATCAGGGCGCGACGACGGCCGTGACCCTGATCATTGCGACGGCGCCCAAGCTGGCAGCGTTTGCAATGGCCGTGCGCCTGCTGATCTGGGGCCTGTTCGACATCGCTGAGCAGTGGCAGACGATGCTGATGTTCGTCGCCGTGGCATCGATCATTCTCGGTAACCTTGCTGCGATTTCGCAGACGAACATCAAGCGCATGCTGGCGTATTCCGGCATCTCGCACATGGGTTTCATGCTGCTCGGCCTGTTGTCGGGCGTGGTCGAAGGCGAGCGCCATTTCGCACTGAACGCCTACAGTTCGGCAATGTTCTATGCCGTGGCCTACGTGATCATGAGCCTGGCGTCCTTCGGCATGATCATCCTGCTGTCGCGCGCCGGTTTCGAAGCCGAGCGCATCGACGATTTCAAGGGTCTCAACAAGCGCAGCCCGTGGTTCGCTGCGGTCATGATGTTCGTCATGTTCTCGATGGCCGGTGTTCCGTTCTTCATCGGCTTCTTCGCCAAGCTTTCGGTTCTGCAGGCGGTGGTTGCCGCAGGCTACTTCTGGATTGCTGCGGTCGCGGTGGTGATGTCGGTCATTGGTGCCTTCTACTACCTGCGCGTGGTGAAGGTCATGTACTTCGACGAACCGCTCGATACGGCGCCGATCCATGCGCCTGCTGAACTGCGCGTAATGCTCTCGGCCAACGGTATTGCGGTTGCGGCGCTCGGGATTGCTCCGCAGGCCTTGATGTCGATCTGTGCCTACGCACTGCTTGCATCGCTCTGACGCTTGAGCGGGGGTGAAAGGGCAGCGGTAATTGCTGACTGAGCTTCGAAAGGGCGAACGACCGTCAATGGTGTTCGCCCTTTCCGTTTTTTTGACCGGTGCTTTCTGTTCGAACATCTGCCTCGAGCAGCTTGCAGCAGGAAGGGCCGTGCGTGCTGTGTGAAGGTGCGCTCAGCCGGCTGTGCTGTGGCGGACGGGCACCTGTGAGATGAGGCGGCAAGAACATGAACAAGCATGATCAGGACCCACTTGCGGAGACACCGCTCTCAACCGAGCGGGTTTTCGATGGCGTGCTGTTGAAGGTTTCGCGCGACAGAGTGCGACTGCCTGATGGAGGCGAGTCTGTTCGCGAATACATCCGCCATCCAGGGGCCGTCGTCATCGTCGCGGTGATGCCCGATGGCGCGCTGATCTTCGAGCGGCAGTTCCGCTATCCGCTCAATCGCAGCTTCCTCGAACTTCCTGCAGGCAAGATCGACGCCGGGGAGGATATTCTCGACTGTGCGAAGCGCGAACTCAGGGAAGAGACCGGGTATGTCGCCGACGCCTGGCAGCACCTCGGTGTCATGCATCCTTGCATTGGCTATTCCGACGAACGCATCGAGGTCTTCCTCGCCACAGGACTCACGCACGTAGGGCATCAGTGGGACGAAGGCGAGTTCCTCGAGGTTCTGGCGTTCTCGCCATCCGAAGCCACTGCCGCTGTGCTCGACGGCCGGATTACCGACAGCAAGACGGTCACGGCGCTGTTCCTCGCCGCTCCCCATCTTCGCTGAGTCCGGTCAGGACCAGCATCGGGGGCACGGCTAGCACCGAGCGCCACGGCCGCGGTGCTAGAGAATCGGCGTGTCCTTTTCGCCGCGCTCGTACACCACGTTGGCGCGGCCGACCAGCAGCGGATCGAGTGGGCCGACCCGGTCGAGGTCCTTGTTGGAGTAGGGCAGTTTGTGCAGGACGTAGCGCATCGCGTTCAGGCGTGCGCGCTTCTTGCAGTCGGACTTCACGACCGTCCACGGTGCGTCCGCCGTGTCGGTATAGAAGAACATCGCTTCCTTGGCCTTGGTGTAGTCGTCCCACTTGTCGAGGGAGGCAAGGTCGATCGGTGACAGCTTCCATTGCTTGAGCGGATGCGATTCGCGTTCCTTGAAGCGGCGGAGCTGCTCTTCACGGCTGACCGAGAACCAGAACTTGACCAGGTGGATTCCGCTGCGCACGAGGTTGCGCTCGAATTCCGGCACCTGACGCATGAACTCGCTGTATTCGTCGGGGGTGCAGAAGTTCATGACGCGCTCGACACCGGCACGGTTGTACCACGAGCGGTCGAACAGCACGATTTCGCCCGCGGTTGGAAGGTGCTGGATGTAGCGCTGGAAATACCATTGGCCGCGTTCCATTTCCGAGGGCTTCTCGAGCGCAACCACGCGCGCGCCCCGCGGATTCAGGTGCTCCATGTAACGCTTGATGGTGCCACCCTTGCCGGCAGCGTCCCTGCCTTCGAACAGAATCACGACGCGTTGACCGGTCTCCTTGACCCAGGCCTGAAGCTTGAGCAGTTCGACCTGCAGGCGGTACTTCTGTTTTTCGTAGTTGCGTCGGGACATGAGGTTCTTGTACGGGTAGGCGCCGATACGCCAGTCAGGTGCGAGTTCATCGTCCGGGCGTGTCGATGCCGGCGCGGGGCTCCCGCCGACAGCAAGAAGGGTCTTGCGCAGCAGCTGTGCGTCGTCTGGAGACGCGCCCGCAAGAATGGCCTCGAGCGATTTTGTGACCTCGCTGACGGTGGCGCCTGTTGCTTTGGAGAGGATGTCGCCCACCGCCATTTCGGTGCTGCTGCGCGCGCCGTCTACAGCCTGCTCGATCTCGAACTGCTCAAGCGACAGCGCATCGAGCGCGGGTGAGGTGTCGCCTTCGCTCACAGGGCGGGGCTTGCGGCTTCTCCGCGGGGGTGTGGTGCCGTTGCTCGATTCTCTGGAGGCCGGCTTCCCTGGGCTTGCTGTCATCTGGGCTCCTTTCTGTGTGGGCTCTGATAGGTTTATGGGTCCATTCTATGTCTTCATGCGCTGCTGGTCCCTTCGAGGACGGCCGCGCGCGTGGTCAACTACACGTTATCGGCAGTTATTTTGCGTGGTGCTGGTTACAATCCGGTCATCATCAACCACTTTCAGGATGCCCGGCTGATGACGCCGGGCATGTGTTCGCCATGCCTCTCTCGCCTCAGGCTCAGTCTCTTCTCGACATGGTGTATCGCGTCGGTGCACCGCGGTTTCATGAGCTAACACACCTTCAGGCGCGGCATTCCTTCCAGAAGCTGCAGTTTGCTTTTCGGCCGGACGCACCTGCCGTCGCCTCGGTCACCGAAGTGCCCATTGGGCGGCCCGATGGCAGCGTGCTGCTCGCGCGTTACTACCGCCCTTTGCAGGCGAACCCGGCAACGGCATTGCCCATGCTGATCTATTTCCACGGCGGTGGCTGGTGTGTCGGCGACGTCGAGAGCTATGACGTACTGTGTCGAGAGCTCGCCAACGGCAGCGGTTGTGCCGTGATGTCGGTTGACTATCGCCTGGCACCGGAGCACCCCTTTCCGGCAGCGGTGAATGACGCACGCCTCGCATTCGACTGGTCGGTCGATCAGGCTGAACTGCTCGCCGTCGACCCTTCGAGAATTGCGCTCTGCGGCGACAGCGCGGGCGGGAATCTTTCGGTGGTCACGGCGCTTGCCCTGCGCGATGCGGGTGGGGTGACGCCGGCTTACATGCTGCTGATCTACCCGAGCACCGAGATCCTGAGCGAGCGTCCTTCGCGAGCGCGCTACAGTGACGGGTTCTTTCTGGACAAGGAAAGCCTGGAGTGGTTTTTCACACGCTACCTGCCCGAGGGAAACACTGAAGACTGGCGCGCCTCGCCGATGCGTGCAAGGTCGCTGGCGGGCCTGCCGCCCATGCTCCTGATCACGGCAGAATGCGACCCGCTGGTCGACGACTGTGCCGCCTTTGCGGCGAGAGTGTCAGACGAAGGCGGGGTGATCGAGCAATTTCAGGCTGAAGGCATGGTTCATGGCTTCATCACCCTGGGCAAGTTCTTCCCCGAGGCAAATCTTGCCGTCGCCCATGCCGCAGCAAGTTTGCGCAGCCGGATGTACGGGCCGGCCTGATCAGCCGCAAACCGCAGCAAGCATTTCCATTTTTCCCGCGCGAGCGGCGTCGAGGAGCGCATCAAGCTTGTCCTTCTCGATGCCGGCGATGCACGAGTCGAACAGTTCGGGGCGACGCTGAATGCCAAGTGCCGAGTCGAAAGGGTTCGGGGTCTCGGCTGCGAGCGAAGCCACGAAAATCAGATCGGCGAGGTTTTCCGGAGGCCATGAGCCGCCGTAGGGATTTTCATATTCGAACGCGTCGAGCACGTCTTCCGGCAGTTCGAACACTTCGAGAATCGCACGACCAACCGGTTCGTTCCAGACCGAAACGAATTCTGCGAAGCGTTCGAGGTTTTCTTCCAGGGCAGGATAGGCCGATGCGCGGGCCAGGAGGAAGAACTGTCCGATATCGACCATCATGCCGGCGAGCATGGCAGTGTCCGGATTAACGGTGCGCAGGTGACGTGCGAGGGCATAGGACCACGACGCCACATCCACCGAGTGCATCCACAACCCGGTCGCGATCAGGCGCATGTGTTTGGAGCGATGATCCTGCGAAAGCTGCTCTGCTGCGACGGCGAAAGCGAGGCAGCGCAGGGAGGCCAGCCCGATGCGCTTGACGGCGGTATTCACGTCGGCGATGCGCGAGCCGTAGGGGTTGAGGAGGACGGCATTTGCCATGCGAACAGCCTTGGCACTGAGGACTGGCTCGGCTTTCACCACCGAGGCAATGGAGTCGAGCGAGGAGTCCGGATCGTCGGCCAGACGCTTGACTCTCAATGACACGTCGAGGGAGGTCGGAAAGTTCAGTCGTCCGTCTTCGAGCTCGGCTTCGATCTGCTCCGAGAAGGCCTGTGCCTGCGCGTCAAAGTCTTGCATCTTGCTTTCCATCCTGCATGAGATTGCTGCAGTTTAGCGCGGGTGGCAGGAACGGGGGGAGTATCGAGGCGAAATTCCCCCTGCCTTGGCTGCTGATTGAGCAGCCAGCATCTTCGGGGTTCAGGGCGCCGGCTGATGCAGGATGGCCTTGCCATTCTCCAGACGTTCGACCTGGGCGAGGGTGGCAACGGGTACGTTCAACGCGGCGATGGACTCATGCCCATGCTTGAAACGCTTTTCGACCACAAAGCCTGCGCCGAGCACCACCGCTCCTGCCTCGCGGGCCATCTCGACCAGCGCAACTGCCGTACGGCCATTGGAGAGGAAGTCGTCAACGATTACAACACGCGCGCCGGCCTGGATGTAGCGCTGGGACAGCACGAGCTTGGTTTCGCCGCCCTTGGTCGGCGACGGGATGACACGGGAGATGAAAGGCGATTCGACCTGCGGTGCGTATTTTTTTGCATACACGAGGGGGACGTTCAGCGCCTGTGCCACGACCAGTCCCGGGGCGATGCCGCTGGCTTCTGCGGTCAGGATCACCGAGGGCTGGTAGGCGGAGAGACGGCGGGCAAGTTCGCGGCCCAGCTCCATGATGAATGCGGGCTCGATACGGTGATTCAGAAAATGGTCGATCTTCAGGATCTGGTCACCAATGATCGTTGCTTCGCTCTCGATCCGGGATACCAGCGGGCCATACGGGGCGTTGAGTTCGGTGTAATTGGTCATGTAGCAGGCTCGTGAACGGACGTGCCCCGAGATTGGGGGGCTGGACGGCGCATTCTAGCGCACGCGGCTTTACCTGCCGACCTGCATCGGAAAAACGACTTTCTGATAGATGTTTGATGACCATCAATGCAGTAATTTGAATAATTCATTCAAATGAATGGCAACAGATCCCGATTGGAACACCAAGCTTGCCGACCGGGACCGCGTGCCACCCATTCAAGGGGATGCATCATGGTTTCCCGTTCTTCTTCCCACAAGTCAGCCTGGCTGGTGCTCGTTCTTGTCCTCGCGCTCACAGGTGCAGTCGCCGTCTGGCAGGGCATGGCGGCGTCCGAGTCGCAGCCCAATCTCGTGTCTGGCAACGGTCGTCTTGAGTCGACCTCCTACGACGTCGCAACCCGATTGTCGGGGCGTCTGATGGCGCTCGGCCCAAAGGAGGGCGATATTGTTGAGCAGGGTGATGAGCTTGGCCTGATCGACGCCCGCGATTTGCAGGCGCAGTTGCTGCAGTCTGAGGCGCTGGTTCAGCAGGCCCGTCAGACCGCTGCGGAGGCGCGTGCAACCGTACTCCGCTACCAGAGCGAACGTGCCCTCGCGGCGACCACACTGAAGCGCACTCAGGAACTGGTGGCACGCAAGTTCCTGTCACCGCAGCGGCTTGACCAGGATCGCAACGCGGTGCAACAGGCCGATGCTGCGCTGGCTGCGAGCCGCCTGCGGGTGGAGGCTGCAGATGCTGCTGTGCTTGCCGCCGAGGCCAATGTGACCCGCATCCGCAGCAACCTGGATGACGCCCGGCTCCTTGCGCCGGTAAGCGGCCGGGTGCTGTACCGGCTTGCCGAACCCGGCGAAGTGCTGGCGTCCGGTGCGCGGGTGCTGACGGTGCTCGATCCGTCTGATGTTTTCATGACCGTATTCGTGCCTTCTGAGACGGCGGGTCAGGTGCAGCTGGGTGCCGAGGCGCGCCTGCAGGTCGATGCGCTTGGAGCGGAAGCGGTGCCTGCTCGCGTCAGCTTCGTTGCCGAGCGTGCGCAATTCACGCCGCGCGAGGTCGAAACCCGCAACGAGCGCGAGAAGCTCATGTTCAGGGTCAAGCTCCAGCTTGATGCCGACTGGCTTGCCGCCCATCCGGACGTGATCAAGCCGGGGATGCCGGCAGTGGGCTGGCTGCGCCTCGATGCCACGCAGCCGTGGCCAGACAGCCTGCCCGCGAGGTAATGCCATGTCTGCCGCACTCGACCAACCCGTTGCCCGCCTGAGCGGCGTCTCGCTGCGTTATCGTGCGCTGGCCGCGATCGAGGACATCGATCTCGAGGTTCCGGGAGGGTGCATGGCCGGCTTCATCGGGCCGGATGGCGTTGGCAAGTCATCGCTGCTGGCCTTGCTGGCCGGGGCGCGGAAGATCCAGACGGGTGCGGTGGAGGTGCTCGGTGGCGACATGGGCGATCGTCATTTTCGCAGCCAGGTGCAGCCACGCATTGCCTACATGCCGCAAGGTCTGGGGCGCAATCTGTACCCGACGCTATCGGTATTCGAGAACGTCGATTTCTTTGGCCGCCTGTTCGGCCAGGCTGCACAGGAGCGCGAGCGTCGCATCACCGAACTGCTCGCGGCGACCGGCCTCTCGGCGTTCCGCGAGCGTCCCGCTGCGAAGCTGTCGGGCGGCATGAAGCAGAAGCTCGGATTGTGCTGCGCGCTGATCCACGATCCCGACCTGTTGATCCTCGACGAGCCCACCACGGGTGTCGATCCCTTGTCACGACGTCAGTTCTGGGAACTGATCGACCGTATCCGCAGTGGCCGTCCGGGCATGAGTGTGCTGGTGGCGACGGCCTACATGGAAGAGGCCGTGCGCTTCGACTGGCTGGCAGCGATGGATGACGGCAAAGTGCTGGGCTGCGGCAGCCCTGACGCACTGCGCTCCCGGACCGGCAAGGACACGCTGGAAGAGGTGTTCATCGCCTTGCTGCCCGAAGCCCGGCGCGGCACGCACCATGCGCTGACGATTCCGCCACGACCGGAGAACGACGATAACTGGGTGATCGAGGCCGAAGGCCTGACCCAGCGCTTTGGCGACTTCACTGCCGTCGATCACGTGAGCTTTCGCATCGGCGAGGGCGAGATCTTCGGCTTTCTCGGCTCCAACGGTTGTGGCAAGACCACGACGATGAAGATGCTCACCGGCCTGCTGCCGCCGAGCGAGGGCAGCGCCCTGCTGTTCGGCAAGGTCATCGATGCGCGTTCGCTCGAAACCCGTCGCCAGGTCGGCTACATGTCGCAGGCATTCTCGCTGTACGGCGAACTGACGGTACGCCAGAACCTCGATCTGCATGCGCATCTCTTTCATCTGCCACCCGAGCGGATTGCGTCGCGGGTCGAAGGGCTGTTGCAGCGTTTCGGGCTGGAAGAGCAGGCCGACACGGTTTCCGAGAACCTTCCGCTGGGCATACGTCAGCGCCTGTCGCTCGCCGTCGCAGTGGTGCACGAGCCGCGCCTGCTGATTCTGGACGAGCCCACCTCCGGGGTTGATCCGGTGGCGCGCGATGCGTTCTGGGCCTTGCTGATCGAACTCTCGCGCGAGCAGCGCGTGACCATCTTCATCTCCACCCACTTCATGAACGAGGCCGAGCGCTGCGACCGCATCAGCCTGATGCATGCCGGCCGTGTGCTGGCCAGTGATACGCCGGCAGCACTGAAGGCCGCACATGCGACGGATACGCTTGAGACCGCCTTCATCGAGGTGCTGGAGAAGGCGATCGGGCCTGATACGAACGCCGGCGACGACGCGCCGGCCGCTGCGGAAGCGGGGGCTGCCGTGGTGGCTCAACCTGCCGCAGCGGCTTCCGCGGGGAATCACCGGCATGCCGCGTTCAGTCTGAGACGGCTGCTCGGCTATGCCTACCGCGAGATGCTGGAGTTGCGTCGCGATCCGATCCGTCTCACCTTTGCGTTGCTGGGCTCGGTGCTGCTGATGCTGATCCTCGGTTTCGGCATTACGCTCGATGTCGAAAACCTGCGCTTTGCGGTGCTCGATCGGGACGACACGCCGGAGAGCCGCATGGTGATCGAGAACATTGGCGGCAGTCGCTACTTCGTCGAGCAGGCGCCGATCCGCGACTCGGACGAACTCGACCGTCGCATGCAGAGCGGCGAACTCGCACTCGCACTCGAGATCCCCGCCGGCTTCGGTCGCGACCTTCGCCGTGGCGACGTTCCCAGCCTCGCGGCGTGGATCGACGGTGCCATGCCGTTCCGTGGCGAGACCTTGCGCGGCTATGTGATCGGCCTGCACGCGCAGACCATGACCGAGCTGGTTGCCAGCCGCACCGGCCGCGTTCCGGTGTCCTTGCCGGTGAGCATCGAAACCCGCTACCGCTACAACCAGGACTTCAAGAGTCTGAATGCGATGGTGCCGGCCGTGATTCCGCTGCTGCTGGTGTTCATTCCGGCCATCCTGACCGCATTGTCGGTGGTGCGCGAGAAGGAACTGGGCTCCATCACCAATCTCTATGTCACCCCGGTGACCCGCCTCGAGTTTCTGCTCGGCAAGCAGCTGCCCTATATCGGACTGTCGATGGTCAGCTTTGTCGGCCTGGTGCTGCTGGCAGTGCTGGTGTTTCAGGTGCCGGTCAAGGGCAGCGTACTGCTGCTGTCCGCTGCGGCGCTGATCTACGTCACCGCGACCACCGGGATCGGCTTGCTGGTATCGAGCTTCACCCGCACCCAGATTGCCGCGCTTGCGGCCACGGCGATCCTGACCATGCTGCCGACCATCCAGTTTGCCGGCCTTACCGATCCGGTAACTTCGCTCGACGGCTTCGGCCGGGTGGTGGGTGAGTTGTGGCCGGCGACCTATTTTCTGCTGATCAGCCGCGGCATCTTCACCAAGGATCTGGGGCTCGCCAACCTGCAGGCGCCGATCGGCATGCTGATGCTGTTCGTGCCGGTCCTGATCGGGCTGTGCGTGCTCTTGCTCCGCAAGCAGGAGGATTGAGTCATGGCTGAAATCCGTCGTGGCCGGCTGGCAAACATCGGTCGCCTGGGCGTGAAGGAGCTGCGCAGCCTCGCGGCCGACCGCATCCTGCTCATCGTCATCGTATGGGCTTTCACCGTCGGTCTGTACGTTGCGGCGACCGGCATGTCGCGCGAACTTCACAATGCGCCGGTTGCGGTCGTCGATGAGGATGGTTCGCAGCTGTCGGCACAGATTGTCGACGCACTCTATCCACCGTACTTCCGGGTGCCGCAGCTGATCGACTCGAGCAGGATGGACGAGGGGCTCGACCGTGGCGAGTATTCGTTTGCGATCGTGATTCCTGCACACTTTCAGCGCGATCTGGTGGCTGGCCGGCAGCCGGTGATACAGCTCAACATCGACGCCACCATCATGTCGCAGTCCTTCATCGGCTCGGGCTACATCCAGAGCATCATTTCTGCCGAGGTGCTCAATTTCGTCGGTCATGGCGCGGATGTGAGTGCGGCATCGCCGGTCGAGCTGCTGCCGCGGGTACGCTTCAATCCCAACCTGAACGGCATGTGGTTTGGCGGCATGATGGAGGTGATCAACAACATCACCATGCTGTCCATCATTCTGGTGGGCGCCGCCTTCATCCGCGAGCGCGAGCACGGCACGCTGGAGCACCTGCTGGTGATGCCGCTGAGTGCGTTCGAGATCATGGTGGCCAAGGTCTGGGCCAACGGGCTGGTAGTGCTGCTGGCCGCCAGTGTCGGGCTGCTCGTGGTGGTGCATCGCCTGCTCGAGGTGCCGATTGCGGGCTCGGTTCCCCTGTTCCTGCTGGCTGCGGCGCTCTATCTCTTTTCAACCGCGTCGATCGGCATCTTTCTCGGCACGCTTGCACGCTCAATGCCGCAGTTCGGTTTGCTGATCATCCTGGTGATCATCCCCCTGCAACTGCTGTCGGGCGGGGTGACACCGCAGGAGAGCATGCCCGAGTTGGTGCAGCAGGTGATGACGGTCGCACCGACGCCGCATTTCATCAAGCTCGCGCAAGGGGTGCTTTACCGCGGAGCAGGCTTTGAGGCGGTGTGGCCGCAGTTTCTGGCGATCGGCGTGATTGGCGCCGTGTTCTTTGCGGCCGCCCAGCATCGCTTCCGCAAGTCGGTGACACAGGGCTGAATGGGGAGGACGGATCATGAGCGCGAATGACAGGGCCCTGCCGGAGGTTCCCGGCGAAGCGACCCGCGCGCGGCTGGTTGCGGCCGGGCTCGAGCTCTTTGGCGGCGTTGGCTACGAGGCCGTCACCACGCGTTTGCTGGCAGCGCGTGCCGGGGTGAATCAGGCTGCGATTCCGTATCACTTCGGTGGCAAGCAGGGCGTCTATCTGGCGGTTGCCCAGCATCTGTGCGACACCAATGGCGACAGGATCAGGCAGGCGATCGCGACTGCACGCGCGGGGCTTGATGCGCCTGACGCGGATGTCGGGGCCTTGCTCGCCGATTTCATCGTCGCCTGTGTCGATATCGTTGCCGGCAGCGAGCAAGGGCTGCTGCATTATGCGTTCTTCGTGCGCGAGCAGCTGGCGCCTTCGGCCGCCTTCGACATGATATTCGACCAGATGCTGCTTCCGGTCCATCAGCTGGTCTGCGATTGTGTTGCCCGACTCAAGGGGCTGCCGCCGGATGCAGAGGCGACCATGTTGCTCGCACATGCCTTCCTCGCCCAGGTGTCTGGCTTCGTGACCGGGCGGCGCCTGCTCCAGCGCCGTCTGCAGGTGGAAGCGCTTGATCTCACAGCGGTTCTTGACACGGTTCGCTACTTTTCAATTGCTGCAGCGCGTGGCCTCTAAGTCAGGAAAACGGCCAGACTTACCCTTCAGATCCGCAGATGACGCCCCATTCCGGGCTGCTATTCTGAGCACACTGCCGCCATGCGCATATTGCGACATGGTGCGCCGACTGCAGGAGAGCACGCCGTGGATATACTGTTTCGTCCCGTGATGGGGCTGCTTGATCGATTTCGCTATCCCTGGAAGTTCGCGATCATCGCCTTCGTCTGTGCGCTGGGGACAGCGGTACTGCTGTCGCAGGTGTACGTTGGCCTGCGTCAGAACATCTCCTTTACCGAGCGTGAAGTCTCCGGTCTCGGTGTGCTCGACAAAGCCTATTCGGTACTCGTGCTGAGTCAGCAGCACCGCGGCCTGTCGGCCGGCGTGCTCGGCGGGAGCGAAGCGCTGAGACCGCAACTGGAGGAGAAGGCCCTTGGCGTGCAGGACGCGATGGCCGCGGTCGATGCGGAGCTCGGGCGCATGCCCGAATGGGATGTCCTGCAGGCGCGGTGGCGAGCAATTCGCAAGGACCTGCAGGCACTGCTCGCGGACGGCCTGCAGTTGCCGGCCTCCGACAACTTTCGCGCCCATTCGCAGGCCATCGAGGGCATGCTCGGCTGGATCGGTGACATCGGCGATGCGTCCAATCTGTCCCTCGACCCGGAAGGCGCCACCTACAACCTGATCGATCCGATGCTGCACTCGGTACCCGATCTCACCGAACGCCTTGGACGCCTGCGCGGACGGGCGACCGGGATCATTGCCCGTGGCGTGCTGATGCCGGGTGACGAACGTCATGTTGTGGCGCAACTGGCCGAACTTGCGATGACCGAGGCTCAGTTGCGCGACCGCCTCGGCCGTGCGATACGCGACAACACCTCGCTGAAGGGATCGCTTGGCGCTGCGCTCGAACAGGTCGAGACCGGTGTCGGACGTTTCCGCGATGCCGCGCAGGCCGAGGTGCTGGAGCAGGGCTTCGGGGTGGCACCGGCAGAATTCTTCAACATCGGAACCGGCGCGATCGATGTCGTGCTCAAGCACTACCGGGAGTCCCTGCGCCCTGAGGCCGAGCGCCTGCTGCTCGAGCGCCTCGACCGGCTGTGGAACAAGCTCTATTTCGAGGCTGCGATCGCAGCGGTTGCGCTGCTCCTTGCCGGTTACCTCCTTTTCGGGATCTATTTTTCGATTCTGCGCTCGGTGCGCGAGCTCAGTCTGGGCGCGAAGCAGCTTTCAGGTGGTGATTACCGCACGCGCGTGTCCTTCAGTGCCCGGGACGAACTGCTTGAGGTGGCCGACGCATTCAATGCGATTGCAAAGGATGTCGGGAGCCTGATCGGCGAGATTCAGCGTGGCGGGGAGCGGCTCGTGCGTGCATCCTCCGAGATGTCGGATGCGGCCAGGAATGTGGCGGCCGGCTCTTCGTCGCAGAGCGAGGCGGCCACCGGCATGGCGGCGGCAATCGAGGAGATGACCGTCGGGATCGACGAGATCTCGCGCCACGCGGCGACTGCGCAAGGCCTTGCGGAGAGCTCCGATCAGCTCTCCACCGAGGGCGGCGAGGTCATGCGGCAGACCGTGAGCGAGATGGAGCGGATTGCCGAGGCCGTGCATTCATCGGCCGCGGTCATCGGCGAGCTGGGTGAGAAAGCACGGCAGATCGGTTCCATGGTCGTCGTCATCAAGCAGATCGCGGATCAGACCAACCTGCTTGCGCTCAACGCCGCAATCGAGGCGGCGCGCGCGGGCGAGAGCGGGCGCGGCTTTGCGGTGGTTGCAGACGAAGTGCGCAAGCTGGCCGAGCGCACCGCGGCGGCGACCGAAGAGATTACCGAGATGGCTTCGTCGATCGGTCAGGGCACGGAAAACGCGGTCGATTCGATGCAGGCCGGCGTGGCCCGCGTGCGTGACGGGGCTGAACTGACGACCCGCGCGGGTCAGTCGATGGCTCAGATCAACGATGGGGCGCGTGAGGTCCTGCGCGCAGTGAGCGACATCTCGTTTGCGCTGCGCGAACAAAGCAGTGCGAGTGCCGAAATTGCCCGCAATGTGGAGCGCATCGCCCAGCGGGCCGAGGAAAACAGTGCCGCAGTGAGCGATACGGCAAACACTGCGGCGTCACTGCGCACGCTGGCGACCGAACTCGAACAGAAGGTGGTGCGCTTCAAGGTCTGAACGGGCTTGCGTTGGGTGTCTTGCGTCAGGTGCCTTGCGTCAGAGACCCTGGGTCAGAGGTCGTGGGGCAGAGGCCGTGGGTCAGGAGGCGCGTGTGGTCTCGCGCGCACGTTGCTTGCCGCTGATGTAGTCGGCATGCGAAACGTGCAGCAGATCGGCGATCTTGCGCATCAGGTGGTTCTCGTGATTGCTGAGATGGCCGTCGGCGTAGGCGATCTCCCACATCAGTTCGATCACGCGGGCCTTTTCCCCGGCGTCGAAGCCGTTGTTGATGCGTGAGGTGAAGCGGTGAAAATCCACCGCCTCGCTCGACGCGGTTTCGGCGAGTTCGAGCAGGCGTGCGCGCTCGTCGCCGCCCAGCCCGAAGCGCTTGCCGAGTGCGGAAAGAATTGCGGCGCGTTCAGTTTCATCCACCTCGGCATCGCTGCGCATGACTTCCACCAGCAGCACGGCGGTGGCCAGTTGCAGCGTATGTTCGTCGTGACCGCCGACCGCGCCCTCGCTGGCCGGTGCGAAGCTGTTGAAGAGGTCTTTCAGCGTGCGAAGCATTGTCATGTCCGTTTTGAATACAGGAAGGCAGAGCGCATTGTGCCCGCAGAGGTTCCTGTGGCCGGCGTTCTTTCCCGCTGGAAATTGACGCCAGCCACGGTGCGGGCCTGAAATCAGCTGCGCATGCCAACCTTGCCGACGAGTCCGCGCAGGGTTTCCTGCAGGTCCGCCGGGAGTACGACGACCTTCGCATTACTCGATTCGCTGAGGCTTTCCATGGCCGCAATGTACTTCTCGCCAAGCAGGTACAGCATTGGCGTGGTCTGGTCGCCGATCGAGTTGCTTACGCGACGGATCGACTCGGCTGACGCTTCGGCCAGCATCACCTGGGCGCTGGCATCGCGCTTCGCGGCTTCAAGACGGGCTTCAGCCTCGAGAATCGCCGCTTGCTTGGCGCCCTCGGCCTTCGTCACCGCAGCCTTTCGTTCGCGTTCTGCCGCAGCCTGCATTTCCATGGCGCGCTGCATCGAATCGGACGGGTTGATGTCCTGGATCTCGACCGACTTCACCGTCAGGCCCCAGTCGACCGCTTCGTCGGCGATGCTTTCGCGCAGGCGGGTCTTGATCTTGTCGCGCGAGGACAGCGCCTCGTCGAGTTCCATCTCGCCGACAATCGAGCGCAGCGTGGTCATGATCAGGTTGCGGATGGCCTCGGAGAAATCCGTGACGCCATACACCGCCTTCACCGGGTCGGTGATCTTCACGAAGGCGATGGCGTTCGTACGGATCACCGCGTTGTCGCGGGTGATGACCTCCTGCTCCTGAACGTCGAGGATGAGATCCTTGGTAATCAGCTTGTAGGCGACGTTGTCGAGGTAGGGAATGAGGATGTTGAGGCCGGGGCGCAGGGTGCCGTAGTACTTGCCCAGACGCTCGACGACCCATTCTTCGCCCTGCGGCACGAGACGGACGCCCTTGGCGATGGTGATGACGACAAAAACCAGTAGTGCCAGCGCAATTGCCAGACCCGATGTCATGAATGCTTTCTCCGTGTGTTGTATGTCCGGGTGCGGGCGCGTCGGGGGTGTCGCGGGTGCGACGCACGCGTCCGCCGGTGATCAGGCCTTCGCCACCTTGACGAAGCTGCCCTCGACGCTGACGATCCTGACGCGCTCGCCCGCAGCAATATCGCTTTCTGCCGTGCACGCCCATTCCTCGGCGCCGAGTATCGGCCGCTGGAAGCGCACCTTGCCGCGCTGGTAGGGGGCGACGGCATTGACGAGCAGGCCGGCCTCGCCGATCACGTCGCCGTCTGCGGTGCCAACCAGCGTCTTGTGTGCGTTGCGTTTGAATACCCTGAACCACAGGATCATCATCGCAATGGACGCCGCCAGCCACAGCAGGATCTGGGCCGTCATCGGCATGGAGGGCGCGACGAGCATGAGCAGGCTCAGCAGCAGCGCGCCGAAGCCGAACCAGATCACAAAGAAGGCCGGGATGGCCAGTTCGAGCAGGACGAGGGCAATGCCGCCTACCGTCCAGTGCCACCATTCAATAGTCATGAAGTTCTCCATGCGCGCATTGTAACGCGAGCTCATGACGGTCAGCCGTGCGGAATGTCGCCGCGCGGCCGTGCTGCGGCGGCGCCCCGCGTGCAGGGATCAGACCCGTGCCGGGGCGCAGCACGTGCGGGTCAGACGGTCAGCACCGATCCCACGAAGTTTGCCAGTTCGGGTGTCTGCGGCGCGGCGAAGATGGCCTTCGGGTCGCCGCTTTCGTGGATGCGGCCGTGGTGCATGAAGATCAGCTTGTTGCCGACATCGCGGGCAAAGCGCATCTCGTGGGTGACCATGATCAGTGTCATGCCTTCGGTGGCGAGCTGGCGCACCACAGCGAGCACTTCGCTGACCAGTTCCGGGTCGAGTGCCGAGGTGATCTCGTCGCACAGCAGCACCTTGGGCTGCATCGCCAGCGCGCGGGCAATCGCCACGCGCTGCTGCTGACCACCCGAGAGCTGATCCGGGAAACTGTCGAACTTGTCCGAGAGCCCGACCTTGAGCATCATTTCCCGCGCGATGTCCTCCACTTCCTTCTTTGCCATGCCCTTGACTACGGTGGGTGCAAGCATGACGTTCTGACCGGCGGTCAGATGCGGGAAGAGGTTGAACTGCTGGAAGACCATGCCGACCTTCTGCCGCAGCGCGCGCAAGTCGCCCTTGCCGTCGTGGAGCGCGGTGCCGTCTACCATCAGCTCGCCCTTGTCGATGGTCTCCAGCCCGTTGATGGTGCGCAGCAGGGTGCTCTTGCCCGAGCCGCTGCGACCGATCAGGGCGATGACGTCACCCTGCGCGACTTCCAGGTCGATGCCCTTGAGGACATGGTTGCTGCCGAAGTGTTTGTGCAGGCCGGTGATCTTAACGAGCGACATGGAATTTCTTCTCCAGGCTTTTTGCGTACAGCGAGAGCGGATAACAGAGGATGAAGTAGCCCACCGCGACCAGACCGAACACGAGGAAGGGCTGGAAGGTGGCGTTGGCGAGCATCGAGCCGGTCTTGGTCAGCTCGGTGAAGCCGATGATGGAGGTGACTGCGGTTCCCTTCACGACCTGAACCGAGAAACCCACCGTCGGCGCGATGGCGATGCGCAGCGCCTGCGGCAGCACGATGTAGCGCATCTGCTGCGGGTAGGACAGGGCCAGGCTGGTCGAGGCCTCCCACTGCCCCTTGGGCACCGACTCCACGCAACCGCGCCAGATCTCCGCAAGGTAGGCGCTGGTAAACAGGGTGAGTCCGGCGGCTGCCGCAAACCAGGGCGACACATCGACCCCGGCGAGTGACAGGCCGAAGAACACGATGAAGAGCTGCATCAGCAGCGGCGTGCCCTGAAAGACTTCGATATACGCCTTGGCGATGGATTGCAGCAGGCGGTTGTGGGCGATGCGGGCAAACAGGACCACGAGGCCGACGCCACCGCCGAGGACGAAAGCGATCAGTGACAGGCCAAGGGTCCATTTCCCGCCTTCGAGCAGGTTGCGGACAATGTCCCAGGTGGAGAACTGTACGAACATCAGCGCGCCCTCCCGACGACGAAGCGCTGTCCGAGCTGTATCAGCAACTGACGGATCAGCAAGGCCATGACGAAGTAGATGGCCGTGGTCACGAAATAGGTTTCGAATGCGCGGAAGCTGCGCGACTGGATGAAGTTGGCAGCGAAGGTCAGCTCTTCGGTGGCGATCTGCGAACACACGGCCGAGCCGAGCATGACGATGATCACCTGGCTCGTCAGCGCCGGCCAGACCTTGGCCAGGGCCGGGCGCAACACCACATGCTTGAAGGTCTGGGTGCGCGTCATCGCCAGCGATTCTGCCGCTTCGATCTGGCCGCGGGGGGTGGCCTGGATGCCGGCACGGATGATCTCGGTGGAATAGGCGCCGAGGTTGATCACCATGGCGAGCACAGCGGCCTGCCACTCGGTCATCTTGATGCCGAGCGCTGGCAGGCCGAAGAAAATGAAGAACAGCTGGACCAGAAACGGCGTGTTGCGGATCACTTCGACGTAGAGGCCGAAGAGTCGGTCGAAGGGTGCGAGTTTCCAGGCACGACAGACTGCGCCAACAACGCCGAGACCAATGCCAAGAACGGCCCCGACAGCGGTCAGGGCGAGGGTAAAACCGGCGCCTGTTGCCAGCAGCCCGGCGTTTTCGAACACCGGAGTGAAATCGAATTGGTATGCCATCGCGAGTTCCCGAAGCAACGTATCAGAAGGACTTCCGGGGCGGGAATCACTCCGCCCCGGTGCACCGGAAGCTGCTTACAGATCCTTGGGCAGCGCAGCGTTGAGCCAGCGCTGGGAGATCTCGTTAAGTGCGCCATCCTGCTTGGCCTTGGCGATGATCGCGTTCACCTTGGCCGTCAGCGCGGTTTCACCCTTGGCAACGCCGACGTAGCACGGCGAGTTCTTGATCAGGAACTTGGCGCTGAGGCGGCGCAGCTTGGTCATGTCATTGACCGCTGCGGCCACCACGTTGCCGGTGGCGATGAACTGCACCTGGCCGGTGAGGTAGGCCGAGATGGTCGAGTTGTTATCCTCGAAGCGCTTGATCGTCAGCGAGGTCGGTGCAATCTTGGTCAGCTCGAGGTCTTCCACCGAGCCGCGGGTCACGCCGATCGTCTTGCCGGCCAGCTCTTCAGCCTTGGTCAGCTTGACGTCTTCCGGGCCGAACACGCCATTGAAGAAGGGGGCGTAGGCGTCGCTGAAGTCGATCACTTTCTCACGGTCGGGGTTCTTGCCCAGGCTGGAGATCACCAGATCGGCTTTGCCGGTGGTCAGATAGGGGATGCGGTTGGTGCTGGTGACCGGAATCAGCTCGACCTTGACGCCGAGTTCCTTGCCGATCAGCTTGGCCATGTCGATATCGTAGCCACGGGGCTGGAGGTCCGTACCCACGCTGCCGAAGGGCGGGAAATCCTGCGGTACGGCGACGCGCAGGGTGCCGGCTTGCTGAATGCCTGCGAGTACATCGGCCTGCGCATCAGTGGTGCCGATCACGCTGGCAACGGCAACACCGGCAACGAGGCCACACAGGCTGCGAAGGAAGGGGCGGCGGCTGGACTTCATGTGAAAACTCCTTGGGGTTGATGAGAGGAAAGGGTTAGAACTCGGGTGAATCGATGCCGACGCGACGTGCGGCGGCGTTAAGGTGTGCGCGCATTGCTGCCCCGGCCGCGGCTGTATCGCCCGCCGAGATTGCAGCGATGATGCGGCGGTGTTCGTCGGCCGGCTCCCAGACCCCGGCAGGATCGGAAAAGGGCAGGCGCAGCGAGTGGCCGATCTGTTCGCTGAACTGGTTCGCAATGCTCGCCAGGCCAGGGTTGCCGCACAGCTCGGCAAGCAGCAGGTGAAACTGCAGGTCCCAGTCGGCGGCCATTACCAGGTCGCAGGCTTTGAGTGCATGTTCCATGCCGGTTTGTATCGCCTCGAGCTGCGCCAGCCCTTCGGCGTCGATATGGCGTGCGGCGAGGCTGGCCCAGGCCGGTTCGAGCACGGCACGGAATTCGATCAGGGCCTGGGGCGTCATGTTTGCGATACCTCGCGGCGGGTGCGCAGGATCGGGGCGACTGCCGGCGGTGACGAACACGCCTTTTCCCGGTTGTGTGCGCACCAGCCCCAGCGCTTCGAGCGTGGAGATCGCTTCGCGCAGCGATGCACGGCTGATCGACAGCTGTTCGGCGAGCTCGCGCTGCGAGGGCAGGGCGCTGCCGTTGGGGAACTCCCGGTCGATGATGCGGCGCTGAAGCGCCTGGGCTGCGAGGTTGGCAATGCTTGGCATCGGGGTCTCTGAGGGTGATGGCCTGACTGGTCAGACCAGTTAGGCCAGTCTTAGCAGGAGCCGTGCCAGGTCCCGAACACCCCGTTTCTGCGCTGATTCATGCGGCTGAGACCGTTGCGAGGCGTTTTCTTGACGTGCTTGCGCCCCGACTTGGGGACTGTGTGACGATGGATGAACCACCATGGGGCGCAATCGGGAGCAGTGGCGACAGACCGGACGCAGAGGCGAGGTCGATCACGACGTCTGTGTTGCGGCTGGTTCAGGGACAACTACACAAGCGTCATCATCCGATCCTGCTATTCTTGACGCTGACAAACCTATGGATGACAAGCATGAACAGTGGCCCTGCTCCTGGGTGCAATCGCTGCCGTGATATCGCAGCGCTCGACTTCTCATTCTCGATGGCATTTCAGCCGATCTACGACTTTGCCGCCGCAGATGTCTGGGGCTGGGAAGCGCTTGTTCGAGGCGTCAATGGGGAGGGGGCATTTTCGGTTCTGTCCAAGGTGACCGACGAAAATCGCTACGCCTTCGATCAGCAGTGCCGCATCCGCGCAATCGAGCTTGCCCACAGCCTCGGCATGCCCGGGCGTCTGAGCATCAACTTTCTGCCCAATGCGGTGTATGAGCCGAAGGCCTGCATCCGCGCGACGGTCGAGGCCGCTGCGCGGGTCGGTTTTCCGCTCGAGCGTCTGCAGTTCGAGATTACCGAGGTCGAGGAGGTGCGTGCTGATGGCCATCTGCGGCGCATCGTCGACGAGTACCGCGCGATGGGCATGGGCACGGCAGTGGATGACTTCGGTGCCGGCTACGCGGGCCTCAACCTGCTTATCCGCCTGCAGCCCGATGTGCTCAAGCTCGACATGGACCTGATCCGCAATATCGACAAGGATCGCGTGCGCCGGATCATCGTTGCCCACATGGCGTCACTTGCGCGCGAGCTGCCATGTACCCTGATCGCCGAGGGCGTGGAAACGCTCGAAGAGGCGCGCTGCCTGCTTGATCTCGGTATCACGCTGCACCAGGGCTATCTGTACGCACGTCCGGCTTTCGAAGCGATTCCAAGGCCGGATCCGGCCGTGCTGGCTGAACTTCTCGGTGCCTTTCCGGACGTAATCGGACTGCGCGCGCTGACCTCCGCAGGTCTTGGGACGGATATCGGCAAGTGATTCGCCCCTGCCGATTGCCGATTTGGGCTACTCGCTGAAGGTCTGTGCGGGTTTCGTGTGGCGGCCATTGCCAAGCGGTGTCGGTCATGCACGCGGCTGGTGCTCATGCTGCGTTGCGCGAATCCGGATGGTGCATAAGCACCCGTGATTTTTGCGTCAGCCGAGCCGGAGCGTCGTGTTTCGCAGCGTTTCCGACGGTAGTTCGCCAAACATCGCCTTGTAGTCCGAGGCGAAGTGGGACAGGTGCCAGAATCCCCATTTTGCAGCCACGTCTGCGACCGAGGTCGACTCCGCAGTAGCCGCCTTGAGCGCTCTGCGCACGCCATTCAGACGCAGCGCCCGCAGGAAACTGACCGGGTTGAGGTTGAGCACGTCCTGAAAGCTGTATTGCAGGGTGCGCCGGGAAACCCGCAGTTCGGCACACAGGTCGGCGATGGTGAAGGGTTCCTCGATGTGCGCCTGCATGTACTCGCGGGTGCGCTCAACAACGAGTTGCCGGCCGCGACATGAAGGGGTGGAGCGATTCTCGAGCGCAGGTTTGATGGTGGATAGCAGGCTCCCGTAGACGGCCTGTTCGAGTGCTTTGCGCATTGCCGCATGCTTGAGCATCTCGGGTGTGGCACGCAGGCTCGAAATAACGGTTCCGAGGAAATCCCGCAGTGCAGCGGCCTGCTCCGGCGAAGTTGGCAAAACCCGCTTGCCGTCGAGTTCCGCTTCGAGGTCGCGATGCTCGACCTGCAGCGCGTAGTTGTTCAGCGCCTTGGCATCGGCCGTTACCCCGAGAATCTCCTGCAATTTTGGCGTACGGAAATCCATCTCTTCGCCGCCCTTGAGCGTCACGAACGAATTGATTTCGAGTATTTCGCCGCAATACCAGCCATTGCCGTCGATCTCCACCGGCACGCCGAAGGTGCGTGATCCCTCCCAGCTCTGACCAATTTCATGCACGGACTGATTGGTCCGCTCGCGGAAAATCTGCAGGCTCTCGAAACAGTACTCTTCGAAATGCCCTGAAAAAGCCCCTGCAGTGAGCTGGTCGTACTGCTGTGTCCAGTTCCTGAGGCAGGACGCGTGATCGTCGGCATCGTGCGTTGTGCGGCGCTGCGCACTGACGGCTTCTGCACCAGTGGAGGCGGGGGGCATCACGAGTTCGGTACTCCGCACGGGAGAAATGATTGACATTTAAAGCACCATTCGTGCCATGCCATTGACAAGGCGTCGGCCAACCGTCTGCAGTGCTGACGGTTAAGGCGAAGGCTGGATGGCGGCGTGCGGTGAGGGCCTTGCCGCAATGCGGTCAAGGTGGGCAGGGCCCTGTTGCAAGGGCGCCAGCCGGTGTGACGTGAGCTGCGGGGGGACGGCTCGCCCACGATGAGCTCGCCGTCTGTGCAGACGGCGAGTGCAGGATGCTCCATGGTCAGTCTCTCTTCCTTGTGAATCAGGAATATTTATCGTTATATAAAGCAATGTGTTTTAAGACTAAACCGAATTTTCGCGCTTGAAAACCACTTTCTGTTCCTAGCCGACGTTATCCCGGAATGCGCCATGATGGTGCGCTGCGGTATCACTTTGGAGGCGTCGCGCCCTCATCATCAGTCGAATCGGGCCTTGCCGATTTCGGTTACCGGCCTGTTCCTGTCTCGTCCCAGAATCCACTCATCCCGTCATCTTGATCTGGATCAAATTTGACGGTGATGAGAAGCGGGTCCGCCTGGTTGCAGAGACCGGTCGGGCAATACGAGAAACGCCGGCGATCACCAGGGTCCGTTCGCGAGACCAGGTTTGCCGGGTTGCAAGGAGCTCAGTCGTGGTTCGATATCGCGCCCTGAAGACCTGCGCGGCCGCATTGCTGATTGCCCTGTCGGGTGCATCCGCAAACGCCGAGCTGGCCGTCGAAATTCCCTCGGTGGAGAAGCTTGCGCCACCCGATCCCTACCGCATTTTCCTGTCCGATATTGCGATCAGCCACATCGTCGATGGACGCCTGCATGTGCTCGACGGCAAGAACATGAAGTATCTCGGCGTGATCGCTGCCGGCTACGCCGGGCAGGCCGTGCTGTCGCCCGATCGCAGCGAGGTGTATGTCGCCACCACCTACTATTCGCGGCTGTCCTCGGGCGAGCGCACCGATACGGTGGACATCCACGATGCGCAGACGCTGGTGAAGACCGGCGAGATCGTGATTCCGCCCATTCATGCGCAATCCCTGCATTACAAGGGCACCATCCGCACCTCCGCCGATGGGCGCTGGCTGTATGTGCTCAATGCCACGCCGGCGATCTCCGTGACGGTGGTCGATCTCAAGGCGCGCAGCGTGGTGTCGCAGATCGATCTGCCCGGCTGCTGGATACTGCTGCCTGCCGAGTCGGTTTCCAACCGCTTCTCCACCATCTGTGGCGACGGCACCATGCTTACCGTAACGCTCGACGACAAGGGCCAGGCCGTCGATCAGCAGCGCAGCGCCAAGTTCTTCGACCCCGACGTCGACCCCATCTTCATCCACGGTGAGCAGGACGGCGACACCTACCGCTTCGTGTCCTACGGCGGTGATCTCTACACGGCACACCTTGGCGCTGCGGTCGCCACTTTCGACCCCAAGTGGTCGCTGCTCACGGCTGCCGAACGCAAGGCGGGCTGGCGCCCTGGCGGCTACCAGTTGCTGGCACAGCACAACGCCAGCGGGCGCATTTTTGTCGGCATGCATGACGGTGCCAAGGTGGGCAGTCACAAGTTCCCGGCCAAGGAGATCTGGGGTTTCGATCTGAAAACGCAGAAGCGTGTGACACGGGCGCCGGGCAGCAACGCGATCGCACTGGCGGTGAGCAAAGGCGACAAGCCCAGGCTCTTTGCCTATGACGGTGTCACCGGTGCAATGGCGGCCTACGATGCCAGCGCTGCGCTGAAGCTGGTCGGCCGCATGGAAGGCGTCGGCGTGACGCCGACCATGATGGAGCTGCACTGATGGACGCCCTTGCCATCGACCCGGTGCTGGCGCGTGCCTGTGGCGCCGCACTGGCGGTCATCCTGATCGTGGGGGCGTGGCAGAAGCTGCGCGACCTGGTGGTGTTCGAGGCTTCGGTCGAGCTGTACCGGCTGCTGCCCGAATCGCTCGTGCCGCTGTTCGCCCGTCTCTTTCCCGTGCTTGAAGCGATGGCCGGCGTCGCGCTGCTGTTCGATGCGTCACGTCCGCTGGGTCTTGTACTCGGCGTCCTCGTGCTCGGCAGCGCAACGGCCGGCGTTGCAATCAACGTTGCCCGCGGTCACACCGAGATCGACTGTGGTTGCGGCGGTGCCGAAGGCCACACGCGCCTGTCCTGGCTGCTCGTGGCGCGCAATGCGGTGCTTCTGGGCCTGCTTGTGGTCGGCGCGCAACTCGGCACCGATCGCGGCCTGGTGTGGATCGACTACCTCTCCGTTGCCGGCGGCACCCTGATGCTGCTCACTCTTTACGCGGCGGCCAACCAGCTGCTCGCAAACCAACCCCATCTCGCCCAAATGAGGAGCGGATCATGAATGAAGCCCTGATGATTTCGAACGTCCTGTTGTGGATTGCGGTGCTTGCCGCACTGGTCGGACTGTTTGCCCTGGCGCGGCAGATCGGCGTGCTCTACGAGCGTGTTGCGCCGATGGGCGCGCTGATGCTCGATACCGGCCCGCAGGTGGGTGAGGCCGCACCGGTGTTCGATCTCCCGCACCTCACCAATAGCCGCGATCGCATCTCGCTCGGCCTGCCCGGTGACAAGAGCACGCTGCTGTTCTTCCTGTCGCCGACCTGCCCGGTGTGCAAGAAGCTGCTGCCGATCCTGCGCTCGGCAAATCAGACCGAGCGCAGCTGGATGCGGGTGGTGCTGACCTCGGACGGCGAACAGCCGGAACACCTCGCCTTCTACGACAAGGCCGGGCTGCAGGACTTCCCCTATGCGCTCTCGCGCGAGCTTGGCATTGCCTATCGAGTGGCAAAGCTCCCGTATGCGGTGCTGATCAATGAGCAGGGCCGGATCGCCGCCAAGGGGCTGGTCAACTCCCGCGAGCAACTCGAAAGCCTTTTCACCGCCAAGGAAATGGGTGTGGCCTCGGTACAGGCCTACCTCGATCAGCCGGGCAAGGCCTGATTCCGAAGAGACAAGGAGAACGCAAATGAAATGGCTGGATGAATTCTTCGAACGCAAGACGCGCAAGGTTGCGCAAAGCGCCTCCCGGCGCAGCGCATTGATCGGCATCGGCAAGCTGCTTGTCGGTTCGGCCTTCGTGCTGCCGGTGCTGCCTTTCGATCGCACGGCCCAGGCGGCAGGCGCCACCGCGTCCAAGAAGGCGGCGGGCAAGTTGCCGACCGACCAGGACTGCGAATACTGGCGCTACTGCGCACAGGACGGCTACCTGTGCAACTGCTGCGGTGGCACCGCGTCGAGCTGCCCACCCGGTACCGAGGCATCGAAGGTGTCCTGGATCGGCACCTGTCACAACCCTGAGGACGGCAAGGACTACCTCATCAGCTACAACGATTGCTGCGGCAAGACCTCCTGCGGGCGTTGCTTCTGCAACACCAACGAACGCGAGATGCCGGGCTACCGCATGGGCCTGCATAACGACATCAACTGGTGCATGGCCAACGACTCGACGATGTTCCACTGCACGATGGCCACGGTGGTCGGCCTGGCAGACGTCAAGAGCTGAGGGCGGACATGAACAGGCTGCTTGCGGCGGGTCGGACAGGCATACTGGTTTGGGCCGCACTGCTGGGCGCTTCCCTGACAGCAGGCGCCGCGCACGCGTCCGAAGCGGGCAAGGCGCGCTACCAGTACATCCTGAATTGTGCGGGTTGCCATCAGGCCGACGGCAGTGGCGCGAAGTCGGGCGGTGTTCCGACCATGCGCGGGCAGATCGGGCACTTTGCCAGCATTCCGGAGGGGCGCGACTTTCTGGTGAAGGTGCCCGGCACTTCGAACTCGGCATTAAACAATGCCGATATCGCCCGCATGCTGAACTGGATGCTGCAGGCATTTTCCGCAGAAACGCTGCCTGCCGATCTGGCGCCATACACCGAAGCCGAAGTGACCCGTTTGCGCAGTCAGCCGCTGAGTGATGTCAGCGCCACCCGGCGAGCCATCGTCAGCAAGCTGGCGGCGCGTGGTGTTCGCATCGAGTAGGGGCCGGTGCAGATCGATTCTTCTTTTTACCTTGTAAGGACCGAGCAACATGGACAAAACGACAAGAAATCCGATGCGCCCTGCAGTGATGGCGCTGTTGATTGCAGGTTTGCTGGGCAGTGGCCTGAGCCATGCGGCCCCAACCGAAGCCGAAGTGGCCAGTCTGGGCAAGACGCTGACCCCGATCGGTGCCGAGGCGGGCAAGAACGCCGATGGCAGCATCCCGGCCTGGACCGGCGGCATGACGCAGGTACCGGCGGGCTGGAAGGCGGGCAGTGTTGATCCGTACAAGGATGACAAGCCGTTGTTCTCCATCGATGCCTCGAACGCGGACAAACATGCGGACAAGCTCTCGCCCGGCCAGCTCGCGCTGATCAAGGCTTACAAGGGCTATCGGATGGACGTCTACCCGAGCCGGCGCAGCTGTCCGGTGCCGGATGTGGTCGCCCAGCAGACGAAGAAGAACGCGAGTGCGGCGAAACTTGGTGCCGATGGCTGGCAGCTTGAGCAGGTGCTCGGCGGCGGCATCCCGTTTGCCATCCCCAAGACCGGGGCCGAGGCGATGTGGAACTACAAGCTGCGCTATACCGGCACGGGGCGCAGGGCGCAGATCTCGGCCCTGTTGCCGGACAAGGATGGCGGTTACACGGAAAACAAACAGTGGGCTTTTGAACTCTATCCGTTCAACGACCCGGCGGTCACCGGTCCGGCCGATGTCGAAGGGGTCGAGTCGATGCTGCTGTACGAGGTCCTGTCCCCCGCATCGCGTGCGGGTGAGGGCTATCTGATTCATGCCTACCTCGACAAGCCGCAGGACGCCTGGATCTACTTCCCCGGTCAGCGTCGCGTGCGCCGCTCGCCAACCTTCGCCTACGACAACCCGATTGCGGGTTTCGACAACCTGTATTTCGTGGACCAGATCAACGTCTTCACCGGTGCGCTCGACCGCTACGACTACAAGCTCGTCGGCAAGAAGGAGATGTTCGTTCCGTACAACTCCTACAAGCTGATCGACAAGAAGAACAAGTTCAAGGACATGGTCGGCCCGGACTACGTCAATCGTGACTTCATGCGCTACGAGCCGCACCGCGTATGGGTGGTCGAGGCCACGGTGAAAGCCGACAAGCGCCATTCCTTTGCCAAGCGCGTGTTCCACTTCGATGAGGACTCCTGGGCACTGCTGCAGGTCGACATGTACGACGCCAAGGGCAATCTGTGGCGGGTACAGGAGGGCAGCCTGTGGGCGGCGCCCGATGTCGGTGCCTGCATCACCTATGAAACCCAGATGTATGACCTCGTCGCCCGACGCTACGTGGTGGACAACTGGACGGCCGAAGGCGAAGTCATCGACCTGACCGCGGCGAAGGAGGGGCGTATCAACCAGGCCACCTTCAGCCCCGACCAGATGCGTCGCCGCGGCGAGCGCTGACCCGACCCCAGACTCAAGGAGACTTCCATGAAGACACAGACGATTTCACATCGTCGGGCGGCGTTCGCCCTCGCTCCCTCAACCCTTGCGCTCGCGGTGGCAGCGACATTGTGGGCACCAAGCAGTCATGCCTTTCGTTTCGGCTCGGAGGAAGGCCTGTCGGGCGCTTTTGACAGTACGGTGTCCTTCGGTGTGAGCGCCCGCACTTCGTCTGCCGGCTGCTCCACGCTGGGCAACGACAGCGGGGGGTGCAACAACGGCACCAACAACGATCTCTCGAGCGTCTACAACCTAGCAAATGGCACCGGCTACGCCAATGCCGACTTCAACTTCACCAACTTCGATGATGGCAACCTGAACTACAAGAAGGGCGATGTGTTCTCTGCGGCGCTGAAGGGCACGCACGATCTCGCCCTGAAGTACCCCGGCGGCTGGAGCGCGCTGGCGCGCTTCACCTGGTTCAAGGACTTCAAGGCCGATGACACCCGCCGTACAGACGTCGCCAGCGAAGCGTCCGGTGACGTGACCCTGCTGGACGCCTGGGTGGCGAAGAGCTTCTCCATCGGCGACCAGTACGGCAAGGTCAAGCTCGGCAACCAGGTGATCTCGTGGGGAGAGGACATCTTCATCCTCGGTGGTGTAAACCAGATCAACGCGATCGACCTGCAGAAATTCCATGTGCCGGGCACGCAGTTGAAGGAGATCTTCATCCCGGCGCCGATGCTGTCGGGCTCCTTCGGTATCACCGAGTCCTTGGGCATGGAGGCCTACTACCAGTTCGGCTGGAACAGCTTCAAGTTTGACCCCTCCGGTACCTTCTTCTCTGCGGCCGACGTGCTGGGCAAGGGGCGGCGCGTCGCCTACCTGCCGACGTCGATCTGTAACGATTTTGGTATTCCGGGGCCCTGTGGAGACAGTTCCGGCCTGACCGACGCGCAGATGCTCGCCAACGGCACGGCAGTCCCCTATGTCGGCACCGAGAAGCCGCGTGACAGCGGCCAGTACGGGGTGAACTTCCGCTACAACGCGGAAGAGATTGATACCGAGTTTGCCTTCACCTATCAGCGCTACCACGACAAGCTGCCCTTCCTCGGTTTCACCGGCAATCGCAGTGGCGCGGTGACCGGCTATTACGTCGCCTACGGCGAGGACAAGGATCTCTACGCGATCTCGGCCAACACCAAGCTGCTGAACGTGGCGGTGGGCGCGGAGCTGTCCTACCGTCCGCGCGACAGCGTCGGTATCGACCCGACCGTACCCTTCGGCTCGATCTTCGGCGGCAGCTACGACAAGAACAGCGTGTACGACGTGGGCAGCCATCCGGGCTTTGTGGAAGAAGAGAAGTATCAGTTCCACCTGACCGGCTTCTACACCTTCTCGCACAACGACCCCCTGGGTGGTCTGGCCAAGGCCGTCGGCGCCAGCGATGGCTTCATTCTCACCGAAGCGGCCGTCACCCATTACCCGGGCCTCGACCGCAGCGGACGCACGCCTTACTTCCTGCCTGACTACTCGCTGCCGGACAAGACGTCGTGGGGCTACGTGTTCGAGATGGGCCTGAACTACCCCAACGCCTTTGGCAGCGGGGTGACGCTGACGCCGCAGATCGACTGGTATCACGACGTCTCGGGCACCAGCCCGAACGCGATTCCCTTTGTCGAGGGGCGCAAGGCGCTCACGCTTTCCTTGTTCGCGAACTACCGCGATGCGTGGAAGGGGGCCATCCAGTGGGTGAACTTCCATGGAGGCGGTGCCAATAACCTGATGCGTGATCGCGACTTCATTTCCGCGAGCATTTCCTACTCGTTCTGATGCGCAGTGCCGGGGCCGGTTGTATCCGGTCCGGCCCCGGACCAATGGACTCCCCAACATGATCGAGAAATCAGTCCTGGCCCTGCAGCGTTTCTGCTTCAGGTTCCGTTTGCCGATCCTGCTTGCGCTGCTGGTGTTTACCGCAGTGATGGCGACCTTCGCCGCGCGGCTTCACATGAGCGCCGGCTTCGACAAGCAGCTGCCGCAGGACCACGAATACATTCAGACCTTCAACCAGTACCGAGAGGTGCTGTTCGGGGCCAACCGCATCATCGTCACGGTTGAGGCGAAGAGCGGTGACATCTGGAACGAGAAGGCGCTGACCAGACTGTACGACGTTACCCAGGCCCTGTTCTTCATGAAAGGGGTTGATCGGCGCACGGTGAGTTCGCTGTGGACGCCGAACACCCGGGCGGTACAGATCACCGAAGAAGGGATGAAGGCCGAAGACGTGATCGGCGGCGATGTCACGGTGAAGGCGCTGACGCCCGAGAATATCTCCGCGATCCGCGAGCGCACCATCATCGGCGGCTTTGTCGGCAGTCTGGTGGCGAATGATTCGTCATCGGCGATGGTGGTGGCCGAACTGGCCGACCCCGACCCCCAGACCGGCGAACGCCTCGACTATTTCGAGTTCAGCCAACGTCTGGAAAAGGAGTTGCGCGCCGCCTTCTCGGATGACGATATCCGTATCCGCATCATCGGATTCGCCAAGCAGATGGGCGACATCTCCGAAGGCGCGACCAGTGTGATCGAGTTTTTTGCGCTCGCCTTCCTCCTCACCACCGCCGCCGTCTACTGGTATACGCGCTCGTGGCTGCTCACCTTCCTGCCGCTTTCGTGCTCACTGGTGTCCGTGGTGTGGCAGTTCGGCACAATCACGCTGCTGGGCTTCGGGCTCGACCCGCTGGCCATTCTCGTGCCCTTCCTGGTGTTCGCCATTGGTGTGTCTCACGGCATCCAGCAGGTGAACTACATCGCCAAGGAGGTGATCAACGGCGCCGACGGCTATACCGCGGCCAGCCGCAGTTTTACCGGCTTGCTGGTGCCGGGCACGCTGGCATTGATCACGGCCTTCGTCGGCTTCGCCACCCTGGTGCTGGTGCCGATCCCGATGATCCGCGAGCTGGCGATCACGGCCTCGGTCGGGGTGGCGTACAAGATCGTCACCAACCTGATCATGCTGCCAGTGCTGGCAAGCTATTTCCGCTTCGACGATGCCTTCGTGCTTCGCGCCGGCAAGGTCGAACACCTGCGCAACCGCATGATGGCCTCGCTCGGCGTGCATATCGCCAGCCCGCGCAATGCCGCCATCGGCACCCTCGTGTGCGCACTGCTGATGGGCGTGGCGGTGTGGCAGAGTCAGGGCCGTCACGTAGGGCATGTGCTGCCAGGTGCGCCCGAGCTGCATGACGATTCGCGCTACAACCAGGACGTGGAAGCCGTCGTCGATCACTACAGCCTGGGCCTCGATCTGCTGACGGTGGTGGTGGAGACACCGGCTGACGGCTGTTACCGCCACGACGTCATGAGCCATGTGGACCGCCTGACCTGGCAGCTGGCCAATGTGCCCGGCGTGCTCTCGGCGCAGTCGCTGCCGACGCTGGCCAAGCTTGCGGCCTCGGGGGTAAACGAAGGCAATCCGAAGTGGGCGGCGCTGCCACTGGACGAGCTGACGATGGGCGAAGCGGTGCGGCAGGTGCCTGAGGGGCTGCGGCTGTTCAATGCCGACTGCACCGTGCTGCCGGTGAATCTCTACCTTTCGGACCACAAGGCATCGACTATCGAAGGCGTGGTCGCCGCCGTAAAGCACTTCCGCGACACCCAGCCCTTCGACGGCGTCACCGTCAGGCTCGCCAGCGGCAACGCAGGGGTGCAGGCGGCAACCAACGAGATCGTCGAGCATTCCGAGTTGCCGATGATGCTCTACGTATACGCGACGATCCTGGTGCTGGTGTTCCTGGTGTATCGCGATTGGCGGGCCATGATCGCCTGTTGCGTACCGCTCACCCTGGCCACCTTCCTCGGCTACTGGTTCATGAAGGAGCTCGACATCGGCCTGACCGTGGCGACCTTGCCGGTGATGGTGCTGGCGGTGGGGATCGGCGTCGATTACGCCTTCTACATCTATAACCGGCTGCAGATGCACATGGCCCATGGCGAAGACATCGTCACCGCCTTCAAGCAGGCCTTGCGCGAGATCGGCGTCGCCACCGTATTCACCGCTGTGACGCTGTCGATCGGGGTCGCCACCTGGTCTTTCTCCGCGCTCAAGTTCCAGGCCGACATGGGCATGCTGCTGACCTTCATGTTCATGATGAACATGATCATGGCCATTACGCTGCTGCCAGCGCTCGCGGTCACGATCGACATGCTGATTCCGCGCCGGGGGCCGGTGCGCGCCCCACTGATGGCGCATTGAGGAGATTCACGATGAAGAAGTGTTTTCCATTGATGCGTCTGATCTGCGCGCTGCTGGTGATCGCGGCGCCCGGCGCAGGCGTGCAGGCCGCAGATCCAGCCCCCGTGCCGGCCATGAAGGCCCGGCTGGCAGCAAAGGTCGCGCTGACCGGCCTGGTGCGGGCCGGCGATGCGCTGGTGGCAACCGGTGCGTATGGCACCGTGGTGCGTTCCACCGACAACGGCCAGACCTGGCAGCAGGCCGAGGTGCCGGTGAGCACGCTGCTCACTGCGCTGCATTTCGTCGATGCCGAGCGCGGCTGGGCGGTGGGGCATGGCGGCGTGGTGCTGACCACCACCGATGGCGGCGTCAAGTGGACCCTGCAACAGCAGCTTGCAGACAAGCCGGTACTGTTGTCGGTGCATTTCGTCTCTGCAGACAAAGGCTTCGCGGTCGGGGCGTATGGCAGCGCCTGGCGCACGGTCGATGGCGGTCGCAACTGGTCGCCGATGGTGGTCGGCAGCGGTCGCGACACCGACATGCACCTCAACCATATCTTCGCCACCAGGAAAGGCGTGCTCTTTGCGACGGCCGAGTTCGGCCTCGCGTTTCGCTCTGCCGACGGTGGCGGCTCCTGGCATCCGCTCACGACCGGCGTCTCGGGTTCGCTGTGGAACGGGCTGGAGGGGGCGAACGGCGAGATCGTGCTGCTCGGCATGAGCGGCAGGGTGCTGGTCAGCGCCAATGGCGGCGACAGCTTTCAGGTGTTCGAGCACGACAGCGGGCAGTCGCTGAGCGCTGCGGTCGTCGATGCCAGTGGCGGCCTGATCGTGGTGGGTTCAGGTGGGCTGGTGCTGCGCGGGCGCGAACGTTTCGAGACCGAAATTCGTGCCGATCGTCAGAACCTCGCTGCGGTGGCGCTCGCGGCAGACGGCGGCCTGATTGTGGCCGGGCAACTCGGTGTAGAGCGCGTTGGCAGCGGGAACTGACAAGGAGAGGTGCAGATGTTGAATCGATTGATTGCCCTGCTGCGCGGGGATCTCGAAGCAGAGGCGACCGAGGCCGGCCCCTTCGAGCGGCGTCACATCGCGGTTGCGGCGCTGCTGCTCGAAGCCATGTACGTCGACCACAAGGCGAGTGCGGACGAGCATGCCGCGGTGATCCGCCTGCTGCGCGATCACTTTCACCTGCGTGGCGATACGGCCGCGCAACTGGTCAGGGTCGCCGACGAACGTTTCGCCGAGGTTCTCGACGACTGGGAGTTTGGCGAGGCCGTGCGGACAGGCTTCAACCCGGCCGAGCGCCAGGAAATTCTGACCCTGCTGTGGGAGGTGGCGTATGCCGACGGCGTGCTTGCGGGCATGGAGCGCCGGCTGCTGAACAGACTGGCGCGGCAGCTCGATCTCGGGCTGCCGGCGATCGAGCAGGCCCGTGCGACCGCTGCGGCGCGTGGTGGCCTGATTCGCACAGGACCCGAGGACGACTGAGTCGTACCCGTTTAACCGCAGCACCATCAAAAACAACACCAGGAGACATGTGAATGGAACGATATCAAGGGCAGTTCATCAGTGAGGCCACCCGCCAGTTTCTGGCGCGACCGAAGCGCATGCTGATTGGCGCCGAATGGCTCGATGCCGAAAGTGGTGAAACGCTCGAGGTGATTGACCCCGCCAGCGGCCAGCCCTTTACGGCGGTGCCGGCCGGTGCGGCAGCGGATATCGACCGCGCGGTGGCAGCTGCCCGTCAGGCCTTCGAGTCTGGCGAGTGGTCGAGGATGCGTCCGGTTGACCGTGAGCGCCTGCTGCTGAAGTTTGCCGATCTGGTCGAGGCCAACGCGCAGGAACTCGCCGAGATCGAGGCGCTCGACAACGGCAAGCCGGTGGTTATGGCGCGTCACGTCGATGTGGCTCTTGCGATCGACTTCCTGCGCTACATGGCCGGGTGGGCGACCAAGATCGAGGGTTCGACCATGGATCTTTCGGTGCCGCTGATGCGCGAGCGCGAGCTGTTCGGCTTTACCCGACGCGAGGCTGTCGGCGTGGTCGGTGCGATCATCCCGTGGAATTTTCCATTGTTGATGGCGGCGTGGAAGGTGGCGCCGGCGCTGACCTGCGGCTGCACCATGGTGCTCAAGCCGGCCGAGGAAACGCCGCTGACCGCGCTGCGTTTTGCGGAACTGGCGCTCGAGGCGGGCTATCCCCCCGGTGTGCTCAACGTGGTGACTGGCCACGGCCATACCGCCGGTGCGGCGCTGGCCGGACACAAGGGCATCGAAAAGGTCGCCTTTACCGGTTCGACCGAGATTGGCAAGCTGGTCGGCAAGGCGGCACTCGACAACATGACCCGGGTTTCGCTCGAGCTTGGCGGCAAGAGCCCGGTGATCGTGCTCGATGACGCCGATCCGACGAAAGCGGCCGCGGGTGCTGCGCAGGCCATCTTCTTCAATCAGGGCCAGGTGTGTACAGCGGGTTCGCGCCTGTTCATCCACAAGAGCCGTTTTGACGAGGTGGTCGAAGGGCTGTCGGGCATCGCGTCGGCCATGAAGCTTGGCCCAGGTATCGACCCCTCGACCCAGGTCGGACCGCTTGTCTCGGCCATTCAGCAGCAGCGCGTGCTCGGCTACATTCAGAGCGGCTATGCCGAAGGCGCGCGGGCTGCCGTCGGTGGTGCAGCCGGTGGCGGCGAGGGCTACTTCGTCAAACCCACGGTGCTGGTCGATACGCGCGACGACATGAAGGTGGTGCGCGAGGAGATCTTTGGCCCGGTGGTGGTGGCGATGCCGTATGACGACCTGGACGAAGTTGCGCGTCGCGCCAACGATACGCCTTACGGCCTTGCCGCCAGCATCTGGTCCAACGACCTGTCACGCGTGCATCGCCTGATCCCCAGAATCAAGGCTGGCACGGTATGGGTGAACTGCCACAACATCCTGGACAACGCGATGCCCTTCGGCGGTTACAAGCAGTCCGGCATCGGGCGCGAGATGGGGCGTGCAGTGCTCGACATGTACACCGAATCCAAGTCGGTGATCATGGCGCTCTGAGCAAGCAGGTCATGGTGTTGCAGCCGGCTGTCGAGGCGCAGTTTTCGATGGCCGGCTGCAATTTTTTCCTGTGCTGTTTTCAGGTGGCTTTTGCCTTCGGCGCATTGCCGAGGTGATCAAGCGGCAGTCTCGTGCTGCGCTTGAGTTCGGTCAGCGCGATATTCGATTTGACGCTGCGCACCCCGCCGATCCGCATCAGGCGGTGCAGCATGAAATCCGACAGTGCGGGCAGGCTCGGGGTCATGACCCGCAGCAGGTAGTCTGCCTCGCCACTGATGGCGAAGCATTCGAGCACTTCTTCCATGTCGCGAATTGCGTCGGTGAAGGCATCGGTGTGGACCTCGCCATGACGTTCCAGCGAAACATTGACGAACGCGGTCACCCCGAGACCGACTGCGGCCGGGCGCAGCAGCGCGACGTAGCGCTCGATGAATCCGGACTGCTCCAGTCGTTGCACCCGACGACTGACCTGTGAGGGTGACAGATGGATGCGTTCGGCGAGCACCGCATTGGATGCCTGGCCGTCGGTTTGCAATTCGGACAGCAGTTGCAGGTCGTATTTGTCGAGGTCGATCATGGCTTGTGCATCTTATTGCGATTTGATGCACGAAATATTCGTCGATCCCGTGTTTTGGTGCAAACAATGCACGCATCGTGGGCACGCAACGGCATACGATAATCCTGTTGCCCGTATCGCCGGGAGCCAAACCCGGCAATACGAATCAAAGCTGATAAAAGCAGGCCGGCGCGCTGTGGGCAGTGTGTCGGACCACAACAGGAGACACGCCCATGAACACGCTCACCGTGGCCGCAGCCGCGCCGGTGACAGCGGTGAATCGCGACTACCGCCTTGCCGACAATCTCGAGGCCGTTCGCGGCCAGGTCTTCCTGACCGGTACCCAGGCGCTGGTGCGCCTGCCGCTGATGCAGGCCGCGCTTGACCGCGCAGCGGGACTGAACACCGGCGGCTTCATCAGCGGTTACCGCGGCTCACCGCTCGGCGCCTACGACCAGCAGCTGTGGAAAGTGAAAACCCTGCTCGATGCCAACCGCATCCGCTTTCTGCCTGCCGTCAATGAGGAACTCGGGGCGACTGCCGTGCTCGGCTCGCAGCAGGTCGAGCGCGATGAAGCGCGCACCGTCGATGGCGTATTTGCGATCTGGTACGGCAAGGGGCCGGGCGTGGACCGGGCCGGCGACGCGCTGCGCCACGGCAATGCCTACGGGGCGTCGCCGCACGGTGGCGTGCTGGCGGTGGTCGGTGACGATCATGGCTGCGTGTCGTCGTCGATGCCGCACCAGAGCGACTTCACCCTGCAGGCGTGGAGCCTGCCGGTGCTCAATCCGGCCTCGGTGGCGGAGATGATCGAGTTTGGTCTGTATGGCTGGGCACTGTCGCGCTTTTCCGGTTGCTGGGTAGGCTTGAAGGCGATCTCGGAGATGGTCGAGAGCGGCTCTACGGTGGATCTGGATGCGATTCGGGCCCGCTTCGAGGCGCCAGCGGATTACACGCCACCAGAAGGCGGGCTGCACTATCGCTGGCCCGATCTGCCAAGCCTGGTGATCGAGCAGCGCCTCGCCGCCAAGCTCGACGCTGCGCGTCATTTCGCGCGCCACAACTCGATCGACCGCCTGCTGTGTCCGGCGACGTCAGCCGACGTCGGCATCGTGACCTGTGGCAAGGCGCACCTCGACCTGCTCGAAGCACTGCGCCGACTCGGGCTTGGCATGGATGATCTGGAGGCCAATGGCATCCGCCTGTACAAGGTGGGTCAGAGCTTTCCGCTTGAGCCGGGGCGCATGCGTGCCTTTGCCGCCGGCCTGAAGGAAATCCTGGTGGTCGAGGAGAAGGGGCCTTTCGTCGAGCAGCAGATCAAGAACCTGTTCTATAACGACGACCCTGCGCGCCGACCGCAGGTGTTCGGCAAGACCGCGCAGTGCGGTGCGCCCTTGCTGTCCGCACTGGGCGAGTTGCGACCGTCGCGGGTGATGCCGGTGCTGGCCGACTGGCTGGCGCGCCATCGTCCCGTGCTCGATCGCCGCGAGCACGTCGAGGATTTCACCGCGCCGACCTTGCTGTCGAACGCGGCTGACGGGGTGCGCCGGGTGCCGTACTTCTGCTCCGGCTGTCCGCACAACACCTCGACCCGTGTGCCCGAGGGCTCTCATGCGCAGGCCGGCATCGGCTGCCACTTCATGGCCTCGTGGATGCCCGACCGCGAGACCACCGGCCTCATTCAGATGGGGGGCGAGGGTGTGGACTGGGTGGCGCATTCGGGCTTTACCCGCACCCCGCACGTATTCCAGAACCTGGGCGACGGCACCTATTTTCACTCCGGCTTTCTCGCCATCCGCCAGGCGATTGCGGCGCGGACCAACGTCACCTACAAGATTCTCTACAACGACGCGGTGGCGATGACCGGCGGGCAGCCGGTAGACGGCACGGTGACGGTCGATGCCATCGCGCGTCAGGTCGAGGCCGAAGGCGCACGCAGGGTGGTGGTGGTCAGCGACGAGCCGGAGAAGTTCAAGGGACACGAAGGCCAGTTCCCGCGTGGCACGAGCTTTCATCACCGCAGCGAACTCGACACCGTGCAGCGCGAATTGCGCGAGGTGAAAGGCGTCAGTGTGCTGATCTACGATCAGACCTGCGCGGCCGAGAAGCGGCGCCGGCGCAAGAAGAAGGCTTACCCGGATCCCGACCGCCGGTTGTTCATCAACGCAGCGGTGTGCGAAGGCTGTGGCGATTGCGGCAAGCAGTCCAACTGCCTGTCCATCGTGCCGCTGGATACCCCGCTGGGGCGCAAGCGCATGATCGACCAGTCCTCGTGCAACAAGGACTATTCCTGTGTCGAGGGCTTCTGCCCCAGCTTCGTGTCGGTGATCGGTGGCAAGGTGCGCAAGGCGGTCGGTGCCAGCTTCGACGAGGACAGGCTGCAGGCGCGGGTGGCGGCGCTTGCGCTGCCGGCGAAGCACGAATGGAGCGGCCCCTACGATCTGCTGGTGACGGGTGTCGGTGGCACTGGTGTCGTGACGGTGGGAGCGCTCGTCACCATGGCGGCGCACCTGGAGGGCAAGTCTGCGTCTGTGCTCGACTTCATGGGCTTCGCGCAGAAGGGCGGGCAGGTGCTGTCCTTCGTGCGCATGGCGACCGATTCCCGCGCGCTCAATCAGGTACGGATCGACACCCAGCAGGCCGATGCGGTGATTGCCTGCGATCTGGTGGTGGGCGCGAGCAACGATGCGCTGCAGACGATCAAGCATGGGCGCACCCGCGTCGTCGCCAATCTGCACGAGATCCAGACCGCGAAGTTCGTGCTCGATCCCGAGGCCGACCTTCATGTTGAGGCGCTGCTGGAAAAGATCCGTTATGCCGCAGGCGCGGCACAGCTCAGTACCTGTGATGCACAGGCGCTGTCGGTGCGCATGCTCGGCGACACGATAGGCGCGAACATCCTGCTGCTGGGATTCGCCTGGCAGCAGGGGCTGGTGCCGGTTTCGCTTGAGGCGCTGGCGCGCGCGATCGAGCTCAACGGGGTGGCGGTGGCCACCAATCTCACCGCGTTCAGCCTCGGGCGCCTCGCCGCGGGCGATCCGCAAGGGCTGGCGGCGCTTGCCGGCACTACGCACGATTCCGCTGTGCAGCCCGACGAGGGGCAGGGCGAATCCCTGGCGGCACTGGTCGATGCACGGGTCGCGATGCTCACCGCCTATCAGAGTGCCGCCTATGCCAGTCAGTACCGGGCGCTGGTGGACGAGGTCGAACGGGCCGAGCGCAAGCTCGTGGGCGAGCTTGGCGTCCTGCGCTTGAGCCCGGTGGTGGCGCGTGTCCATGCCCGCTTGCTGGCGATAAAGGATGAGTACGAAGTTGCGCGGCTGTTTACCGCCGGGCAGTTCGATGCAGCGCTGAACGAGCAGTTCGAGGGTGACTTCAGTCTGCAGTTTCATATGGCGCCGCCGCTGCTGTCACGTCCCGGCCCCAATGGGCGTCCGCGCAAGCTCACCTTCGGCCCGCGTCTGATGCCGCTCCTCAGGCTGCTGGCACGGGCCAAAGTCGTGCGTGGCACGGTGCTCGACATCTTCGGACGCAGCGAGGAGCGTCGCATGGAGCGCGAACTGGCTGCGGACTACGCCCGAACCGTCCGTGCGCTGCTGCCGCGGCTCACGAGCGTGAACATGTCGCAGGCAATCGAGCTGGCAGGTCTGGCCGACGGTATTCGAGGCTTCGGCCCGGTGAAGCTTGCGAACCTGCGCCGCATCAAGCAGCAGGAGCGCACGCTTGTACATGCGCTGGGCCTCGATTTCGTGGCCGGACCGACGGTTTCGCACCTGTGCGAGCCGGTCCGCGGGCGTGCTGCACTGCAGGCGATTTCGGTCGTAAAGGCACCTTGATCTACCCGCAAAGGCGGCGAGCGTTTATCCTTCTGTGCTGGCGTGGCGATCAGACCGGTGTGTCCGGGGTGATCTGCTGCGGGTGCGCAGGGCCGTGGCGCTGCTGCAAGCCTGTTGATCAACGACAACGAGAGAACGAGAGACATGACCGAACGCGTGAACTGCGGGCGCCTGCAGGTGGCTGCCAAGCTCAAGACATTCATCGAAACCGAAGCTCTGCCGGGTACCGGCGTCGATGTAGCCGCCTTCTGGGCCGGATTTGATGCGCTGGTGCATGATCTTGCGCCGAAAAATCGTGCGCTGCTCGCCGAACGCGACCGTTTGCAGACCGAGCTCGACAACTGGCATCGCGAACATCCGGGTCCGATCGAAGACATGGGGGGGTATCGTGCCTTCCTGACGTCGATCGGCTATCTGCTGCCGCCCCCGGCTGAGGTCAGCGTTGATACCGCCAACGTGGACAGCGAAATCACCTCGCAGGCCGGCCCGCAACTGGTGGTGCCGGTGATGAACGCACGTTATGCGCTCAATGCCGCCAACGCACGCTGGGGTTCGCTGTACGACGCCCTCTACGGAACCGATGCCATCGCCCAGACCGACGGCGCAGAGATCACCAAGGGCTACAACCCGGTTCGCGGCGCCAAGGTCATCGCGTTCGCGCGCCAGGTGCTCGATCAGGCCGCGCCGCTGGCCGGTGCTTCGCATGCCGATGCCGCCGCTTACGCCGTCGTCGATGGCAAGCTCGCGGTCAGGCTCGCGAACGGCAGCACCGTCGGCCTGCAGCAAGCCGAGAAGTTCGTCGGTTTCGTTGGTGAGGCCACTGCGCCCACGGCCGTGCTGCTCAAGAACAACGGCATGCATATCGAAGTCCAGATCGATCGCGAAGGCATGATCGGCAAGACCGATGCGGCCGGCATCAACGACCTGCTGATGGAAGCCGCACTGTCGACCATCATGGACTGCGAAGACTCGATCGCTGCAGTCGACGCTGAAGACAAGGTGGTGGTGTATCGCAACTGGCTGGGCCTGATGCAGGGTACGCTGACCGAAGAAGTGGCCAAGGGCGACAAGACCATCGTCCGCCGTCTCAACGCCGATCGCGAATACACCGCTGCAGACGGCGGCGCGCTGCGTCTGCATGGCCGTGCGCTGCTGTTCATCCGCAACGTCGGTCATCTGATGACCAACCCGGCCATCATCGACGGCGAGGGCCACGAGATTCCGGAAGGCATTCTGGATGGCGTCGTCACCACCCTGATCTCGCTGCACGACCGGGAGCGCAAGGGCAACTCGCGCACCGGCAGCATGTACATCGTCAAACCCAAGATGCACGGACCACTCGAAGTCGCGTTTGCCGACGAGTTGTTCGGACGTGTCGAGGACCTGCTCGGGCTGCCGCGCTACACGATGAAGATGGGCATCATGGATGAGGAGCGTCGCACCAGTATCAACCTCAAGGCCTGTATCGCCGCGGCCAGCCATCGCGTGGCTTTCATCAATACCGGCTTCCTCGACCGCACCGGCGACGAGATGCATACCGCGATGGAAGCGGGCCCGATGATGCGCAAGGGCGACATGAAGTCCTCGGCATGGATTCAGGCGTATGAGCGCAGCAACGTGCTGGTCGGCCTGGCCTGCGGCCTGCGCGGCAAGGCTCAGATCGGCAAGGGCATGTGGGCGATGCCCGACCTGATGGCCGCGATGCTCGAACAGAAGATCGGTCATCCGAAGGCTGGTGCCAACACCGCATGGGTGCCGTCGCCGACCGCCGCCGTGCTGCATGCGCTGCACTACCACCAGGTCGATGTTCAGGCCGTGCAGCAGGAACTGGAAAAGATCGATCTTGATGCCGAGTACGACAGCCTGCTGGACGGTCTGCTGACCGTACCGGTGGTTGCGGAAGCAAAGTGGTCGGCGGAAGAGCGCCAGCAGGAACTCGACAACAACTGTCAGGGCATCCTGGGTTATGTGGTGCGCTGGGTGGAGCAGGGCGTGGGTTGCTCCAAGGTGCCGGATATCAACAACGTCGGCCTGATGGAAGACCGTGCGACGCTGCGCATCTCCAGCCAGCACATCGCCAACTGGTTGCGTCATGGCGTGGTGCAGCCGGCGGAGGTCGAGGAAACCCTGCGCCGTATGGCTGCGGTGGTGGACGGCCAGAATGCCGGCGATCCCGCCTATCGCCCGATGGCGCCGGATTTTGCTGCCTCGGTTGCATTCCGTGCCGCGCGCGACCTGATCTTTGAAGGTTGCGTGCAGCCCAGCGGTTACACCGAGCCGTTGCTGCATCACTACCGTCAGGTGTTCAAGGCCACGCACTAAGCGGCCCTGAGCCGTAAGACGACAAAGCCGGCCCGTGTGGCCGGCTTTTTTACGCCTGGAGGCGGACGACCCGGCGGCATCCGGGCCGGGCGTGATAGCCTTGAACCCACGCCAGAATGCCAGATTCGCCAGAAAATGACCCTGCCTGCCGACGTTCGCTTCCCTTCCATCGACGGATTGCGCGCCTTCGAGGCGGCGGCGCGGCTGGGCAGCTTCGAGCGCGCGGCCGACGAGCTCAACGTGACGGCGAGCGCGGTGAGCAAGCGCGTGTCTACGGTCGAGGATTTGCTCGGTGCGAGCCTGCTGGTCCGTGGCGGCAAGGTGCTCGGGCTCAGTGCGCTGGGCAAGGAGTATCTGGAGCAGGTGCGGGCGGCGCTCGGCCTGCTCGCTGCCGTGCCCCTGCACCGGCGCGCCTCGCAGCGTGTCGAGCGTTTGCGCGTGTGCGCGCCGCCGACGTTTGCGCGACAGATTCTGGTGCCCGCGCTGGCGTCCTTCACCCGCGCCCAGCCACAGATTGAACTCGAAATCGTGCTCAGCGTGCCCTACCTTGATCAAGGCGCAGACGATGCCCAGATCGAGGTGCGTCATGGCGACCTTGCGGCCCATGGCGGCGATGTGCTGATGCAGGACAGGGTCGTGCCGCTGGCATCGCCGTCGCTGCTGAGCACGCTTGGACCGCTGAGCACTGCGGCCGACCTCGCCGGTTTGCCCCTGTTGCGCACGCCGCTGGAACCCTGGGCGCCGCTGTTCGAGGTCGCCGGTCTGGGGCGTCTGGAAGAGCCGGCGGTCGGGCCGCGTCTGGTCGATCTCGGCTTGCTGCTGGAGGCCGCGGCGAGCGGGCAGGGGGTGGCGCCGGGGCGGCCGTCGCTGGCGCGGCAATGGTTGCGCAGTGGCGCGCTGCAGCCCTTGTTCGGGATTCAGGCCGAGGCGCGCACCCAGTACTACATCGCCACCGCGTCGCCGCAGGGGCCTGCTTCGGTTTTTGCAGACTGGCTGCGCGAGGTGTGTGCCGCAGCGGCGCAGGAAGGAGCGGAACTTCTTTCCCGTCGCAGCTGAAAATCCTTCCGACCGCTGCGAGCGTTTCCGGGCGACGATCAAGGCCTGACAGTTTCAGCCCACCCAATCCAGAAGAATATCCGGAGACCCGCATATGCCCGTGATCACCTGCATCGAAGACCTGCGACGACTTGCCGAAAAGCGCGTGCCGCGCATGTTCTACGATTACGCCGACTCCGGCTCGTGGACCGAGAGCACCTACCGCGCCAACGAATCCGATTTTCAGCCGATCAAGTTGCGCCAGCGTGTGGCGGTCAACATGGAAGGTCGCAGCCTGCGCACGAAGATGGTCGGGCAGGACGTTGCCATGCCGGTGGCAATCGCGCCCACTGGGCTGACCGGCATGCAGCATGCCGACGGAGAGATCCTGGCGGCGCGTGCCGCGGAGAAGTTTGGCGTGCCCTTCACCCTGTCGACGATGAGCATCTGCTCGATCGAGGACATTGCTGCGCATACGACTTCGCCATTCTGGTTTCAGGTGTACATGATGCGAGACCGCGATTTCATCGTCCGCCTCATCGAGCGCGCACGTGCGGCAAAGTGCTCAGCCCTGATGCTCACACTTGACCTGCAGATCCTCGGCCAGCGTCACAAGGATCTCAAGAACGGCCTGTCGGCACCTCCGCGTCCGACCATCGCGAACATGATCAACCTCGCGACCAAGCCGCGCTGGTGTCTCGGCATGCTCGGCACGAAGCGTCGCAGTTTCGGCAACATCGTCGGGCATGCCAAGGGCGTGGGCGACATGTCCTCGCTGTCGAGCTGGACCGCCGAGCAGTTCGACCCGGCGCTGAGCTGGGCCGACGTCGAGTGGGTCAAGAAGCAGTGGGGTGGAAAGCTGATCCTGAAAGGGATCATGGACGAAGAAGACGCGCGCCTCGCCGCCGACAGCGGCGCGGATGCGCTGATCGTCTCCAACCACGGCGGCCGTCAGCTCGACGGTGCGCCGTCGTCGATTCATGCCCTGCCGGGCATCGTCGAGGCCGTGGGTGACCGCATTGAGGTGTGGATGGACGGCGGCATCCGCAGCGGGCAGGACGTACTGAAAGCCGTGGCGCTCGGCGCGAAGGGCACGCTGATCGGTCGTCCCTTCCTTTACGGGTTGGGTGCCATGGGCGAGGCGGGCGTGAGCAAGTGCCTGGAACTCATCGCCAACGAGATGGACATCACCATGGCATTCTGCGGCCACACCGACATTCGCAATGTCGGGCGCGATGTGCTGATTCCGGGGACGTATCCGCAGGGCGCGTGACGCCGCCGATGGTCTGCTGTCGAGGCGCTGCGGTCTGCGCGCTCCGTCGGGCGGGCAGTCCGTGTCCGATGATCGCGAAACACAACGCGACATGAAAAAAGAGGGCGCCCCGTCGGGGCGCCCTCTTTCAATCTGG